>CANHST010000021.1 GCA_947463235.1 Acidimicrobiaceae bacterium
AACGTCACCATGATGGCGACGATGTCGGGCACCCCACCGCGGATGATGTTCGGCAACTCCACGTCGAAGGCATGGTCACAGTTGGCTCGAAAT
The DNA here is from genome assembly GCA_947463235.1 of Acidimicrobiaceae bacterium. Taxonomy (GTDB): domain Bacteria; phylum Actinomycetota; class Acidimicrobiia; order Acidimicrobiales; family Ilumatobacteraceae; genus UBA668. Next base: position 94 of record CANHST010000021.1, read on the forward strand.
CGGTCGCCGCCGTCGCCATACATCGACGAGTTGCGCACCAGGCCACAGCCCAAGCGCGCCAGCGACGCCACCTGCACCTGATCAGGTCGTTCACCCGCCCACCGGTACAAGCCCTCGGCCAACGCCACCCCGGTGGAGTCGCCGAGCAACAGCACCCGCCGAGGCGGGCCCGAATCGGTGGTGGGTGGGTGCGCCAGCGCTGAGGTGACCGGAACCGTGGACGAAGGGACCGGGCGAGCGGTGACACTCGGCGCGACCGTGCTGGAACTGGCTGGGCTGGAACTGGCCGGGCTGGAACTCGCGGCGGTCGCAGGGGCGAAGGTGGCCGGCACATCCGTTGAGCCGCTGAACACAGGAGCCGGCACGGGCACCACGATCATCGCCAACGCAGCAACGACCGCCATGGCCATCACGGCGCGTCGGGCCAGCAGGGCAGGCGCGCCGCCACCATGCCGAATCGGCTGCTCGAGGAATCGGAACGAGGCCTCTGCCACCGCAAGGGTGACGGCCATACGAACCACGAACAACACCCAACCATCAGCACCGAGTCTGCTGTCCGTGATCAGCGCGTACACCGGCCAGTGATAGAGGTACACGCCATAGCTGATGCGTCCGAGGTGTACCACTGGGCGAAAGCTGAACGCGGACCGCAACACGCCCGGTACCTGCAGACCCAGAATCACTGCCGCCGAAGCAAGGGCGAACACACCCAGCCAACCGCTGTACGCCGGACCACGATCGGCCGGCCACGCCACCGCAGCCCACAGCACGATCAACAGGCCAACCGCCCCGAGCCACGCCACGAGACGACCGCTCACCACACGGCCATACAGCAGTGCCGCCAGTGCAGCACCCACCAGGATCTCTCCAAGCCGAGCGGGGGTGGCCCAGTACGCAGCGTCGGGACCCCAGACGGCGGCCACCCCGAACGCCGCAGCAACGGCCAGCACGGCACCGCCCACCAACACCCGTCGCACCGTGCGAGCGTGCCTCGCACGCGTGAGCAGCCATGCGCAGGCCAGCGGCCACACCCAGTAGAACTGCTCTTCCACCGAGAGCGACCAGAAGTGATCGACAGGCCCCAACGAGCCGGCATTGCGAGCGATCAGGTCGGCGTAGCTGCTACCTCCGACCAGAGCGTTCCAGTTGGCCACCTGCAGCAGAGCCGCCAGCAGATCGCGGCGCAGGTGCGGCAGTCCACCGAACTCACCGAACGCAGCCAACACCGCTACGGCAGCGAGGCAGAACAGACTCGCTGGCAACAGACGCCGAACGCGTCGTGCATAGAAGCCACGCAGCGACAACCGGCCGCTGCCGTCGTGCTCTGCCAGGAGCAAGCCGGTGATGAGAAAGCCCGACAGCGTGAAGAAGACCGACACGCCCACGTAGCCGCCCGTCATCCACGAGAAACCACCGTGGAACAGCAGCACCAAGGTCACCGCCACGCCGCGCAGGCCGTCGAGGGCGGGTTGGTACTCCCGTGGGGCGTGGTCGCCGGTGCTCACACCATCAGCGGCCGGTAAAGGTGGCCTTGCCCGGCCCGTGCTCGAGGAAGCTCTGCACACCGATACGGCTGTCGTCGGTATGGAAGACCAACTCGAACAGGCCACGCTCCAGCCGGAGGCCACCCGCAAGGTCGGTGTTCAACCCTTCGTCCACCGCTCGCTTCACCAAGCTCTGCGCCTCCGAAGCGCCCTTGGCGACCTCGGCGGCCAGCGCGAGCGCCCGTTCGTGCAGTGCTTCGGGCGGCACGACTTCGTCGGCCAAACCGATGCGCAACGCTTCGTCGGCCTTCACCTGACGACCCGTGATCATCATCTCCTTGGCACGGCTGGCCCCAACGGCGCGGGCAAGGCGTTGCGTGCCCCCACCGCCGGGAATGATGCCGAGCAGGATCTCGGGCTGGCCGAACACGGCGCGCTCGGACGCAATGCGATAGTCGCACGCCAGCGCGACTTCACACCCACCGCCGAGCGCATAGCCCGAAACCGCAGCAATGACGAATCGGGGAACGGCCGCCAGTGTGTCGAGCGCCCGATGAAAGCCTTCGGCGATGGCCCGACCCTCCGCAGGGCCACCGAACTCGCTGATGTCGGCTCCCGCGGCGAAAAGTCGATCGCCACCCGTCACCACCACCGCGCCGGGTGGGTTCGCGGTGAGGTCCTCCGCCACCGCCAGCAGGTCGGCCAACATCGCCTGCGAGAGCGCGTTCACCTTCGGATTGTTCAATGTGACGACGGCCACGCCATCGTCACGGCGTTCGACCACTACCAGTTCACCCATCCCCTGAACCCTAGCGAGGCCAGGGGCGGGCTCAGGCCCCGACCGAACGCAGCATCTCGTCGGCGGCCGACCAGGGGTCGATGGTGTGAGCAACCACACCGACATGGAGTTCGGCCCACCGCTCGCCCGTCACGATCTCTCGGGCACGTTGCTCGAGCCGACGGGCGACGATCTCGCGGAGTTCCTCACGGAGGCGGAACTCGCGCCGACGAGCGAGTTCGCCGGTGGAGACAATGTGGTCGCGGTGCGCCATGACGGTGGTCCAGAGCACATCCACACCCTGCTTCTCCGTAGCGATGACCGACAGGATCGGCGGACGCCAGGCGTCGTGGGCGAGGTCGCTGAGTTCGAGCATCTGCTCCAGATCGCGACGGGTTTCCTCGGTGCCTTTGCGGTCGGCCTTGTTGATCACGAACACGTCGGCAATCTCCATCAGACCGGCCTTGTTCGCCTGCACGGAGTCGCCCCAGCCCGGGTTCACCACCACCACCGTGGTGTCGGCCTTGCCGGCGATCTCCACCTCCACCTGTCCCACACCCACGGTCTCCACCAGGATCCAGCGCTTTCCGACCGCATCGAGCAGTCGCACCGCCTCCGGCGTGGCCAGCGAGAGACCACCGAGGTGGCCTCTGGTGGCCATGGAACGGATGAAGACGCCCGGGTCGGTGGCATGGTCTTGCATGCGCACGCGATCGCCGAGGATGGCACCTCCGGTAAAGGGGGATGACGGGTCGATGGCCAGCACCGCCACCTCCTCGCCGAGCGAACGAATGTGGCCGATGGTGGCGGAGGTGAGGGTGCTCTTGCCGGCACCGGGAGCGCCGGTGAGCCCCACCGTGTAGCCGTTGCCCGACTTCGGATACGAGATGCGACCGATCTCTCGAGCGTCGTCCTCCCCGCGTTCCACCAACGACAGCAGACGGGCGAGCGAGGCCCGATCGCCACCGAGGGCGGCATCGAACAGGGCCGGGACCGGCAACGAACGTCGACTCATTCGGGGGCCACCAGTTCAGGGTCGGCGACATTGATCACTTCGTGCACACCGTCGATGCGATCGCGCATGATGCGCTCGACACCGGCCTTCAGCGTGACCGTGCTGGTGGGGCAAGTGCCACACGCTCCGACCAGGGTGACGTACACGATGCCGGTGGATTCGTCGACATCGCGCAGCACGATGTCGCCGCCGTCGGCCTGCAGCGCAGGCCGGATGATCTCGATCGTTTCTTCGACTTGCATTCGCATGATCGGTCGGCGGGAACTTTCGTGAGTGCTGGAGCGACCATTGAACCAGCCTCTAGCCTCGGAAAGCGACATGAGAACTCTGCGCAACCTCACCCTGGTGTCCGTACTCGCCCTTACCGCTGTTGCATGCAGCGACAGCGCTGCCACCGACACATCCAGCACAGCCGCAGCCCCCGACACCACCGCTGCCGCATCCGTCACCACGGACGCTGCATCGGTCACCACGGCGGCCGTTCCCGAAGCCACCGATCCTCCCGCCACCGCCATCGACGGCCCAGCCCAGATCGATGTCGTGGTCGGCACGGACAGCGGCCCTGAGCGGGTGGAGAAGGTGAAGGCCGGCGCCGACATCACGCTGAACATCACCAATCCGAATGCCGCCGACGAGTACCACGTGCATGGCATCGACCTCGAGCAGAAGGCCGACCAGGGTGTGATGGCGACGCTGAACTTCACCATCGACGAACCCGGCACCTACGAGGTCGAGAGCCACGTCACCGAGGACGTTCTCCTCGTCATCGAAGTAGTCTGACGACCATGTTGGCGCACCAAGGTGGATGGGACGAGATCCTCCTCGTCCTCGGGCCGATCGCCATCATCGCTGCGCTGCTCTTCCTGGCCAAGAAGCGCGTGAAGAGCAACAAGCCCCACACCGACGCCTGAACCGGGCGTCACCCGGTCGACCATCAGTCGACGCAGTCAGTCGATGCGTTCGATGTCGGCGCCCAGCGACGCCAAGCGACCCACCAGGTCGTCGTAGCCGCGGTCCACGTGATGCACGCCGGTCATCGACGTCTCACCATCGGCGGCAAGACCCGCCACCACCAGCGCGGCACCGGCACGAATGTCGGGCGCCCGCACCGGCGCACCACTCAATTGGGCGACACCACGGACGACCGCGTGATGCCCATCGGCGCGGATGTCGGCACCGAGACGCTGTAGTTCCTCGACGTAGCGGAACCGACCGGGATACAGGTTCTCCGTGACGATGCCCACACCGTCGGCAACGCTGAGCATGGTGACGATCAGTGGCTTGTAGTCGGTGGCGATGCCCGGGTAGGGCAGCGTGGCCACATCGACGCTCCGAAGTCGCTGCGGAGCGAAGACCGCCAAACTGGCGTCGGGGCCGATCCCGGCCGACGTGACCACCAGGCCCATGTCGTGGAACCGACGCAGCAGCATGTCCATGTGATCGGCGCGAGCGCCGCGCAACACCACCTCGCCGCCGCAGACCGCAACGGCAGCCACATAGGTGGCGGCCTGGATGCGGTCGGCCACGACTGCATGGGTGATGGCCTTCAGTTCACCCGGTTCCACGCCGTGGATGGTGAGCGTGGACGTGCCGATGCCCTCGATCTGGGCTCCCATACCCACGAGGAAACTGCACAGGTCGCCGATCTCGGGTTCTCGAGCAGCGTTGTCGAGCACCGTCGTTCCCTTGGCATACACCGCGGCAGTGAGGATGTTCTCTGTGGCGCCAACGCTGGGGAACTCGAGGGTGATCGACGCGCCATGCAGACGATCCGCCGTGGCCTCCACCACACCGTGACGGAACTCGAACACAGCGCCCATCGCCTCGAGTGCCTTGAGGTGCATGTCGATGGGCCGGCTGCCGAAGTCGTCGCCACCGGGCAACGACAGCGAGACCCGGCCGAAACGGCCCAACAGTGGACCCAGCACGTTGATGCTGGCGCGGATGCGTTCCACCAGTTCGTACGGCGCGACCGGCGTGATGTCCCCGCGGTTGACGAGCCGCAGCGTTCCAGGTTCCAGCACTTCGCTGGACACACCGATCGCTGCCAGCAGGTCGGCCATGATGCCCACATCGGCGATGTCGGGGACGTTCGTGAGCGTGTACTCACCGTCGGCCAACAGGGTGGCCGCCATCAACTTCAGCACCGAGTTCTTGGCGCCCGGAATGGTGACCTCACCCTGTAGCGGGCCTGCCCGGCGGATGAGAATGCGCGGCTCGTCGGTCATCGTGGGGTCAAGTATGCCGGGCCGGAGCACCGTGGTGCTGTCACCACTGCCGGTAACCTCCGAGCCGTGCGCGGCCGCGAACACACCCTCACGATGGCGTGGCCGCACGGGTCGCCCGAAGCGCATGCGGCCACCACACCGCGCTCCGACATCCTCGAAGAGTCGGACCTTGGGGACGGTTGCTTCGACCAGGCACTCGGCCCATTCCACACCTATCGACGCACGGTGGAGACCGCCCCCGGCGAGGTACGCGAGACCACGACGTACCGGCTTCGCATCCCCTGGTTCGGATGGCTGTTCGCGCTACCCATCCGCCGGTCGTTGCGGCACCGTCGAGCGGCTGGGACACCGAGCCCATGGTGGGCGCCTCCCGACCGGCTGAGCGAGCGACAGGCTTCCACGCTGGCGTTGCTGGCGATGGCCTCCATGGTCGCCACGTTCGCCAACACGCTGTTCACGCAAACCGCGAACTTTGCAGCCGATGCCTTCGGTATCACCGACCGGGGGCAGGGTCTCGGCGGCGCCATCGTTCGACTCGGCGTCATCATCACACTCCCCTTTGCCATCCTCGCCGACCGCCTCGGTCGACGGCGCACGATCATCCTCACCGCGTGGTTGGCGCCGGTGCTCTGCGCTCTTGGCGCGCTTGCCCCGAACTTCTGGGTGCTCGTCGCTTCACAAACGGTGGGCCGGCCGCTCGGCATCGCATTGGCGCTGCTGGCAAGCGTGGCGGCAGCGGAGGACATGCCGCGCAACAGTCGCGCCTATGCGGTCAGCGTGCTGGCCCTGGCCGCCGGACTCGGCGCAGGTGTGGCGGTGGGCGCCCTCAAACTCGCCGACCTCGGCCCGAATGGGTGGCGACTGATCTACCTGCTGTCGCTGATCTGGATTCCGGTGGCCATCAGTCTGATGCGGCGTCTGATGGAGACCCGCCGATTTGAAACCGTGCATCGCATTGCTCAGCCACTCGACCGGCGTCGCCTGGCACTGGTGGCAGCAGTGGCACTCGCCGCCAACCTCTTCGTGGCACCGGCGTCGTTCTTCCAGAACCGCTACCTCGACGACGTTCGGGGCTACAGCGGCGGCGGCATCGCGATGTTCACGCTGCTCACCGGCACACCTGCTTCGCTGGGCCTCATCGTCGGCGGCCGCATCGCCGATGCGGTGGGCCGACGGGCGGTGATTCTGGTGTGCACACCGATCTCCACGGCGTGCGTCGTGGTGGGCTTCACCTCGCACGGCACCACGATGTGGGTGGCCGCGTTGATCGGAGGATTCACCGCCGCGATCGCGTATCCGGCCTACCAGGTGTACCGCGCCGAGCTGTTCCCCACCGGCAACCGCGGACGAGCGAACGGCATCGTCACTACGACCGCGCTCCTCAGTGGCAGCGTGGGCATTCTCGTGGTCGGCTGGGCCCGCGATCACGGCTACAGCTTCGGACAGGTGATGGGCATCATGGGCATCGGGCAACTGATTGCCGCATGTTTGGCGTACCGCTACTACCCCGAGACTGCACATCTCGAACTCGAGGCGCTGAACCCCGGCGACCCGGCAATCTCAGAGATCTGACAACCAGCGCCGCACCACGTCGGCGATCTGCGTGTCGCAGCCCTTCAGGTCGTGGCCCTTGCGGTCGAGCCAGTGGTGCGTCACGACACCAGGGATCGTCGAGGTCCACTGCAGTAACTCATCCGGCGTACCGAACGTGTCGCGGGTACCCGACACGAACAGACATGGCACCGACAGCCTGGCGAAGTGCTCCACGCGCAATCGATCCGGCTTTCCGGGCGGATGCAACGGGTACGCGATCAGCACGAGGCCCTTCACGGGCAGCGGTTGCTCCTCATCACCCACCACCATCGAGCAGATCCGCCCGCCCATCGATCGGCCACCGAGCACCAGACCGCTGCGACGCAGGCCCTTGGCCGCATCGCGCACTGCCTGCATCAGCACCGGAGCGCGGTCGGGTGGTCGACGTCCGGCGATGCGATAGGGAAAGTCGATGCGGTCCGTTCGCACGGGATGTACCGCTCGCTCGATGGCCACCAAGCTCTCGTGGTTGCGGTCGCTGCCCGAACCGGGAAACAGCAGCAGACGCGTCACGTCATCTGCTCCAGCAGGATCCGTCGCGCCTCACCGAGTCGCTCGATGGCCACGCCCGCTGCGGCCCCATCACCGCCATGGTCGGGGTGGGCTTCGCGTAAACGCGAGCGGAAGCGAGCCATCACATCCTTCTTCGACACCTTGGCGGTGCCCATCGGGAACCCGAGTAGATCGAGCGCCCAGACGCGTGGGTCGGTGATACCCACCAGATCCGCGCGGTGCACCCCGGTGATGTCGGCAACAAACGACGGGCCGATCGGGCCGTTCCAGCGCATGGCGCGGTGCAGCACCGGACCCACCTGACGGCGAACGTCGGCATTGAACCGCTCGAGTGCGTAGACAGCCCCGAGCACCTGCGACAACGGCCGGCCCATGGAGTGCAGATCGAACTCCACGTGGTCGGCATCGCCCACCATCTGGTGCACACTCACCGCCAGACCGTGCCGGTCGACTTGGTAGCGATGTTGCAGACGGGGTTGCACGATGCGCTGCCCGCGCACCACCTGATCGATGAGGCGGCCGACGTCGGGCACGAGGTCGTCATCGACGTTCGGCAGATAGGCGGCGACGACTGCGGCCAGCAGCACGCCACCCAGCCCCGGCGCCGGGTCGGTGGGCAGCACCAGGTGCCCCAGAGCGATTCGCCGAGTGGGAGTGACCGGGCGCGTGTGCCAGATCTGCAGCTCGGCGAGCAGCATCAGATGAACGGGCGCAGCAGGTCGTGCAATTCCTCGGCGACCTCGCGGGCAGCCTCTTCGTCGGGCAGTTCGCCGTCTGCCAAGGCGCCCGCCAGCTCGTCGGCCAACTCGCAGGAGCGCAGCCACAGCCGCGGATCCACCCCGTATGGGGGGCGTGCCGGGTCGGCCACTTCTACCGCTGCCAGCAGTTCTTCGATTCCGTCGGCATCGAGCGGGTTGCGCTTCAGACGCTCGCCAGCCAGGAAGAACGTGGTGAGCGTCTCGAACGGCAGCCGGTCGTCCTCGGCATGCTCGTCGCTGAGGTCCGGCACCAGCTCGGCATCGTCGCCCGCCTCCACAAGATCGAGGAGCGACTCGACGAGCGCCTCGTCGTCGGTGCGCACGAGCAGCACCATGTCTTCCCATCGGAAGGGGTGCCCCTGCCGTGTGAGCGCTCGCGTGAGTGCGTCACGATCGTCGCTGGACCAGTCGTCGAGGTCGTACTCGGTGGTCGCCGCCCCGTCCTCCAACTGCACAGCCTCGGGCAGCACTTCGTCCTTCACCACGACGTTCATATCGGCCGCACCGACCACATCGCCGTCGTCGTCGTACACGATGCCCAGGCGTTCCTCGACGGCATTGATGATCGCGTCGGCATCGGGCTCGGCGTGCTCGGGGACCACCAGCTCGGCACCCTCCCACGTGTGCGGCACGCCGGCCTCGGCCAGATCGGCAGCCAACTCGGCCTGCTGGTCGAACGACCATGCCGCGAGGTCGTAGTGCACTCGCGTCGCGTCGGGGTCGTTGGGGTTCCAGTCGTCGGTCACAGGTCGAACGCTAGTCGCATTCTTCGCACGAAGCCCCCGCGAGGGCCGGAACATGACGACCATCCAGACGCGACGCACTACGGTTGGGGGTGATGATCGCCAATTCACAGAAGCCGGATCGCAACCTTGCGATGGAACTCGTCCGTGTCACGGAGTCCGCCGCACTGGCCGCCTCACGCTGGGTCGGTCGAGGCGACAAGAACGGGGCGGATGGCGCCGCCGTCGACGCCATGCGCACCGTGCTCAGCACGGTGCCGATGGACGGCATCGTGGTGATCGGCGAGGGCGAGAAGGACGAAGCCCCGATGCTGTTCAACGGCGAGCGCGTGGGCGATGGCACCGCGCCGCTCACCGATGTGGCCGTCGACCCCATCGATGGCACCACCCTCACTGCGCTCGGCCGGGCGAATGCGATCGCGGTGATCGCGGTCAGCGAGCGGGGCACGATGTTCAACCCCGGGCCGTGCGTCTACATGCACAAGATCGCTGTCGGCCCAGACGCCGCAGGCTCCATCGATATCACGGCCACACCCACGCAGAACCTTCGCTGGATTGCCAAGGCCAAGGGCGAAAGCGTGCGCGATCTCACGGTGGTCATCCTCGACCGCGATCGGCACACCGATCTCATCGCCGAGGTCCGCTCCAGCGGTGCTCGTGTGAAACTCATCACCGACGGCGACATCTTCGGTGCTATCGCCACGTCGTGGCCCGAGGCCGGCGTCGACGTGCTCATCGGCACGGGGGGCACGCCCGAGGGCGTCACCGCAGCCGCCGCGCTGAAGTGCATGGGCGGCGAGATTCAGGGCTTGCTCGCACCGCGCGACGCAGCCGAGCGCCAGGCCGCCATCGACCTCGGTTACGACCTCTCGCGGGTGCTCACCACCAACGATCTGGTGATGGGCGACAACTGCTTCTTCGCCGCCACGGGTGTCACCGATGGCGAGCTGCTGCGTGGGGTGCGCTACACGCACTCCAGTGCTCGCACCCAGAGCTTGGTGATGCGTTCCAAGAGCGGCACGGTGCGCATGATCGACGCCAACCACCGCATCGACAAGCTCGCTAGCTTCGCCTCCGTCGACTACTGACCCTCAGCGCTGCACGAGACCGCTGAGTCGGCGGGCCAGTCGTCGGGGCAGGATGCTGCTGCCCGACACCATGCCCTTGTAGATGGCACCGGGCACGCTGAGTGCCTTGCCCTTGGCCACGTCGCGTAGGGCCGCCTCGGCCACCTCGCGGGCCTCGAGCCATGCGAACGTGGGGTACTGCGACGCGTAGGAGTCGCTATTGCTGACGCTCTGGAACTCGGTGCGGGTGAGCCCCGGGCACAGTGCCGTCACGTGCACACCGGTGCCACGCACTTCTTCGTGCAGGCTTTCGGTGAGGTTCGTGACGTACGCCTTCGTGGCGGCGTAAACGGCCAGCTTCGGTGCCGGTTGAAAGCTGGCCACGCTGCTGACGTTCAAGAGATAGCCGCGACCACGCGGCACCATCGCCGCCAGCGCCGCATGACTGAGTCGGGTGAGCGCCTCGATGTTCAGTCGTACCTCATCGGCAAGGCGATCCGGATCGAGCGAGATGAAGTCGCCCGATGTGCCGAAGCCGGCGTTGTTCACCACCAGGTCGATCGGCAACGCCGAGTCGGCAACACGCGCCACCACCGTCGCCACACCTGACGGGGTGGTGAGATCAGCAGCGAGCACTTCGAAGTGCTCGAACCGATCAGCCAGTTCCTGCAGTCGATCGGTGCGGCGCGCCACCACCACGGTGGGAATGCCAGCCTCACCGAGCAGCTCGGCCATTGCTTCGCCGATGCCGCTGGACGCACCAGTGACCAACGCGGACGTGAACGGGAAGGCGGTCGTCATGAGGGCAGGCTACGCCGGGCGCAGACCCGACCGAACCGGGTCAGTGTGAGCCGGAGTTGAGGCCGGCCATTCCGCCGGAGGCGTTGAGGCGGGCGTGCGCACGGCTGAGGGCCGCGACGGCTTCTGCATCGTGTTCCTTGCGCAGCGACTCTTCGGCGCGTTCCTTGGCAGTGATCGCACGAGTGCGGTCGATCTGCTCGCCGAGTTCGGCCACGTCGGAGAGGATGCTCACCTTGTCGCCGCTGACCTGCACGAACCCGCCGTGGACGGCCACGTCGAGGACGTTGCCATCAGCGAGCGTGATGCGGGTGTGGTTCTCGGTGAGCGCACCGAGAAACGGCGCATGGCCGGGCAGGAACGCGATCTCGCCACCACCCAAGGTACGGGTGATGACCTGCGTGGCCTCGCCGGAGAAGAGGACCTTCTCCGGCGACACCAGCTCGACCGTGAAACTGGCCATGATCAGGCAGCGCCTTCCTGGAGGGCCTTGGCCTTCGCCAGCACCTGCTCGACACCACCGACGTTCAGGAATGCCTGCTCGGGGACGTCGTCGAGCTCGCCACGGAGGATGGCGTCGAAGCTCTCCACCGTCTCGGCCACGGGCACGGTTTCGCCGGACACACCGGTGAACACCTCGGCCACGTAGAACGGCTGCGACAGGAAGCGCTGGATCTTGCGGGCACGCGACACCGTGAGACGGTCTTCGTCGGACAGTTCGTCGAGACCGAGGATGGCGATGATGTCCTGCAGCTCCTTGTAGCGCTGCAGGTTCTCCTGCACGCCACGAGCCACGTCGTAGTGGCGCTGACCTACCACCTCAGGAGCGAGGATGGTGGAGGTCGAGGCCAACGGGTCCACGGCCGGGTAGATGCCGAGTGCGGCCACCTGGCGGCTCAGCTCGGTGGTGGCATCGAGGTGGGTGAAGGTGGTGAACGGTGCCGGGTCGGTGTAGTCGTCGGCGGGCACGTACACAGCCTGCAGCGACGTGATCGAACGGCCACGGGTGGAGGTGATGCGCTCCTGCAGCTGGCCCATCTCGTCGGCGAGGGTGGGCTGGTAACCCACGGCCGACGGCATACGACCCAGCAGGGTCGACACTTCGGAGCCCGCCTGCACGAAGCGGAAGATGTTGTCCACGAACAGCAGCACGTCCTGGTTCTGCACGTCGCGGAAGTACTCGGCCATGGTGAGTGCCGACAGCGCCACGCGCAGGCGCACGCCCGGCGGTTCGTCCATCTGGCCGAAGACCAGGGCGGCCTTCTCGTACACGCCGGACTCCTGCATCTCCAGACGGAGGTCGGTGCCCTCACGGGTGCGCTCGCCCACACCGGCGAACACGGACACGCCACCGTGGTTCTGCGCCACGCGGCGGATCATCTCGGTGATGAGCACGGTCTTGCCCACACCGGCGCCACCGAAGAGGCCGATCTTTCCACCCTGCAGATACGGGGTGAGGAGGTCGATGACCTTGATGCCGGTCTCGAACATCTTGGCGTTCGGCTCGAGGGTGTCGAAGTTCGGGGCCGGACGGTGAATGTCCCAGCGCTCGATGTCGTCGGCGTACCCGTCCTCGGCGTCGAGGGCTTCGCCCCACACGTTCCAGACGTGGCCGAGCACCTTGTCGCCCACGGGCACGGCAATGCCGCGACCGGTGTTGCGCACCGGGGTGCCGCGCTTGAGGCCGTCAGTCGGCTTCATGCACACCGCACGCACGCGGCTGTCGCCGAGCTGCTGAGCAACCTCAGCGAGCACGGTGATGGTCTTGCCGTCGACGGAGATGGTGAACTCGAGCGCCGTGTTGATCTCGGGCAGGAAGCCACGGGGATACTCGACGTCGATCACGGGGCCGGCGATACCGACGACCCGGCCGTCCTTCAGTTCAGTGTCGGTCATGGTCATGACAGATGCTCTTTCTCAGTGTCCGGAAACGGGCGTGGATGCAGCCTCGACGAGCGGCATGAGCTCGACGAGACGGACTTTCTTCGAATCACCAGACAGGGCCTCAGCACCACTGACGATCTCCATGATCTCGGTGGTGATGCTGTCCTGACGGGCACGGTTCATGATGCGGCTGAGGTTCTTGATCAGTTCCTCGGCGTTGTCGGTGGCGCTCTTCATCGCTCGCTGGCGGAAGGCGTGCTCACTGGCCGCAGCGTTCAGCAGCGCTGCGTAGATACGTGCCTCGACGTAGCGAGGCAGGAGGGTGTCGAGGATCGTGCCGGGATCCGGCTCGAACTCGAAGTCGGCGGCAGTGCCATCGGCGTCGAGACCCTTGCCATCTCCGCCCTCGACGGTCTCGCGCTCGAGCGGCACCAGGGGGCGCTGCACGACCTCTTGCGAGCCAGCCGAGATGAAGCGGGTGTACACCAACTCCACGCGGTCGATGTTGCCGGCGAGGTACTCCTCCACGATGAACTCGCCGATCTGCTTCGCATCGGCGTACGTGGGGTTGTCGCTGAACCCGGCGAACGTGCGCTGGATCTTGTAGCCACGGAATCGGAAGTAGCCCTCGGCCTTGCGACCCACGGCAATCACCGTGTAATCGCTGCCCTTCAGGACGTCCTTCTTGATCTCGCCCTCGGTGGCACGCTGCACGCCGGCGTTGTAGCCGCCGCACAGACCACGATCGGCGGTGATCACCACGTAGGCCGTGGTCTTCACGTCGCGTCCCGCCAGCAGCGGCGACTGCGACGCGCCACCGGCGGCCGCAAGGTCCTTCACCACTTCGGTGATCTGATCGCTGTAGGGCACGGCAGCGGCAACGCGCTGCTGGGCCTTGACGATGCGGGACGCCGCGATGAGTTCCATGGCGCGCGTGATCTTCTTCGTGGCCTGGACGCTACGAATGCGTCCACGAAGAATGCGCTCCTGACCTCCAGCCATGACTTACTCCGTGGCCAGCGTCTTGTTGCTGGTCGCCTCGCCGAGCGCCTCGGCGCTGGTGGCGGTGGGGTCGGCGGCCTTTGCGGCGGCAGCCGAGGCAGCGACGAAGTCGGACTTGAACGCAGCGACGATGTCGCTGAGCTCGCCCGGCACATCGGCCTTGGTGTTGCCACGCATGTCGGCCAGCAGACCGCTGTGCGAACGGCGCATGTGCTCGAGCAGTTCCTTCTCGAAGCGACGCACGTCGGAGACGGGCAGGCTGTCGAGGTAGCCCTTCGTGCCGGCGAACACCACCACGACCTGCTCCTCCACCGGCATCGGCGAGTTCAGCGGCTGCTTGAGCAGTTCGACGAGGCGGTAGCCACGCTCGAGCTGTGCCTTGGAGATGGCGTCGAGTTCGGAACCGAACGTGGCGAATGCCTCGAGCTCACGGAACTGGGCCAGGTCGAGCTTCAGTGTGCCGGACACGCTCTTCATCGACTTGATCTGTGCGGCACCACCCACGCGGGACACCGAGATGCCCACGTCGACGGCCGGACGAACACCCGACTTGAAGAGGTTGTCCTGCAGGTACACCTGACCATCGGTGATGGAGATCACGTTGGTCGGAATGTACGCCGACACGTCGCCGGCCTTGGTCTCGATGACCGGAAGGGCCGTGAGCGAACCAGCGCCCAGATCGTCGCTGAGCTTGGCTGCACGCTCGAGCAGGCGGCTGTGGAGGTAGAACACGTCGCCCGGGTAGGCCTCGCGGCCCGGCGGACGGCGCAGCAGCAGCGACACCTGACGGTAGGCCTCGGCCTGCTTGGAGAGGTCGTCGTACACGATGAGGGCGTGCTCGCCGTTCTCCATCCAGTGCTGGCCGAGGGCGCAGCCAGCGTAGGGCGCAAGGTACTTGAAGGGTGCCGGGTCGGAGGCCGGTGCGGCCACGACGACGGTGTACTCCAAGGCGCCGTACTGGCGGAGAATCTCCACCGTCTGAGCGACCGTCGAGCCCTTCTGACCGATGGCGACGTAGATGCACTTCACGCCGAGGCCACGCTGGTTGATGATGGCGTCGATGGCGATCGTGGTCTTGCCGGTCTTACGGTCGCCGATGATGAGCTGGCGCTGACCACGACCGATGGGGGTCATGGCGTCGACCGACTTGATGCCGGTCTGCAGCGGCTCGTGCACGGGCTTGCGACCCATGATGCCAGGGGCCTGGATCTCGACACGACGGTTGATACCGCCGACGATCTCACCCTTGCCGTCGATCGGCTGGCCGAGCGCGTTGATCACGCGACCGAGCAGCGCATCGCCGACGGGCACACTGAGGATTCGGCCGGTCGCCTTCACAGGCTGGCCTTCCTCGATGTGGTCCGCGTCGCCGAGCACCACGGCGCCGATGCTCTCCTCGTCGAGGTTCAGTGCGAGGCCGACGGTGCCGTCCTCGAACTCGAGCAGCTCGTTCACCGCGCAGTCGGGCAGGCCGCTGACGCGGGCGATGCCGTCGCCCACTTCCGAGACGCGACCAACGGTGCGTGCCTCCAGGGAGGGCTCGAAGCCCTCCAGGTTCTTCTTCAGCGCCGATGCAATGTCGTTGGCGCTCAACGTGAGTTCAGCCATGGTTCCTGGGCTCCTAGAGGCGGGACTTCAACTGGTCGATACGGGTGCGGACGCTGCCGTCGATGACGGTGTCGCCCACGGTTGCCACCACGCCGCCGATGACACTGGGGTCGACGACGACCTTCAGGTTCACCTGCTTGCCGGTGGCGTTCACGAGGGCCGCCTGGAGGCGGGCCTGCTGGTCGGCGGTGAGCGCTACTGCTGTGCGCACCTCGGCGACCTCGAGGTTCTTGGCCGACGAAGCCCGAGCAACGAGCTTGTCGATGATCGCCGGCAGATCACGGGCACGGCCCGAGCCGACCACCATGCTCACCAATTGTGTGGTGGTGCTGGTGGCCTTGCCACCGAGGAGATCCTCGATGATCGACTGGCGCCTGGCGGCCGGGATCTGGTCGTCGGTGAGGGCGTTGCGCAGCTCGTCGCTGTTCTCGTAGCTGCGGGCGAACCGGAACAGTTCGTCCTCGACCTCGTCGATCGTGCCTTCGGCGCGTGCGATCTCGAAGAGTGCTCGCGAGTAACCCTCGATGCGGTTGTCGCTCATGACTGCACCCCCACTCGTGCGATGAAGTTCTCGATGAGTTCCTGCTGCGTGGCGTCGTCGAGCGAACCGCTCACGACATGGTCCACGGCAGCGCTGGACAGACGACTGATTTCGGCGCGGAGTTCGTCGCCCACACGACCGCGGGCAGCGGCGATGTCGGCCTCGGAACGGGCCTCGAGCTCGGCCACCTCGGTGACCAGGCGAGCCCGGCCATCGGTGAGGATCACCTCGGCCTGCGCCTTGGCGTCGGCCATGATGCGGCTGCGCTCTGCCTCGATGTCGCCCTTGGCCTGGCGAATGCCTGCTGCCTCGGAAGCGGCGGAGGAGGTGTCGGCTGCAGCATCGTCGAGTTCCTTCTGGATCCGCGCGGTGCGGGCCTCGAAGCTCTTCTTCATCTGCGGCCAGCCGAACTTGTAGAGCGCATAGAAGATGATCAGGGAGGCAAGGCCACCCCAGATGATCTCGGCGGTCTCCGGCAGGAACCAGCTGTGCGTGGTGACGTTGCCGTCGGTGTCGACGACGACCTCTTCACTGAGGACGCGGCCGGTGTTGGCGATGATGCCCAGAACGTTCATCGTGCCATCACCTCGCTGACGACCTTCGTGACCACATCGGCGCTCGGGCGGCGACCGGTTGCGAGCTCACCGGCGAGACCGGCCACATCGGCAACGGCCGAGTGGATCTGGTCGCGGGCGGCGTCGCGCTCGGCTTGGGCATCTGCTGCTGCTGCGGCACGCTGCGCCGACAACTTGGCGTTCACCTCGGCGAGCTTCGCCTGGCGCTCGGCTTCCAAGGTCGACCGTGCTGCTTCCACCTCGCGGGCTGCCTCGGCCTTGATGGCCGCGACCTGCGCCTCGTAGTCGGCAACTTCCGCGCGGGCGCTGGAGCGCTCGGCGTCGGCGGACTCGTGTGCGGAACGGATGCCCTCATAGCGGGCATCCATGCCCTTCTTCAGCTTCGGGAACAGCCAGAACCGCATCAGCAGTGCGAACACCACAAAGGAGCCGATGCTCCAATACAGCTCTTTCAGTTCCGGAACGATGGGGCCCGGGTCCTTGCTCACGGTCTCCTCCGCCGCAGCGGAGACGAGGTGAACGAGCGACCCGTGGAGATGTACGACGGCGGAATGCACGTCAGCTCCTTCGGATGAGACGGATGGAAATCAGGGTCGGCTCAGAGGCCGATGAGGATGAAGACCACGAAGCCGATGAGGGCGAGGGCTTCGGTGAAGGCGATACCGAGGAACATGGTGGTACGCACCATGCCGGCGGCCTCGGGCTGGCGGGCCATGGCCTCGACCGACTTGCCGACGAGGTAACCAATGCCAATGCCGGGGCCGATGGCTGCGAGACCGTAGGCGAAACCGGCCGAGCTGGCTGCGTTGGCGGCCTTCTGGTCGGCTGCGTTCAGCTCGTTCACGAGGTGGGCGAAAGCTTCCATTGTTGTTTCTCTCCTGATGAGGTTCTGGGTAGTTGGAGACTTGAACTCAGTGCTCGGGGTGAGCAGCGCCACCGATGTACACGGCGGTGAGAATGGTGAAAATGTAGGCCTGCAGGAAGGCGACGAGCACCTCGAAGGCCGTGAGGAACACGAGCATGCCGAACGGCAGGATGGCCATCGGCTTCAGCATCAGCTGCATGGTCTCTGCCGTGATGAGCGACTGCGTGAGCAGAGCGAACGTCACGAGCAGAATGTGACCGGCCAGCATGTTGGCGAAGAGTCGGACCGTCAGCGAGAACGGGCGAACGATGATGTTCGAGATGAACTCGATGATGCCCACGAGCGGCTTCAGCGCCACCGGCACACCGGGGGGCCAGATGGTGTTGGTGATGTACTTGATGCCCTGGTGCTTCAGACCGACGCCGTTGTAGATGACCCACACGAGCAACGCAAGGAACATCGGGATGGCCATACGTGCCGTCGCCGGCATCTGGATGAGCGGGATGATGCCAGGCACGTTGCAGAGGTAGATGAACACGAACAGGCTCAGCAGGAACGGCGTCCAGCCCAGGCCGTCCTTGCCCATCGTCTGCATCACGATGCCGTTCTCGATGAACTCCACCGAGGTCTCAGCGAGGTTGCGGACGCCCTTGGGCGCCTTGCTCGCATCCTTGCGGCCGGCCAGCAGGAAGACCGCGATACCGATGACGCCAGCGGCGACGGCGATGAGGGCGATCTTGTTGAACGAGACGAAGAGGTCCTGCCAGCGCAGGATCGAGTTGATCTCGGGGAAGGAAAAAGATTCGGCGATCACGACAGTTCCTGTGGTGGTTACGGGCGAGACGGCTTCAGGCCGGGATGAGCGAGGGACAGTGCAACGTACTTCATCTCCCACACGAGGAGACCAAGGTGCGTCACGATGATGGTCGCTCCGAGTGCCGGAAGCGAAATCCAACCGGAATCCTTCACCAGCAACACTGCCAGGAAGATGAGTCCGAGTCGGACAAGATACCCGAACAACACGGCACCCATCATGAGTCCCAGGCTGATTCGGGCGGTGACGGCCACGAGTGTGGCAGCGAGCGCAAAGTTGACGAGCACGATGACGATGCCGTACGCCGACGAGTAGGCCCCGTTCATGCCCCAGATCACGCCGCACACGGCGATGATGAGTGGCGCCACGATGAGGCCCCGGCGAACCATGTCCTTGGTGACACCCACCTCAGGAGCCGGACCCTGCAGCGAGGTCGTGATAGCGCTCGCGGACAAGTCGTTCATCGACGGTGCGCCTGACTGGCGTTCGCGCGATCGGCCTCATGGGCCTCCATCGCTGCGGTGTAGTCGTAGTACATCTTGATGAACTGGCCGATGACGGCGAAGATCACGAGGCCGATCATGAACCACGGCCGCGTGCCGAGCCAACGATCGATGCCGTAGCCGATGCCGAGGAACACGAGCACCACCAGCGCGAAGTCCATGCCGCGGCCCAACGTCTGACCATTCTGCTTGTCAGCGAGTGCGCTGGCGGCAGGCATGGAGCGCCGAGTGGACAGGGTTTTCACAGGACGGGGCGGACCTCGGGAAGCGCGCCGGGCACATCGTTGTGACCGGGCTTGTGAACGCCTGCACAATCTAGTCCGCTCGGCGGGTGCTCATGCAAAGCGAGCTCGAAATCAGGTACGACGGCGGCGGATCTGCGGGTGCAATGCCGTGTAGAGCACCAGCACCAACATCGCCCCGCCGATCGGGATGTAGCTCACGCCACTGCCGGTGAGTGCCGGATACAGCACGAACGCCGACAACAGGGCCGTCCAGGCCCACAGGATCAGCACGCTGCGCCGTTGCCCGTGACCCATCTCCATCAGCCGATGATGCAGGTGGCCCTTGTCGGCAGACGCAACACCTTGGCGTTTCGCAGCGCGCCGGATGATCGCGAACAGCGTGTCGAGAATCGGAACGCCGAGGATGATCAGTGGAATGAACAACGGGGCGAGGAAGAAGTACGTCTGCCCCACGAAACGATCTGCGTTCGGGTCGGCGCGGCCACCCACCACGCTGGTACTCACGGCCATCAGCAAGCCCAGCAGCAAGGCTCCGCCGTCACCCATGAAGATGCGGGCGGGGTTGAAGTTGTGCGGCAGAAAGCCCACGCACATGCCCACCGCGAGGATGGCCACGAGCGGTCCGATGTTCGGCGGCGTGAGCATGCCCACCTGAGGGTCGGCAAGTCGTTGCGCGTACAGAAAGAACGCACCTGCGCCAATGGCCACGATGCCGGCGGCGAGACCGTCGAGACCATCGATGAGGTTGATCGCGTTCGTCATGCCCAACAGCCAGAGCACCGTGATCAGCGGGATCCACTGGGGCGTGAGGATGAACACATCGACGAACGGGACACGGAAGTAGAACATCGTGACGCCGAAGTACACGAGGACTGCGCCCACCACAACGGTGCCGAACACCTTCGCCGGGGCAGAGATCTCGCGGATGTCGTCGACGAAGCCGATGAGGAACATCAGCGTGGCCGCATACAGCACGCCGCGTGGCTCGGAGTTGCGGGCGAACAGCGGGTCGAAGACATCCCACAGGCGCGCCACGGCAAATGCAGCGATGAAGCCCACGAACATGGCGATGCCACCCACATCGGGCGTCACCACCTTGTGCACGCGACGGGCATCGGGAGCCACCACCCAACCCAGTCGCTTGGCGATACGAATGACCAGCGGCGTCACCGCGAAGGTCACTACAGCCGCGACGGCACCGATGACGAGGTATTCGCCGGTGCCGGGCATCAGCCCACCTTAGTGATCACACGTATGCGGGGAACTGCGCACACAGCGTCGCCACATCGGCCTTCGCCGCGGCGACCGCCGTCGGGTCGGTGCGATGACGCAACACGCGAGCGATGAGCTCGGCGATCTGCACCATCTGCGGCTCCTTCATGCCCTGGGTGGTGACCGACGGTGTGCCGATGCGGACACCCGATGTCACGAACGGGCTGCGCGGGTCGTCGGGCACGTTGTTCTTGTTCAGAGTGATGCCACCTTCGTCGAGCACGAGTTGCGCTTCCTTGCCGGTGAGGTCGGCATCGAACGGGCGCAGGTCCACCACCATCAGGTGACTGTCGGTGCCACCGCTCACGAGGCGGAATCCCTGCTGCACGAGCGCATCCGCCAAGGCGTCGGCGTTCAGCAGGATCTGCTGTGCGTACTCCTTGAAGCTCGGCTGTGCGGCTTCGAAGAACGCCACGGCCTTGCCGGCGATGACGTGCTCGAGCGGACCACCCTGCCAGCCGGGGAACACCGCCTTGTCGATGGCAGCGGCGAACTCCTGCTTGCACAGGATGGTGCCACCGCGCGGGCCGCGCAGCGTCTTGTGCGTGGTGAACGTGACGATGTCGGCGTAGGGCACCGGGTTGGGGTACACACCGCCGGCGATGAGGCCGGCCAGGTGGGCTGCGTCAAACATGAACATCGCACCCACTTCGTCGGCGATGGCCTTGAACGCGGCCGGGTCGAGACGCCGCGGGTAACTGGTGGTGCCAGCCACGATGAGCTTGGGTCGGTGTTGCAGCGCCAGGTCGCGCACCTGGTCCATGTCGATGCGCTCGTCGCCCGGCGTCACCTTGTAGGGCACGAACGAGTACAGCTTGCCGCTGGCGTTCACCGGCGAGCCGTGCGTGAGGTGGCCGCCGTGGTCGAGGCTGAGGCCCAGCACCGTGTCGCCCGGCTCGAGGATGGCTTGGTAGGCGCACATGTTGGCGTTCGCCCCCGAGTGCGGCTGCACGTTCGCGTGGTCGGCACCGAAGAGCGCCTTCACCCGCTCGATGGCGAGCGACTCGATGTCGTCGACGATCGCGTTGCCGCCGTAGTACCGCTTACCCGGGTACCCCTCGGCGTACTTGTTGGTGAGCGCACTGCCCACCGCATTCATCACCGCTGGCGAGGTGAAGTTCTCGCTGGCGATGAGCTGCAGCCCGGTGCACTGACGCTGCACCTCGGCATCGATGAGGTCGAACACCTGGGTGTCGGGGTTGGTGTCGCTGGGGAAGGGCATGGTGGCTCCGTGATGTTCCGGGGTACTCAGCCGCGAGCGCTCTCGTCGGCTTCGATCTGCATGAGTTGCTCGACGCGTCGAGCGTGGCGGCCGCCCTCGAACGGGGTGGCCAGGAAGGTGGCGAGGATCTCTTCGGCGAGGCCGATACCCACGACGCGTCCACCCATGCTGAGGACGTTCGCGTCGTTGTGCTGGCGCGCCATACGTGCGGTGTAGAGGTCGTTGCACAGTGCCGCCCGCACACCGTGCACCTTGTTCGCGGCGAGCTGCTCGCCCTGACCGCTTCCACCCAGGACGATGCCGAACTCGGCGTCGCCGTCGCGCACGCTGCGGCCCACCGCAGCGCAGATCGGCGGGTAGTCGCAACTCTCCGTGCTGTGCGTACCGAGGTCGAGTACCTCGTGACCACCAGCCTGCAGGACGGTGATCAGGTGTTGCTTCAGGTCGTAGCCGGCGTGATCCGCGCCGATGGCAATGCGTGACATCGCAGCGAGTGTAGAGCCAGAGGTATCCCTGCACTTCAGTTCCTCGTGAAGGGATGGGTTCGTCATGTGGGCCCTCGAGTTCCTACCCTCTCCTCCATGTCGCTCGACCCCCGCACCCCCGTGCTGGTCGGCGCGGGGCAGTTCCTGCACCGTGCCGCCGGCCTCGATGACGCACTCGACGCGTCCGCGCTGATGGTGGAAGCCATCCGAAATGCTGCCGCCGATGCCGGGCTGGCGAGCGTCCCGAACCCCGACAGCATTCGCGTGGTGGGCTTGCTGAGCTGGCGCTACAACAACCCCGCACAGGTGGTCGCCGAGCTGCTCGGGGTGTCGCCAAGGGAACTGGCCGCCACCACGATGGGCGGCAACAGCCCGCAGACCCTGGTGAACACCACGGCCCTCGACATCATGGCCGGCAAGCTCGATGTGGCCATCCTCACCGGCGGCGAGGCCTGGCGCACTCGCATGAAGGCTCGCAAGGCCGGCGTCGAGCCGAACTGGCCGGCGGCACCCACCGACTCGCATCCGGTGCTGCTCGGCGAAGACCTGGTAATGAACCACGACACCGAGCGAGCGCGCGGCATCACCATGCCCGTGCAGGTCTACCCGATGTTCGAAACCGCGATCCGTGCAGCCGCAGGACGAAGCCCCGAGGAGCACCTCGAGGTCATCAGCGGGCTGTGGTCGCGTTTCAGTGAGGTCGCCTCGCGCAACCCGTATGCCTGGATCCCCACCTTCAAGACGCCCGAAGAGATCCGCACGCCCAGCGCATCGAACCGGATGGTCGGCCTGCCGTACACGAAGATGATGAACTCCAACAACGACGTCGACATGGGCGCAGCACTCATCATGTGCAGCGTGGAGAAGGCGCAGGCGCTGGGCGTGCCCCGCGACCGGTGGGTGTTCCCGCTGTCCGGCACGGATTGCCACGAGCACCAGTTCATCAGCAACCGCTGGTCGTTCGCCGAAACGCCCGCCGTGGAACTCGGTGGCCGTCTGGCGCTGGAGATGGCCGGCAAGCGCATCGACGAGATCGACATCATCGACCTGTACTCGTGCTTTCCCGCAGCGGTGCAGCTCGGCGCAAAGAGTCTCGGCCTCTCGCTCGATCAGCAACTCACCCGCACCGGCGGCCTCTCGTTCGCCGGTGGCCCCTGGAACAACTACGTGATGCACTCCATCGCCACCGTGATGCGTGAACTGCGCGAGCAGCCCGGCACCACGGGCCTGGTGTGGGCCAACGGTGGCTACACCACCAAGCACGCGTTCGGCGTCTACGCCACCGAGCCGGGTACCACCGAGTTCCGCCACGCCTATCCGCAAGATCAGATCGATGCGATGCCGCGTCGCGAACTGGCCGAAGCTGCCGATGCGGTGGGTTCTGCGACGATCGAGGCCTACACCGTGATGCACGGTCGTGAGGGTCAGCCCGAGACCGGCCTGGCTGCATGTCTTCTCGCCGACGGCCGCCGAGCCTGGGGCACTTCCAGCGACGAAGGTCTGGCGGCCGCCATGTGCGAGGGCGAATGGGTGGGGCGCTCCATCACCCTCGACGCCGAGGGCACCATTCACGCCTGATCGGCCCCGTCTGACAATCTGGCGACATGCCCACCGAGCTCCCCTCGATCATTCTCGACTGCGACCCCGGCCACGACGATGCCATCGCCATCCTCGTGGCAGCCCGACACACCAGGGTGCTGGGCATCACCACCGTGGCAGGCAACGCTCCGCTGAGCGCCACCACCCGCAACGCGATCATCGTTCGCGACCTGGTGGGCCTGGACGCTCCGGTTCACTCGGGCGCCGAGCGCCCATTGATCCAGACGCCCAAGCACGCCGACTATGTGCACGGCAAGAGCGGTATGGACGGCGCCGACCTTCCCGAGCCCAGCGGCCCGCCCGCCAGCACGGATGCGGTGGGGTTCATCATCGAAACGTGCCGGGCGAACGAGGGCACCTGGTTGGTACCCACCGGGCCGATGACCAACATCGCGCTTGCGCTACGGGCCGCACCCGACCTGAAAGACCGCATCGCCGGCATCTCCCTGATGGGTGGCGGACTGTTCGGCAACCGCACTGCCGCCGCGGAGTTCAACCTGTGGTGCGACCCGGAGGCCGCACACATCGTGTTCTCGTTCGGCGGCCCGCTGATCATGGCCGGACTCGATGTCACCCATCAGTTCCAGGCGCTCCCCCATC
>CANHST010000022.1 GCA_947463235.1 Acidimicrobiaceae bacterium
CATCAACGCCCGCTGCAACGAGCACTTCAACAAGACCTACGGCATCGTGCACCCGCGTGAGCAGTGGGGCAGCCAGCGTGGCGTGCGCCGCAGCCCGTTCTACCTGCGTGAGGAAGCCCTCGGCGCGACGTTCTTCGACGCCCGTGGCTGGGAGCGCCCGCAGTGGTACTCCAGCAACGAGCAGCTCATGGCGAAGTTCCCGGATGCATGCCAGCCGCGCACCCACGAGTGGGACGCCCGCTGGTGGCACCCGGTCATCAACGCCGAGCACCTGCAGATGCGCGAGAGCGTGGGCATGGTGGACCTCACCGCGTTCAACGAGTTCGACTTCGAGGGCCCCAAGGCCATGGAGTTCCTCCAGTGGGTCTGCGTGAACAACGTCGATGTGGCCGTGGGCCGCAGCGTCTACACCCCGCTGCTCACCGAGCACGGCGGCTTCCGCGGCGACCTCACCATCCAGCGCCTCGGCCAGCACCACTACCGCGTCATCACCGGCGCCTTCGACGGTGGCCGCGACAACTACTGGTTCAACAAGTGCCTCGAGCAGTTCAATGCACAGCATGGCCTCGGCTCGTGCGCCTTCACCGACCGGTCGCAGGCGTATTGCACCATCGGCGTGTGGGGCCCGAACGCCGCCGCCACGATGGCCAAGATCACCACCGACCACACCACGGCTGCGTACGACGTGAGCCAGGAAGGCTTCCCGTACGGCGCAGTGCGCGAGGTCATCATCAACGGGGTGCCGTGCACGATGTTCCGCATCAGCTACGTCGGCGAGAACGGCTGGGAGATCTACACCCGGATGGAGCACGGCCTGCAGTTGTGGGACGCCATCTGGGCGGCTGGCCAGGAGTTCGAGATCATCCCCGTGGGCATCGGCGTGTACGCCGTCACCGGCCGCATCGAAAAGGGCTACCGCCTGATGGGCGCCGAACTCGAGAGCGAGTACAACCCGGTGGAAGCCGGCCTGGCTCGCCCGAAGGTGAAGAGCGCCGACTTCATCGGCAAGGCTGGGTACCTGAAGGCCCGCGAGGAGACTCCGGCGGCCATCATGTGCACGTTGTCGATGGACAGCCAGCGGTGCGCCGATGGGTACGACCGCTTCCCGACCGGTGGCAATGAGCCGATCCTCACCCTGTCGGGTGATCGCATCGTGGATGCCAAGGGTCGCGTTTCCCGTGTCACCACTGCCGGTGCCGGTCCGTCGGTGGGCAAGTACCTGTTGCTGGCCTACCTCCCGCCGGAGCATGCGGTGGAGGGCACCAAGTTGCAGGTCATGTACATGAACGAGACCTACCCGGTCACTGTCGAGCGTGCCAGCGCCACGCCGTTGTTCGACCCCACCGATGCTCGGATGAAGAGCTGAGATGAAGGTCCTCGTCTGCGTGAAGCGGGTGCCGGCTCCCGGCGCCAAGATCAACATCACGGCCGACGGCCAGGCGGTCGACACCGCGTACCTCGCCTTCACCACCAGCCCGCACGAGGAGTGCGCGGTGGAAGCAGCGGTGCAGTTGGTGGAGCAGCACGGTGGCGAGTCCACCGTGCTCACGCTCGGCCCCGCCGAGGCCGACGAGCAGTTGCGCTACGCAGCCAGCATCGGCGTCAACAAGGCGGTGCTGCTGCCGATCGACGTCGCCGACTGGGACCCGCAGCGAACGGCTGCTGCCATCACCGGGGCGATTCGCGACCTCGAGGCGGCACAGGGTGCGTTCGACCTGATCCTGTTCGGCAATGAGAGCGCAGACTCAGGCAACTTCCAGGTCGGTGTGCGCGTGTCGCACGCGCTCGAGCGGCCGATGGTGAACGGCATCAAGGGCATCGAACTGCAGGGCGACACGGTGCGGGCCAAGCGAGAGTCCGAAGCGGGTGTCGAGGTCTACTCGGTGCCCACCCCCTGCGTTCTTGGCGTGAAGGAAGGCATCAACCTGCCGCGCTATCCGACGCTGAAGGGTCGCCTCGCCTCGAAGAAGGTGGACGTTGCTCAGGTAACGCCGCAGGGCGAGTCAGGCGGTCAGCACATGGTGATGCTCCTGCAGGCAGCCGAACAGGTGAGCCAGACCGTCATGTTGGGCACCGGCCCCGAGGCTGCGCCTGCCGTAGTGGACCTTCTCGAGGAACTGGGGTTGCTGAAGTGAGCGTGCTGGTTGTCATCGAACACGATCGTGGTGCGCTGAGCGCAGCGTCGCTGGAGGCACTGGCCGCAGCGCGCAGCATCGACACCGACGTGCACGCACTGACGCTCGGCGCTGCAGCCGACGGCCTCGCCGCCGAACTTGGCGCCCACGGTGCCGCAGTGGTGCATCAGGTACACCACGACGTGCTGAGCGATTTCGGCCCCGAGGCATGGGGCGAGTGTGTGGCGCAGGCAGTGCGCGCGTTGTCTCCGTCTGCGGTACTGGCGTGCGGTACCGAGCGGGGCAACGAAGTGATGGCTCAGGCTGCTGCCCGGCTCGACCTTCCCTTCGTGGCGAACTGCAACGAGATCACGGCTGGCGACGTCTGGAGCATCGTGCGTGTGCGGTGGGGTGGTTCGCTGCTCGAACAGTGCTCGCTCGATGCGCCCACCAAGCTCGTTACCGTGACGCATCACCAGTTCGAAGCCGCCGAAGCACCTGCAGCTGGTGCCGCGCAGAGCCTCTCTCTCGATATTGCGGCATCGCTCGCTCGCACGGTGGTGTCCGAGCGCGTTGAACGCGCTGCGGGCGTCACCCTGGCCACTGCGCCATTGGTGGTCGGTGGCGGACGCGGTGTCGGCTCGGCAGAAGCCTTCGCTCCGCTCGAGGAACTCGCTGGTCTGCTGGGTGGCGTGGTGGGCTGCTCGCGTGCAGTCACGAACAACGGTTGGCGCAATCACACCGACCAGGTCGGCCAAACCGGCACGCGCATCGCCCCCGACCTGTACATGGCCTGCGGCATCAGCGGGGCCATCCAGCACTGGGTTGGCGCCATGGCGTCGAAGAAGATCCTTGCGATCAACACCGACACCGAAGCGAACATGGTCACGAAGGCCGACTATGCCGTGATCGGCGATCTCCACAAGGTGATCCCGGCCATCACCGCCGAGATTCAGCGACGCAAGGGCGCATCGGCCTAGGCTCGCGGGCAATGGGATCTCCGTTCACGTTCCCGCCGCCGACTCTGCCGACCCCACCTCCGGCGCCGCGCCCCGCTGCCCCGAAACTGCCCTGGATCATCACGGCCACCACGATCGTGGTGGCGGCCGCGGTGGTGACCGCGGTGTTGTTGGGCAGCGGGAAGGAGAGCACCGCAACCAGCACGGTGCCGGGCGCCACCATTGCTCCGCCTGTCAGCAACGATGGTTCGGGTGTGACGGTGGTGCAGGACGACACGAAAACCTTCACCGTGGTGCTGCTCGACGACTTCCAAACCGATACCACTCCGGTGTCGAACGAGATCGGCAGCTTCGCCCGAGTCGCCGGTTCGACCGGTCAGTCGGCGCTCGGCATCACGGTGCTGGTGGCCAAGGCCGACACCGTGCCGAGCCCGGCGGATCTGGTGCACCTTTTCGATCCCGGCGCCGATGTGTGCGCCGACCGCAGCGCCCAGTCCGGGTACGAAACGATCAACGGGGTGGCGGAGGTGTTGCTGATCGATGGTTGCGGCACCGGCGGGGAGGTCTCGAATGTGGTCATGGCCATCGACGTGCCTGCCCAACAGTCGGTGATCCTGCTCGCCGCTGAGGGTCTTGGTCCTTCGAACACCGACCTGCTCGACTTTGTCCAAGCGGTGGGCGAGTCCGTGGTCATTCTTTGACGGTCGTCGGCCAATGAGTAGCGCACAGCGTCTCGACGACGGCCCGACGGGTCGGCGCGGCATCGCGCTCGCCACGTGGGGGTTGTTCGTCGGCCTTGCGTTGTTGATGATGGCGGGCGGTCTGTTCTCCACGCTGTTGGGTGTGCGATCCGAGGAGATCGGTCTACCGACGGTGGTCAGCAGCCTCATCTCTGCTGCGTACTACGTCGGCTTCCTCGCCGGGTCGGTCCTGACGCTGCGAGGGCTGAGCAGTGTGGGGCACATTCGCGTCTATGCAGCGCTCGCTTCATTGCTGGCCGCAGCCATCGTTGCGGTGGGCATCACCGATGACGCGAGTGCATGGATCTTCCTTCGTCTGGTCACCGGCCTCTGTTTCGCCGGCCTCTATGTGGTGGCCGAGAGTTGGTTGAACGACCTGGCCGACAACGACAGCCGAGGCCGCCTCCTTGCGGTGTACGGCGTGATCACGATCGCGTTCTATGGCGTCGGACAGGTGTCGGTGTCGTTGTTCAATCCGCTCTTGGTCACCGGGTTCGCGATCGCCGCCATCGTCACCTCGTTGGCAGTGGCTCCGGTGGCGTTGTCGGAGGCGGCGGTCGCCCCACGAGTCGACACTGCCGCGCCGATCTCGCTGCGCGAACTTTCCAAGATCGTTCCCACCGGCGTGTACTCGTGCTTCCTCGTGGGCATCGCTCACGGCGCCATCTCCGGTATGGCGGCCGTGTACGCCACACGTGTGCACCTCGGCCTCGTCGGCCTCTTCGTTGCCCTGCCCAGTATCGGGAGCGTGGTGCTCCAGTGGCCCATCTCTTCGACCAGCGACGAAATCGATCGACGCGCGGTCGGTGTGGTTGCCAGTCTGTGCTCGGCTGGCGCCGCCGGGCTGATGCTGCTGGACTCGCCGCACAAGCCGATGGCCTTCTTCCTCTTCACGCTGGTTGGTGGCTTCAGCTACCCGCTCTACTCGGTGTCGGGTGCCTACACGAACGACTGGATCGAACCGGAGCACCTCAACGGGGCAGCGGGCCAGTTGGTGAAGATGTACGGGCTCGGTGCGATTGCGGGCCCCATCCTGGCGGGTGCCGCCATGGGATTGATCGGCCCGACCGGATTCCCGTGGGCATTGCTGGTGATGCACCTCGTGATTGCCGGCTTCTTCTTCTACCGGTTCCTCACCTGGCGGGCGCCGTTGGCGAAGCGTCCGTGGAGCGAGGTATCGCTGCCGGCTCGGGCCTTCTACGTGCCGGCCACCATCGTGCATGTTGGCCGTCGCCGTGTGTCGCGGCGGCGAGCACATCGCGACCAGTGACGCGCAACGGCCCGGCATCTCGCTTGCCGGGCCGTCGCATTCAGTGGTGATTGAGGTGACGAACGCTCAGCGAGCGACGACCTTGCTCACGAGTGTGTTCTGCTGCACAGTGGCCTGGGCGATGATCTTCTTGCCGGCCGAGGTGCACTCGATGCGGGTCTGCGCCGGAGCACCGGCCTGCACGTTGCAGTTCCAGCCTGCGTTGAAGTCGGTGGCCGACACGCTGACGAGGTTGCCCACGCGAGCCACGGTGTAGCTACCGGCTTCGCCAGCCGAGCAGACGCCTGCCACGCACGGCGTGATGGTGGTGGCGCCGTTGCCGGACGCCGCCGAGGCCATGGAGGCTGCGCCGGTGAAACCGATGATGCTGATGCCAGCGACGAGCGCTGCCTTGAGAGGAGTGAGAGTCATGATGTCCGCCTTTGTCGTTGTCGACGGTTGTCGACGACTACAACGTTACGAATCACGACGTTTCATCGAAATTGTCCATTGGTGCACTCACAGATTGCACCAGGTCTATGGTCCTAGAGCCGGGCGAGGTTCTTCTGCTGCCACTCGGCGGTGGCCTGGATGTTGTTGAACGTGAAGAGGTGGATGCCCTCGATGTTCACTTCGTCGGCCACCTTGGCGAGCGGAGAGAGGAACTTGTTGGGGTCGTAGCCGCCGGGGCGGAACATCTTGAAGATGGCGCCACTGTTCTTCGTGAGGAAGCGGACGCTGCTGCCGATGTCGAGTTTCGTGGACAGCGAGATCAGCTTGGCGCGGTCCACGACGCCCGGTGCACCGATATGCAGTGGAAGCGTGAATCCGGCGGCGCGTTCGTCGCGAGCCCACTGGATCCATTGTTTGGTGTCGAAGTGCATCTGCGTGCTGGCGAATCCGGGGATGCCTGCCTCGGCGAGCAGCGCCTGCTTCTGGTGGAGCGCTTCGTGCACGACGTCCTTGGGGATGAGCGAGTGGCCGTCGGGATAGGCGGTGACGCCGATGCGCTCGAGGCCGTGATCGGTGCCCAGGAAGTCGCGTAGGAACGCCACGACGCCGTCGTACTTGCCGACGGGTTCGGGTGCGTCGCCAGCCACCAGAAAGACCTCCTTGATGCCGCGATCGCGGCAGAAGGCGGCGAGGTCGCGCACCGCGTTCTCGTCGGCGGTGAGACGGGCCGAGAAGTGCGGCACGGCCATGTGACCGAGGTCTTGGATTCGGCGAGTGAGATCCAGGGTGGTCTGCTGCCCCTTGGCGAAGCTGCAGGTGACCGACACGGATGCCGCGGCAGGAATGTGCTCGAGTTGCGCCTCGAGGTTCTTCAGCGGAATGACCTCATAGCGGGCGTCGGCAATGAGGGAGCGCAGGTTGGTCATCGTGGGTCCTTTCAGGCGAATTCGTCGGGCAGTTCGTTCTTGCGGCGGGCGACGTACTCCAGGAGTGCTTCGTCGATCGCGCTGTCGAGCGCCGGAGCCTCGTACTCGGCGAGGCGACGCTTCCAGATGGCGTTGGCGCGCTGAGCGGCATCGAGGCCGCCTTCTTCGGTCCATTGCTCGAAGCTGGAGTTGTCGGCGGTGTCGCTGCGGTAGAACGCCGTCTCGAAGTTCGCCAATGTGTGGGCCGTACCCAGGAAGTGGTTGCCCGGCGTGTTCTCGCGGAGCGCATCGAGTGCAAGACCATTGTCGGAGGTATCGAGGCCGCGCACGAACGTATGCATCATGCCGAGTTGGTCGCAGTCGAGGATGAACTTCTCGTAGCCGATGGCGAGGCCACCTTCCAGCCAGCCGGCCGCGTGGAGCACGAAGTTCACGCCACCGAGCACGGTGGGCTGCAGCGTGTTGGCGCTCTCGTAGGCGGCTTGGGCATCGGGCAGCTTGGAGGCGGTGAGCGAACCACCCGAACGGAACGGCACGCCGAGACGGCGGGCGAGTGCGGCAACCGTGTAGAGCACCAGAGCGGGCTCGGGCGTACCGAACGTGGGAGCGCCGGTCTGCATGCTCATGGAACTGGCGAAGGAACCGAACACCACCGGAGCGCCGGGGCGAACGATCTGCGTGAACGCCATGCCGGCGAGCGCCTCGGCGAGCGTTTGCACGGCCACGCCGGCGCTGGTGCTGGGCGCCATGGCGCCAGCGAGGATGAACGGGGTGATGATGCAGGCCTGGTTGTTCTCGGCGTAGACCTGCGCCGCAGCCAGCATCGTGCCGTCCCAGACCAGTGGCGACGACGCATTGATGAGGCTGGTCATCACGGTGCGATCCTGCAGGTCGCCGCCGAAGCCGATGCGTGCGAGGTCCACGGAGTCCTGAGCACGCGAGCCTGCAGTGACCGAACCCATGAACGGCTTATCGCTGTACTTGAGGTGGGAGTACACCATGTCGAGGTGGCGCTTACTCACGGGCACATCCACGGGCTCGCACACCGTGCCGCCGGAGTGGTGCAGCCACGGCGATGAATAGGCGAGCTTCACGAAGTTCTGGAAGTCGGCGAGCGTGGCGTAGCGGCGACCCTTGTCGAGGTCGTGCACGAAGGGGGAGCCGTAGTTCGGGGCGAAGACGGTGTTGTTGCCGCCGATCACCACATTGTGCAACGGGTTGCGACCATGCTGGGTGTAGCTGCTCGGCGCATTCGTGCTGACGATCTCGCGGCACATGCCCCGCGGGAAGCGAACGCGAGTGCCGTCCACGATGGCGCCCGCCTGGGCGAACATCGGGAGCGCCTCGGGATAGTCGCGGACCTCGATGCCGACCTCTTCGAGCACCGTGTCGGCGGTGTATTCGATGGTGCTCAGCGCTTCCTCGCTGAGAATTTCGAATGGGGGCATCGTGCGCGTGAGATACGGCACGCGCTCGATGACGTGGGCGGCGCGCAGAGCAGCGCGACCGGCTCGGCCACCGGAACGGCGGCCGCCACCGGAGTGTTCGGGTGCGGTCTGGTCGGTCATGCTTCCTCCTTGTCGCCGCGGGCTCGGCGCCTGCGGCCTCCGCGGTCGCCACCTGCCGACGCGATGCGCTCGGGAAGCGTCACCACCGCAGACAGGTTCGGCGAGGGCGCCACGGCGTGGGGAAACGCCATGGCGGCAATGAACTGGCTCTGGAAATCGGGCTCGGTGGCGGTCTCGATCTTCACCACGTGGCGTACTGCGAGCTCCATCTCGCGTCGCGCCGCCACACTGAGCAGCGCCCGGACTGCACCAGCGCCCGCTGCGTTGCCCACGGACCGCACCTGCGACACCGGGCAATCGGGCACGAGGCCCAGCACGAGCGCATAGACGGGATCGATGTGGCTGCCGAAGGCGCCGGCAAGGCGAATGTCGTGCAGTTCGGTGAGACCGGCGTGCTGCATCAACAGTTCGATACCGGCGCGTAGAGCCGCCTTGGCCAACTGGATGGCGCGCACGTCGTTCTGGGTGATGCACAGCCGGACACCGTCGGCCTCATGCACCACGTAGCTGAAGGTGCGGCCGTCGGCAATGATGCGCGGGCTGCGTTCGGCGAGGTTGCCCTGCACCACGCCGTCCTGGTCGATGATGCCGGCGAGGTACATCTCGGCGATGACCTCGATGATGCCCGAACCGCAGATGCCCGAGATGTCGAGCGACTCGACCGACTCGGCGAATCCTTCCTCGTCGCTCCAGAGATCGCTACCGATCACCTTGACGCGGGCCTCGAGCGTGGACCGATCGATGCGTACGCGCTCGATGGCGCCTGCAGTGGCTCGTTGGCCGCAGCTGAGTTGGGCTCCTTCGAAGGCCGGGCCGGTAGGGCTGCTGGCTGCAAACTGTCGGGTCTGGTCGCCGAGCACGATCTCGGCGTTGGTGCCCACGTCGACGAGGAGTTGCACGGTGGACGAACGATGCGGTCCTTCGGAGAGGATGACCGCAGCCGTGTCGGCGCCCACATGACCGGCGATGCACGGGGCCAGGTAGACCTCGGCATGCGGGCAGTGCAGTTCGAACTGCGGTGCCGCCACGCTGATCGCTTCGGCGGTGGCGAGCGTGAACGGGGCCTGACCCAGGGGAGTGGGGTCGATGCCGGCGACGATGTGATGCATGATCGGGTTACCGACCAGCACGATCTCCAGCACGTCGTCGGCGCTGACATCTGCCTGCTCGCACAGTTCGTCGATGAGTTCGTTCAGCGCAGTGCGCACGGCCTCGGTGAGGTTGCGTTCGCCGCCCGGGTTCATCATCACGTACGACACGCGACTCATCAGATCTTCGCCGAAGCGGATCTGCGGGTTCATCCGGCCGGCCGACGACAGGATCTCTCCGGTGGCAAGGTCGCACAGGTGGCCGGCGATGGTGGTGCTACCGATGTCGACGGCGATACCGCAGACCCGCTCCACGAATCCCGGCCAGGCGGCGATGACGGCATCGCCGCGGACGGCAACCGTGGCGGCACGATCCTGGCCGGCAAAGGCCTTGTGCACCTGCTGCAGCGCGCCGAGATCGAGATGTGTGACGGTGCAGCCGTGCGCCTGCTGCAGTTCGGCCACCACGAGGTCGCTCATCGACTCGGCATCGCCGAGCACCGACGGGGGGAGCTCGATGTAGTACTGGTGCACGGCCGGGTCGAGGGTGACATCGGAGAGGTCGAGGCTCTTGCGCACCACAGGACGGTGCACCTGGCTCTCGGGCGGCACGTCGAGCACCACGTCGTCGAGCACCACTGCGCAACAGCCGAGTCGGCGGTCGGGCTTCATTCCGCGCCGCTGCTCGTAGGCGCCCTCGGTCTCGCCCCACGGGCTGAGCGAATCGGCGTCGGCCTCAATGGCCCATTTCGGGTAGCTGCCGGGGGCGAAGGCCACCTGGCAACGGCCGCAGATACCTCGGCCGCCGCACACCGAGTCGAGGTCGACGCCAAGTTCGCGCGCCGCCTGCAGCACCGTGGTGCCGATCGCTACCTCTGCATCGAGGCCGGATGGTGTGAAGACGACGCGCGGCATCGGTGCCTTATTCGGCTCGGCGAGCGCGTCGGCCACCAGCGCGGCCCTCGCGGGCGCCCTGTGCGGCGTCCGGGTCGCGGTTGGCGCGAATCCAGGCGGTGCAGTCCTGGTCGTTGCCGGCCAGCACGTCGGCAGCCATCACCATCGTCTTCACCTCGGGGTGCAGCGGGTTCATGATGGCCGAGGTCATGCCGTTGGAGATGGCCATGGCCAGGAACGTGCCCGTGATGTTGTTGCGGGCGGGCAGACCGAAGCTCACGTTGCTGGCGCCGCAGGTGGTGTTCACCTTCAACTCGGTCACGAGGCGACGCAGGAGGGCGAACACCTGACGGCCGGCCGTGCCCATGGCGCCGATCGGCATCACCAGCGGGTCGACGATGATGTCGGACGCCGGGATGCCGTAGTCGGCGGCGCGGTTCACGATCTTGCGCGCCACTTCGAAGCGAACGTTGGGGTCGGTGCTGATACCGGTCTCGTCGTTGCTGATGGCCACGACGGCCGCGCCGTATTTGGCGACGAGCGGGAGCACGCGCTCCATCTGCTCGTCCTCACCGGTGACCGAGTTCACGAGCGCCTTGCCCTTGTAGACGGCCAGGCCGGCCTCGAGGGCCTCGACGATGGAGGAGTCGATGGACAGCGGCACATCGGTGATGGACTGCACCAGTTGCACCGCTCGAGCGAGCAGGGCGGGCTCGTCGGCCAGCGGAATGCCGGCGTTCACGTCGAGCATGTGTGCTCCTGCAGCCACCTGCGCCAAGGCGTCGGCTTCCACGCGGCTGAAGTCGCCGTTCTTCATCTCTTCAGCGAGCAACTTGCGTCCGGTGGGATTGATGCGCTCACCGATCATCACGAAGGGCCGGTCGAAACCGAGGACCACTTCCTTGGTGGCGGAGCTGATAACGGTGTGGGTCATTGTTCTTCCTGTGCTGGTGTCTGCTCGGGCGAGATCGGGTCCCACCCACCGTTGTCGACGAGCGTGTGCAGCCGCTCGTTGGTGAATTCCTGCTCGATGGCAGCGGCCGTGGCATCCACGGTCTGCACGAGTTCTCCGTTGATCGGGTAGGTGGTGCGACGCCATTCGGCGACGTACTCCTGCGCCGTCTTCTTCCCTGCCACCATGGCGGCACGGTCGATCGCTTTCTGGAAGCGATGGGGGAGGATCACTGCGTGCTTCTCCTCGCCCTGCTTGCCGTTGATCTGGGCGGGGATGTCGCGCCACAAGATGACGACGATCTCGTCCTTGGCTCGTCGTGACATGTCAGGCGACCTTTCCGAGAGAGACGCTCACGGCGTCGTGGAAGCGAATGAGACCGACGTGCACATGCTCGAAGCGCAGGCCCAGTTGCTCGGCGGCTCGTTGGCCGGCCTCCAGCACATCCGCACGTTCGGTCTGCGACAGCAGTACCACCCGCGTGTAGTTGCCGAAGTAGGCGGTCAGCAGTTCGGGGTGGCGATCGAGTTGCAGGCCCTGCCACACGAGTGCGTCGAAGTGCTTGGCCAGAAAGTCGGTGAGATAGAACGTGCCGAGTTCGGCGTCGGCCAGAGCGCTGAACACGTCGCTGCCGGCAAAGAACTCGTAGCAGTGGTCGCCCGGTAGGCGGCGCAGGTTCGTTCGCTCTGCAATGAGGGCGTCGAGCGCTCCACCGGTTCCGCAGTCGGCGTAGCCGAGCAGTACATCGCGATCCTGATCAGGGTCCAGCTCGATCAACAGATCGCGCAACGACGGCACGATGCGATCGGGCCGGTTGTGGAGGTTGGCAGGCAGGTAGCGCACGTCGATGTGGTCGGTGAGGCCGTCGGCCGCCAGTACGGCACGCAACTCGCTCACGAGTGCACCGCACGCCAGCACGAGGGGCTGGGGCATGGTTGGCGTCAGACGGACGGGCCGGGCGGCTCGGCGTGGCCGCGCTTTGCGCTGACGAGCGCCTTGGCGGTCTCCGAGGCGACGGCGGCGTCGCGGCAGTAGGCGTCGGCACCGATGGCTGCGCCGAACTCTTCGTTCAACGGGGCGCCACCGACGAGGATGATGTACTTGTCGCGCAGGCCGCGCTCCTGCAGCGTGTCGATGACCACCTTCATGTAGGGCATGGTGGTGGTGAGCAGGGCCGACATGCCGAGGATGTCGGGCTGGTGCTCCTCGAGTGCGGCGAGGAAGGCGTCGGCGTCGGTGTTGATGCCGAGGTCGATGACTTCGAAGCCAGCGCCTTCCATCATCATCGCAACGAGGTTCTTGCCGATGTCGTGGATGTCGCCCTTCACGGTGCCGATGACGACCTTGCCCACGGGCTCGGCGCCGGTCTCGGCGAGCAACGGACGGAGAATCTCCATGCCGGCCTTCATGGCGTTGGCGCTGAGCAGCACCTCCGGCACGAACAAGATGCCGTCGCGGAAGTCGATACCGACGATGCGCATGCCCTCCACGAGAGCGTCGTTCAGCACGCGATCGGGGGCCCAGCCACGATCCAGGAGGATCAGGGTGCCTTCCGCGATCTCCGGCGCCAGGCCGTCGTAGAGGTCTTCATGCATCTGGGTGACGAGTTCGTCGTCGGGAAGTGCTGCCAGATCCAGGTCGTCGCCGTCGCTCATGTGCGCATGTCCTCGGTGCGTGGCACGGGGTGCCAGGGGTGTTCCACTATGCGGACCAAAACCGCATGGTGGAACTGTACCACATCAGGTTTCGGATACGCGAGACAGATGTACCGAATATTCGGGGTTGGACATCAGCGCGGCGCAGCGCTCGAAACGGCCGACGGCATAGGCCCAGAAGTCGTCGGCGGGGTTGTTGTTGACGTGCTGGATGACGCCCCAGAGCGTCCAGAGAAGGTCGCACATGGCCTTGTAGGCGACCATCCTTCCCACCTCTGCCGCGGGTGGATCGCCGCCGAAATAGGCCCGCAGTAAGGCGGCGTCCTGCTCGAGGTCGAACCCGCCCTCCACACTGAGGTCGCCGAGGTCCCACATCGGGTCGTTGTTGCCCGAATACTCGTAGTCGATCACATACATGCGCTCGCCGGTGTCGAGAAAGTTCTCGCACAGGGGATCGCAGTGCGACGGCACCTTGGGGCGGTTCGAGGTCTGCAGCGCCGCGCGTGTGGCCTCAGCGGTTGCCTGTAGCGCTTCGTAACCATCGGGCAAGATGGCGCCCTTCTCGGCGAGAAGCTGCTTGTACTCGTCGATCATGCCGAACAGGTCGAAGTCGGTGGCGAACGGTGCTGCAGTGGTGTGCAGCTCGCGGAACGCGCGGCCGGCGCGAGCGACGGATGCGAGATCGCGGAACCGTTCGGCGTTCATGGTGACGGCACCGGCAACGAATCGGGTGACCATCAAGCCATCGCTCGGGTCGAAGAAGACCACTTCGGCATTCACGCCCGCGGCGGCCGCGGAGCGAGCAGCCACCTCCTCGGTGGTTCGGTTGATGTACTCGCTGGTACCGGCGCCGGGAATGCGCAACACGAACTGCTCGCCATCGCGTGCAACGAGGTGGTTCACGTTGGTGAGCCCGGCGAGGCGGGTGGAGGGTGTGTCGGCCGGAAATCCGGCGCGCGTGAGTGCGTCGGCGATCTCGGTCATGCTTTCAGCCTCTCGCTGGTCGGGTCGTAGACGGGGCGGTCGTGTCGGATGGCCGGGATCGGTTCGCCGTAGACCTCGATGGTGAACTCGGTTCGGTCGAGCAGCGTCACGGGCAGGTAGCCGTACACCACCGGCTTGCCGATCGTGTGACCGAAGTTGGCGCTGGTGGTGAAGCCCACCACCTTGCCGTCGGCGATGATCGCCTCGCCGCTCACCGGGTAGGCCATGGACTCCAGCGTGAAGATGCAGAGTTTGCGCTGCGGGCCGGCCTCCTTCTGCGCCCAGAGTGCATCGCTGCCGAGAAAGTGGCCCTTCTTCGTGCTGACGCGCCAGCCGAGCCCGGCTTCCCACGGGGTCGTGTCGGGCGTGATGTCGGTGCTCCAGTACAGGTAGCCCTTCTCCATGCGCATCGTGTCGATGGCCCGGTAGCCCACGTCGACGATGCCGTGGGCTGCGCCGGCCGCTTTCAGCGTCTCGTACACGTGCGCCGCGTACTCGGTGGGCACGTGCAGTTCCCAGCCGAGCTCGCCGGTGTAGCCGATGCGCAATGCCAGCACCGGTGCCGAGCCGATGGTGATCTCGCGGGCCGTGGCATAGGGGAACGCCTCGTTGCTCACATCGTCCTCGCACGCGGCCTCCAGCACGAGGCGACTCTTCGGGCCGCACAGGTTCAGCACGGCGCGAGCCGACGTGAGATCGCGCACGATCACGCTGCCATCGTCGGGAGAGTTGCTGCGGATCCAGCCCATGTCGTGTGCGCCGAATGCCGCACCGGTGACCACGTACCAACTGTCGGGTGCCGTTCGGGTGAGGGTGAGATCGCACTCGATGCCGCCGCGCTCGTTGCACAGCTGGGTGTAGATGGCGCTGCCGACCGGCTTGTTCATGTCGGCCACGCTGAGCCATTGCACGGCTGCCATCGCACCGGGCCCGGTGATCTCGAACTTGGCGAACGACGTCTGGTCGACGATCGCCACGCCCTCACGAACGGCGCGATGCTCGGCGCCGACGTGCGGGAACCAGTTGGGCGCGCCGAACGACGGTCGGTCCTCGATCTCCACACCTTCAGGGGCAAACCAGTTCGGTCGCTCCCAGCCACCGCGGGTGCCCATGACAGCGCGGTTCGCAACCAGCGTCTGGTGCAGCGGGCTGCGCCGGATGTTGCGGGCGGTCACCTTCTCCGAGCCGGGCGCAGCGAGCTTGTAGTGGTGTGCGTAGAGCTCCACCATGCGCGTGTCCATGAAGTGGCGCGTGGTGTGGTGGAACGAGAAGCGGCGCACGTCGAGCGGCCACAGGTCGAGGCTGGGGCGGCCTTCCAACATCCACTCGGCCATCATCTTGCCGGCGCCGCCGCCGGCAGCGATGCCGTACAGGAAGCCGGTGGCCACGTAGTAGTTGTCGAGTTCCGGTACACGGCCCATCACGAAGTCGGCGTCGGCCGAGTAGGGGATAGGGCCGTTCAGCAGCGTGCGGATGCCGGCGGTCTCGAGGCACGGAGTGCGTTTCGCGCCGAGTTCGGCGAGCTGGGCGAAGCGGTCGAAGTTGGGGTCGAACAGCTGGCGTTGGAACGGCGAAGGGATGCCACTGGTGCCGAACGCGATGGTGTCGGGCTCGTAGCCGCCGATCAGCAGGCCCGGTCCGTCGGGTTTGTAGTACACGAGGTGGTCGGGGTCGCGCATCGTGGGCATCTTCCCCAACTCCACCGGTGTGTAGCCCTCGATCGGGCCGCTCAACAGGTACTGGTGTTCCACCGCGGTGGCCGGAATGCGCACGCCGGCCATCTGACCCACCTGCATTCCCCACATGCCGGCAGCGTTCACCACCATGTCGCAATCGATGTTTCCTGGCTCGCCATCGCGATCCACGTACTGGATGGTGGAGCAGTGCCGGCCATCCACGGTGATGGACGTGACCCGCGTCTGCTCACACACCTTCGCGCCGCGCATGCGTGCGCCGCGGGCGATGGCCATCGTCACCGATGCCGGGTCGATGTAGCCGTCGGTGGGCAGGAACGCTGCTGCGAGCACATCGGTGGTGCTCATCAGCGGGAAGAGTTCCTGGGCTTTCTCGGGCGAGATGATGTCCATCGGCAAACCGAAGCTCTTGGCCATGGTGGCCAGGCGCTTCAGTTCCATCACTCGCTCGGGCGAACAGGCGAGGCGCAGGCTGCCGGTCTCGTGCCAGTCGACTGCCTGGCCTGTTTCGGCTTCGAGGCCGCGGTACATCTCCACCGACTGCTCGAGCATGCGGGTGGTGTTGCGGCTGGAACGCAGTTGGCCCACGAGGCCGGCGGCGTGCCAGGTGGCACCATCGGTGAGTTGGTGTTGCTCCAGTAGCACCACGTCGGTCTCGCCCATCTTGGTGAGCCAGTAGGCGATGGAGCAGCCGAGGATGCCGCCGCCGATGACGACGATGCGGGCGCGTGCGGGAACGGTCACGGTCAGGCCTTCACTCGTGCGTTGGTGGGGTCGTAGAGGGGTTGCAGTGAGAGTTCGGCTGCCACTCGCACGCCGCCGACCTCGAGTTCGTAGGTGCCGCTGAGCACCCAGTCGCGAGCGACGCCGTTGGCGTTGCGCACGTAGCCGTACCCGATGGAGCGGCCGATGGTGTAGCCGAATCCGCCGCTGGTGAGCCAGCCGACGCGCTCGCCATCGCGGTAGATGGTCTCTCGGCCGAGCAGCACCACCTCGGGGGCGACAGTGAACGCAGCGAGCATCTTGCGTAGGCCGCGCTGTTGCTGTTCGAGGATCGCATCGCGGCCGAGGAAGTCGATGTCCTTCTTCGTCTTCACTGCCCACCCGAGGCCTGCATCGAGCGGCGTGTGGTCGGGTCCGATGTCGCTGCCCCAGGCGCGGTATCCCTTCTCCAGGCGGCAGCTCTCGATGGCGCGGTACCCGGCGTTCACCAGTCCGTGTGCGGCACCGGCGGCCATCAGGGTGTCGTACACCTTCGGCGCGTACTCCACCGGCAGGTGCAGTTCCCAGCCAAGCTCGCCCATGTAGGTGATGCGTAGCGCACGCACCGGGCAACCGGCGATGCCGACGGTTTGCATCGTGCCGAACGGGAATGCCTCGTTGCTCACGTCGGCGCTGGTGACCTGCTGCAGGATCGTGCGGGCGTGTGGCCCCATCAGCGAGAGCACGGACCATGCCGACGTGACGTCGAGCAACTGGGCATTCGCTCCTGCGGGAATGTTGCGCTGGATCCAGTCGAAGTCGTGGGTGGCGAAGCCGGTGCCGGTGACCACGTAGAACTCGTCATGTCGAACGCGTGCAACGGTGAGGTCGCATTGGATGCCGCCCTTGTCGTCGAGCATCTGCGAGTAGGTGAGCGAACCGACCGGCTTGTGCACGTCGTTGGCGCAGATCCAGTCCATGGCCTCCATCGCGTCGGGGCCCTTCAGGGCGAACTTGGCGAACGACGTCTGATCGATGAGCACCGCCGCCTCGCGGCAGGCACGGTGCTCACGACCCACGGCGGCGAACCAGTTCTGTCGGCCGTAGGTGTAGATGTCGTCGGGCTTCTCGCCCGCAGCGATGTCGGCGAACCAGTTCGGCCGCTCCCAGCCGAGCTTCTCGCCGAAGCTCGCGCCAGCCGACTTCAGGCGGTCGAACAGTGGCGAGGTGCGGCACGGGCGGCCACTGTGATGTTCCTCGAACGGCCACGCCATCGTGTAGTGCTTCGAGTACGCCTCGAGCGTGCGGGTGCGCACCCAGTCGGTGTCCTGATGCGGTCGGCCGAACCGGCGGATGTCGACCACCCACAGGTCGTAGGGGGGCATCCCGTCGTGCACCCATTCGGCCAACGCCTGGCCGGCACCACCCCCGGCAGCGATGCCGAACGCGTTGAAGCCGGCACCGACGAAGAAGTTCTTCAGCTCGGGTGCCTCGCCGAGGATGAAGTTCCCATCGGGTGTGAAGCTCTCGGGGCCGTTGATGAGGGTGCGCAGGCCGGCGTTCGCCAGTGCCGGTACTCGGCCGATGGCCAGTTCCATCGTGGGCGCGAAGTGATCCCAGTTGCTCTCGAGGAGTTGGAACTGGAACGGCCTCGGGATGCCCTTCGTGGCCCACGCGATGGGATTGGGCTCGTAGCCGCCCATCACCAGCCCGCCGACCTCCTCCTTGTAGTAGGTGAGGCGATCGGGGTCGCGCAGCGTGGGCAGGTTGCGGGGCACCTCGGGTGTGAACGGT
Source organism: Acidimicrobiaceae bacterium (assembly GCA_947463235.1). Lineage (GTDB taxonomy): Bacteria > Actinomycetota > Acidimicrobiia > Acidimicrobiales > Ilumatobacteraceae > UBA668. Next base: position 17,773 of record CANHST010000022.1, read on the forward strand.
TCGGTGATGACGTACTGGTGCTCCACCGGCACCAATGGCACGTTCACCCCGACGGTGGCGCAGAGTTCACGAGTCCATTGGCCACCGCACACGACGACCTTCTCGCATTCGATGCGGCCCTGATTGGTAACCACCGCCTTCACCACTCCGTCGACCACTTCGATACTGCTCACCTCGGTCTCTTCGCAGATGGTGGCACCGTGCATGCGAGCGCCGCGGGCGAGCGCCATCGTGATGTCGCTCGGGTTTGCCTGGCCGTCGGTGGGCAGGAATGCGGCGCCCACCACGTCGTGCACCTCCATGATCGGCCACAGATCCTGCGCCTCCTTCGGCGAGAGCAGGTGCATCTCCAACCCGAAACTCTTCGCGGTGGTGGCCTGCCGCTGCACCTCGGTCCAGCGCTCCTGGTTGCACGCCAACCGCAAGCCGCCATTCATCTTCCATCCGGTCGCCTGGCCGGTTTCGGCTTCGAGCGTCTTGTACAACTCCACCGAGTTGCCGAGCAGTTGGGTGATGTTGGCGCTGGTGCGTAACTGACCCACCAGTCCGGCAGCGTGGAACGTGGAGCCAGAGGTGAGTTGGTGCTTCTCGATGAGCACCGTGTCGGTCCAGCCGAGCTTGGCGAGGTGGTATGCGGTGGAGCAGCCGACGATGCCGCCGCCGATCACCACGACACGTGCAGAGGAGGGGAGAGCGGTCACCTTCGGATTGTCGCGCAGGCGCGACCGCATACGGACAGAAGTGTTGTTTTGTGTTGGAATGCTCACATGGCGCTCTACGAGCAGGAAGTCCTGAACGCGGTGTCGTTGCGCGGCACGATCAGCGTGCGCGAGTTGGCCACACTGCTGAGCGTCAGCGAGCAAACCGTTCGCCGTGTGGTGAAACCGTTGGTCGAGCGCGGCGTCGTGGAGAAGGTGCACGGTGCAGTGGTGGGCCGCAGTCGGCCGGGGGAAGCTCCGTTTCTGGCGCGTATGACCGTGCAGCAGCGACAGAAGGTGGCCATTGCGGGTGCGGTAGCTGCACTCGTTCGTGATGGCGACGCCGTGGCACTCGACACCGGCAGCACCACTGGCTTCGTCGCGCAGGCGCTTCGGCAGCATCGCGGTCTCACGGTGGTGACGAACAGCACGTTCATCGCCACCACGCTGGCCACGATCCCCGGCAACCGGGTGCACATGGCGGGGGTGGAGTTACGCAACCACGACGGTGCGTCGTTCGATGCATCGGCGTTCGCGGTGGTGCGCAGCATGCGAGTACGGGTGGCGATCCTCTCGGCGTCGGCGCTCGACCCGGTGCGAGGCCTCATGGTGCAGGAGCACGCCGAGGCCGAGATGTCGGCGGCGATGGGCGACATCGCCGAGCGGCGGGTGTTTGCAGTCGACTCGTCGAAGTTCGGATCGTCGGCGCTGGTGGCGTTGCCGCCGCTGCGGGCAGACGACGTGCTGGTGACCGATCGCGACCCTGGCCACGGCCTCGCGCCGTGCGAGCGGCGAGTGGTCTCGGTCTAAGCTCCGAACTTCGCGTCAGCGATGAAGGGGGACAGCACCAAGTGGACTCGATGATCTCGGTTCGTGATCTCTGGAAGGTCTACGGACCGCGGGCGGAACGCATCGTGGGTTCACCCGAGGCCGACCTCCCACGAGGTCAGCTCGAGGCGCAGCACGGCAATGTGGTGGCGATGCGCGACGTGAGCCTCGATGTCGCTCCGGGTGAGGTCTTCGTGGTGATGGGGCTGTCGGGCAGCGGCAAGAGCACGCTCATCCGCTGCATCACGCGGCTCATCGAACCGACTGCTGGCAAGGTGTTCATCGAGGGTGACGACGTCACTGCGGCAAACGACGATCAACTGCTGCAGATTCGCCGCCACAAGGTGAGCATGGTGTTCCAGCACTTCGGCCTGCTGCCCCATCGCACCCTGCTCGACAACGTGGCGTTCGGCCTCGAACTGCGCGGCGTCGACAAGAAGGATCGTCGCGAACGCGCCGACCGCACACTCGCTCTGGTGGGTCTGCCCGGCATGGGCGAGTACAAGCCGCACCAACTCTCCGGCGGTCAGCAGCAGCGTGTTGGACTTGCCCGCGCCCTGGCCACCGACCCCGACATCATGCTGTTCGACGAGCCGTTCTCGGCGCTCGACCCGCTCATCCGCCGCGAGATGCAGGACGAGATTGTTCGCCTGCGCCGCGAACTGGGCAAGACGATGATGTTCATCACCCACGATCTCCAGGAAGCCCTGCGCCTCGGCGATCGGATCGCCATCATGCGCGACGGTCGGTTCGTACAGGTCGGCACGCCGGCCGAAGTGGTACTCCAGCCCGCCGACGAGTACGTGGCCAACTTCGTGCGCGACGTGCCGCGCAGCCACATCGTGCCGGTCGACGCGGTGATGGCTCCGCCGAGTGATGGCCCGTTCTCCGGTGAGGTCTCGGCCGACACCAAGGTGCGCGACGTGGTGGCCCTCGTGGCGCACAACGAGCTCCCGGTGCGCGTGGTGCGCGATGGCGCCACGGTCGGCACCATCGACCGTGTGGGTGTGCTGTCGGTGATCGCCGGCGAGGACCGCTGATGTCGGCAGTGTCCGTCGAGTCGCTGCCCGAACTCGAGTCCGCGGAGGTCGTTGCTCAGCGCCGCCGGAAGCGGTCCATTGCGTTGGGCGCGTTCGTTGTGCTCGCCACGCTGGCCCTCGTCATGTCGCACGAGGTGCCGAGTTGGCTCGACCTCAATATCCAGACCAAGGCGCAGCAGGCCTACAAATGGACCATTATCCACCGGCAGTCGGCGCCCATCTTCACCCACTTCTTCCAGCCGCTCACCGACTTCCTGCAGTGGCTCTACGACATGGGCATGCACGTCCTGGAGTTCCTCCGTTGGCCTGGCGTGGTGGCAATGGCGGGTGCCATCGGCTGGCGCACCGGCGGCGTGCGCGCCGGCATCGGTGCCGCGGCGGCGATGCTGGGCGTGGGCATGGTGGCCGACTGGAACCTGGCCATGATCACCCTCGACATCATGTTGGTGTCAGTGCTCATCGCGCTGGTGCTGGGCATACCGCTCGGGATCTGGACGGCTCGATCCGACCGGGCCGAGCGCGTCATCCGTGTGCTGCTGGACACCGCCCAGGTGATGCCGATCTTCGTGTACTTCAGCCCGGTGCAGGTGTTCTTCGGCATCAAGGTGCCACCGGCCATCATCGTGACGGTCATCTATGCATTGCCGCCCGCTGTGCGTCTCACCAACCATGGATTGCGCAACGTGCCGGTGGTACTGAACGAGGTGGGCGAGTCGTTCGGAGCCAATGCTCGCCAGCAGCTGTTCAAGGTGCAGTTGCCGGTGGCGCGACGGGCCATCCTGCTCGGCCTCAACCAGGTGATCATGATGGCGTTCGGCGTGGTGGTGCTCGCCTCCTTGCTCGGTACCGGCGACCTCGGACAGGTGGTGCTGAACGGTCTGCAGAAGCAGAAGGTGGGCGATGCGGCAGCTGCCGGGCTCGGCATCGTGCTGCTGGCCATCTCGCTGGACCGCATGAGTACCGGGGAGCGTTCACACAAGTTCTCGCGGCTCGGCGCGGCGATGCCGGCGGTTCCTCGACGAGTGGCCAACGGGGTTGCTGTCGTCGCCGTTGTGCTTGCGGTAGTCGTCGGTCAGGCATTGAACGCGACCGCGTTCCCAGCTTGGCTCACCGTCGACGTGGCGTCACCCATCGACTCGTTCGTGACGTGGGTGCAGGACACGTTCCGGCATCAGACACAGGCCACCAGCGACTTCCTGGTCACCTACATCATCGAGCCGATCGAGAACCTCCTGCAGTGGTTGCCGTGGTTCGTGGTGGTCGTCGCGGTGTCGTTCATCGGTTTCGTCAGCAAAGGGTGGCGTCTTGCGACCGGTGTGGGTCTGTGCCTGTTCCTCATCGCCGCCTTGGGCACCATCCCGGGTGGCGACGGGCGTGTGCTGTTGTGGGACCTCGCCATGGCGACGCTCAGCCAGGTGCTGGTTGCCATTGTGCTCAGCGTGGTCATTGCGCTGCCATTGGGCATGATCTCGGGTCGGTCCGATCGGTTCGAGCGTTTCCTGCGCCCGTTCCTCGATATCGCCCAGGTGCTTCCAGCGTTCGTGTATCTGATTCCGGTGGTGTTCCTGTTCGGCGTGGGCAGGTCGGCCGGTGTGGTGGCGTGTGTCATCTACGCCGTGCCGCCGTGCATCCGGCTCACGTCGCTGGGCATGCGCGAGGTGCCTCACGCGCCTCGTGAGGCGGCAACCTCATTCGGGGCCACGGGTCAGCAGGAGATGCGAATGGTGCAGTTGCCACTGGCCCGCAAGTCGATCCTGCTGGGTATCAACCAGACGCTGATGATGGTGCTGGCCACCGTGATCATCGCGGCGTTGGTGGGCGCTGGCGGTCTCGGCCTGGTGGCCTACGAGGCAACCGCGAAACCGAACATCAAGCTGGGGCAGGGCGTGGCTGGCGGTTTGGCTATCGTGTTGCTCGCCATCATGCTCGACCGAGTCACCCAGGCATGGGGCACATCGAAACAAGGGGGAAACCAATGAGAACATCCGGAACGAAGCGTGTGCTGTTCGCCGGTGTGGCCATCGCATCGCTGCTTGCTGCGTGCGGCAGCGACGACACCAGCGGCGGCGGTTCTGGCGCCTGCACCACGAAGGGCGATGCCATCAAGTTGGCGGCGAACCCGTGGACCGGCTCAGCCGTGAACGCAGCCGTCGCGAAGCGCGTCATCGAATGCAACCTCGGAACGCCAGTGGAGATCGTCGAGATCGACGAAAACGCCACGTGGGTGGGTATGGACGATGGCAGCATCGACGCCGTGCTGGAGATCTGGCCGTCGGGGCATGCCGCCGACAAGGCCACCTACATCGAGGAGAAGAAGTCGGTTGTCGACCTCGGTCTCCTCGGCCCGAGCGCCAAGATCGGCTGGTACGTGCCGAAGTTCGTCGTCGACGAGCACCCGGAACTCGCCACCTTTGAAGGATTCAAGGATCCTGAGCTGGCCAAGCTGTTCGCAACCGCTGAGTCGGGCGATCTGGGCCAGTTCACGATGGGCGACCCCAGCTACGTCACCTACGACGAGCAGATCATCGCCAACCTCGAACTGCCGCTGAAGTACGTGGTGGCTGGTTCCGAGGCTGCGCTGCTGACGTCGATCGATAAGGCATTCGCGGACAAGACGCCGATCCTGCTGCAGTTCTGGCAGCCGCACTGGAAGCAGAGCAAGGTGGAACTCGTGGAAGTGAAGCTTCCCGAGGTCACCCAGGCATGCACCGACTCGGCAGCCAGCGCCGATGGCGGCTACGCCTGCGACTATCCGGTCGACGAGCTCTACAAGGCGGCCAGCGCCGGTCTCGAGACGAAGAACGCTGCGGCGTTCGCGCTGCTCTCGAAGCTGCAGCTCACCACCGACCAGCAGAACGAAGTGGCTGCAATGGTCGACGGCGAAGGCAAGACTGCCGACGAAGCAGCAGCGGCTTGGGCCGACGCCAACAAGGACGTCTGGAGCGCCTGGCTCGGCTGAGCCGGCTCCAGTTCCACACTGCGTTACAGCGGCGGCTTCACCCTGTGGGTGGGGCCGCCGCTGTCGCGTTCGAGCGCAACCAGTCGATGAACAGCAGTGCCTCCGCACTGACATCGGTTCGGTCGGCTGGCGTGACCACCCAGTGCGCCTCGTCGATGTCGGCCGTGGCCCATTCGGCGGTGAGGAATCGGCCATCCATGATCGCCGCTCGTGCGAATCGGCTGAGCACTGTCGTGCTGAACTCGCCCGACGCGGCCATCTCCATGGCAGCCAGCGACGTGTCGACGGCGATCATCGCCGCGCTGCCGGGAGTGCCGGCCCACGGGTCTTCCATGCCCAGCACATGCACGCGCGGACGCTGGGCCAGGTCGTCACGGCTCCGGACGGGGCCATAACGGTCTTCGAACGATGCGGTCCAGATGCCGGAGGCGGTCTCGCGATGCAACAGTTCGGAGCGGTGCCCCGGCCACGGGCCGAGCCCGTATCGAACATCCACGTCGATGTCGTCGGTGGCAAGGGTGTCGGCCCAGATCGCCGACACCATCCGCACCTCGATACCGGGGTGCAGTTGGTGGAACTCGTGGAGATGCGGCGCCACGTAGGTGACGGCGTAACTGATCGGCACGCGCACGGTGAGCCGTCGATCCGCCGGGCCCCATCCGAACATGCCGGTGGTGGCCGTCGAGAGTTCGTCGAACGCCTTGCGCACCGTGGGCGTGTAGGCGCGACCGTGATCGGTCAGTTCGATTCGGCGGGCGAGGCGGGTGAACAGGGGAACGCCCAGGTGCCGTTCGAGCGCTTTCACGCGGTGACTGACGGCCGAGGGCGTGAGGTGCAATTCCGCGGCGGCCCCGACGAAGCTGCCATGACGTGCTGCTGCCTCGAAGGCTTCCAGATCGATCAATGGCGGC
>CANHST010000023.1 GCA_947463235.1 Acidimicrobiaceae bacterium
CAGGGCTATCCGCGGCTGGAGGAATGGAAGGCCGTGCGCGACTCGGTCGATCCTGAACATGTGTGGCAGAGCGATCTGTCTCGCCGTCTCGGCCTCACCGACTGACTACGAAGGACACCATGGACAACGCACTCGGCGAACCACAGACCATTCTGCTGCTGGGCGGTACCAGCGATATCGGACTGGCCATTGTGAGGGAACTGCTCAGCCCCGGCGCTCGCACGGTGGTGCTGGCCTGCCGCAACGTGGAGAAAGGTGAGCTCGCTGCTGCCGGTCTGCGGCATAGTGGGCTCAGTGTTGATGTCGTGCACTTCAACGGTTCCGACACCGCGAGCCACGAGCAGTTGATGGCCGATGTCGTATCGAAGCATGGCGACATCGACTTGGCCATCCTCGCCTTTGCGTTACTGGGCGACGGTGCGGTGACCTCGAAGGATGTGCAGGCGGCATCGGAGATCGCCCACGTGAACTTCACCGGCACGGTGAGTGCCACGATCGCGGTGGCCAACCGTATGCGCGGCCAGGGCCATGGGGCCATCGTGATGCTCAGCAGCGTCGCGGGCGAGCGTGTCAGAGCCGCCAACCCGGTGTATGGCGGCACCAAGGCAGGCATCGACGGCTTTGCTCAGGGTCTCGGCGATGCACTCGCAGCCGACGGTGTGCACATGATGGTGGTCCGGCCAGGCTTTGTGCACTCGGCGATGACCCAGGGCTTGAAGGCATCGCCGTTCTCCTCGACACCGGAGCAGGTGGCGGCGGTGACGGCGAAAGGGCTGCGTTCCGGCCGACGCACCGTGTGGGCCCCGGGAATCCTTCGGTACGTCTTCTCGACGCTTCGGCACGTTCCCGGACCCGTGTGGCGCCGACTGCCGCTGGGCTGAGTCTCAGCCCTCTGCAGCCCGTTCGCGGAGTTCGGCCTCGAAGTCGGCGCGGCGTTGGGCTCCGAGACCGATGCCGGCGGGGCTGATGCCGTCGCCCTTGTCGCAGCGGTGGTACAGCATGACGAGCGCATCGAGATAGTTGCCGACCTGACAGAAGTGATCGGCCACCACCTGGTTGGGTGCGTCGCTTCCGAACTCGCTGGAGGCATTCGGTTCGTACCACCCGGTCCAGAAGTTGGTGAGGATCAACCAATCGGCGGTGCCCACATCGTCGGCCAGGCGAGACCCTTCTTGATCGGCCAGACCGGGGTCCATCTCGATGTAGTACGTCGCTGGCGTCAGTTCGGGAAACAGGTAGTAGAACACCACGTCGCTGTAGATCGTGCGGCTGAGGTCTGCGGGGCCCACGAGGAGACGTTCGCCGGGCTTCATGCCCGCAGCGAGGTCGTTGATGGCGGCCTGGCTGGCGGTCTGGAGCGCAGCGTTACCGAAGTAGAAGTTGCGATCGTTGCGGCTTACCTCGAACCCGCCGGGTTTGTTGCCCGCGGCCACGCGGCTCTGCAGCAGGTAGTAGCGGAACGTGAAGAACGGGCAGATCACGAACATCACGAGGCCCACGACCGCGCCGGCGACCAGTGGGGCGTGGCGGGCAACGATGGACTGCTTCGGATGTGCTGCTCCATGACGGTGTGACAGCAACTCGACCACCACGCAGGGCAACAGCGCGAACGAGACGCACGACCCCCATGCCAGGTGTGTGCTGTCGGGCCGTTGCAATGCCTGGGGCAGCATGCCCAGCCCGAACAGCGCGCCACCCATCAGTACGGTGAGATGGGTGGTCCAACCATGGCGACGGCTGAGGCGCCAGACGAGCACGGGCAGTGCAATGGCCACGGCGATGACGACCCAGAACCAGAAGAACAGTTGGTGGTTCGCCGACATGGCCGGAAACCTCCACCACGGAGCGTCGGCTGGACCTTCCGCCACGGCCTGCAACGCGCCGTCGATTTGGCTGAAGCTGGGTGGCCGGGGAAGTTCGCGACCGGGACGCAGATGCAGCACCGGGTCGAGAAACATGCCCTGGAAGCTCGGGCCTACGCCGGCCATCGCGAGATGCACCACGCTGGGAACCAACCCGACGGCGATGCCGATACCGAACGGCCTCCAAGCGGGTGTGCCGAGGTGGCGGTGGCGGAGCAACAGCCAGGCGTGCACGATGCCGAGTGCAAGGGCGAGGTCGGGCCGGTAGCCGAGAGCGAACCCGGCGAGCACACCGCTGGCAGCCAGAGCGACCGTGCGCGAGCGGCCGTCGGTGTGCAGTGCGCGCACGCCGAAGACCACGCTCCACAGGCCCAGCGCAATGCCGCCCTCCCACGCCAATGCGGACAGACCGATCGGGGTGAGTACCAGCATCGTCACTGTGACCGCAGTGATGACCGCGGTGCGGTGCCCCCACGCTCTCGCCAGGGTGTACAGGGCGAAAATGATGCCGAGGTGCTGGAGCAGCCCGAACACTCTCTGCGCTTCGAGTGTGTATCCGAACACCGTGTACCAGGCCGCCAACACATGTATGGAGAACGGGCCGTAGAGGTGGAGGTAGTCCACGTTGGGCACGTCGCCGGCGAGCAGACGCTTCGGGAAGACCAGCATGAAGCCTTCCTCCATGCTGCTACCGGTGGCGATGAATAGACCGCGCACAGGAATCGCGATCACACCGAGCACCATGGCGATGGACAGGGCGCCACGAGTGGACCATCGCAGCCGGAGTTGCCCGCCGAGCACAAAGGGTTGCTGGCTGTTGGCGTCGGTCACGGACGGCGATGCTAGTGACCGTTCTGGGTTTCGGTAGCGTCGGTGCGCAATGGGGGACGCACGTACCATTCCCGAACTGGCGGCGGAGATGATCGCCGTCGGCTGTCGACGGGTTCACGTGCTGGCTTGGCGAGACCTCGACGACCCTGATGCCGGTGGTTCCGAGGTGCATGCCGACCACTTCATGCGGCGCTGGGCAGACGCCGGCCTGGAGGTGACCCACCGCACGTCGTTCGCGAAGGGTCTGCCGAAGGAGGCAGATCGCAACGGGTATCGGGTGATCCGCAAGGGCGGTCGCGAGACGGTGTTCCCGCGGGTGATCTCCGCCGAAGCGCTACACCCGGGTCGATACGACGCAATGGTCGAGGTGTGGAACGGCGTGCCGTGGTTCAGTCCGGTGTGGTGCCGAAAGCCGCGGATCACGTTCCTCCACCACGTGCACGGTCCGATGTGGGACCAGATGCTGCCCGGGCCCCTGGCCTCGTTCGGACGAGCGCTCGAGGCGCGGCTCGCGCCGCCCTTCTACCGACACACGCGCATGGTCACCCCGAGCGAGGCCACCCGTGACGAGTTGCTGGAGTTGGGTTTCCGACCCGACCGAGTGGTGGCCGTGAACAACGGGGTGGAGGAGATGTTCCACCCCGGCGGGCAGAAGGCTGCGGTGCCCACGGTGGTGGGCGTGGGGCGGCTGGCGCCCGTGAAGCGGCAGGATCAGTTGATCGAGCAGGCGGTGGTCGCCAAGCGTCGTGTGCCTGATCTGCAACTGATCCTCGTGGGTGAGGGGCCGCTGCGGCCGGTATTGGAGGCGCACGTCGCGCATCACCATGCCCAGGACTGGATTCATCTGGCCGGCAGGCTGTCGCATGAGGAACTGATCGCGTTGTATCAGCGGGCATGGCTGGTGGCGAGCGCCTCGTTGGCCGAGGGATGGGGGCTCACGCTCACCGAGGCCGCGGCGTGCGGCACCGCCTGCGTGGCCACCGACATCAACGGCCACAGAAGCAGCGTCGTGGCCGACGAGACCGGTGTGTTGGCGCCGCTGGAACTGCTGGGCGACACGATGGCCGACGTGCTGCTGGACAGTGCCCGACGCGACACGTTGTCAGCGGCAGCGTTGGCCCGGGCGAAGACACTCACGTGGGAGGCGTCGGCCACCGGCGTGCTGCGCGAACTGCATGCCCAGGTGATGGCCAGGCATCGCTGAGGCAGCGGTTCAGCCGGGGAGAATTCGGGTGGCAGTTTTGAGCACCTTCAACGCACCCTGCTTGGCGATGGTTCGATGGTGGCTCTTTCCGGCATCGGCCGTCGAGGCTCGATTGACCAGGAACCAGTCGTAGCTGTCGGCGAGAGCTTCGGCGTTGGAGTACTTCGGCTGCCAGCCGAGTGCGTCCTTCACATGCTGGATGTCGAACCACAGCGACTTGCTGTACATCAGCCAGTGGTACGGGGCGAACGGGGCAAGGTGCAGGCCAGCGGCAGCCTTCATGCCCAGTGCGGCGGGCCCTGCGGGCAGCGAGCGCACCTTGGCGCCGGTGCCAGCGTGGGCGCACAGCGCCTCGAGTGACTCGCGCATGGTGCCGAAGCGGTCGGTGCCGGCGTTGAAGACGGCCGGGCCGGGCGTGTCGCCGGCGAGCAGACATACCTCGGCGAGGTCGTCGGCGTGAACGAACTGGTAACGGTTCGATCCGTCACCCAGCACGAACACGTCGGCTCCGTCGGCGATCCATTCGAACAGGATGCCGAAGATGCCGAGGCGTCCGTGTCCGAGGATGGTGCGGGGCCGCACGATCGAGACATCGAGGCCGTCCTTCACCGCATCGAGGCACGCCCATTCGGCAGCGAGTTTGGCGTGGCCGTACTCCTCCGCAGGGGATGGCACGGTGGACGGTAGTACCGGATTGCTGCGGGGCACCCCGAACACGGCGCTGGAGGAGGTGTGCACCACCTTGCTCACGCCAGCGCGTCGACTGGCGGCCAACAGCAGGGCCGTGCCATCCACGTTCACGGTGCGGAGCAGTTCGTGATCCTTGGCGAGTGGCACCTGCGCGACGTTGTTGAACACGATGTCGACTCCGTCGACGGCGCGGGCCACGGTGGCGGCATCGCGCACGTCGCCCTGCACGATCTCCACGTTGCTCGGGCGGTCGTCGACATCGTTGACGTCGAGAACTCGCACCTGATGGCCTGCGGCCACGAGGCGGTGAACGAGCAGTGAGCCGAAGTAGCCGCTGCCGCCGGTGACGAGGCTGACGGTCACAGTTCCAACCCGTTCTCCAGGCACCAGCGAATGCTGCGTCGCATGCCGTCGTACAGTTCGAATCGCGGTTGGTAGCCGAGTTCCGCGGTGGAGCGGCTGATATCGCACGCAATCGTGTGGCCCATCTCGCCCAGCACGTGGAGTTGCTGCTGGTAGATGCCTACGGCCTGCAGCACCCGGTCGCCGGTTTCGGCGATGCGCGCTGCCAGCACCGGAAGGCGCGTGCTGGGCGGCTGCACGCTGAGTCCCTCATCGATCAGCGCTCGGCCAACCGTTTCCACGATCTCGGTGACGGTGTAGGCGCGAGCATCGGCGATCCAGTACCCCTTGCCTTTGGCTGCTGGGGTGAGTTCGGCTGCTAGCACTCCATCGACAAGGTTCTCGACGTACACCATGGAACGGCGCTGATCACCCTTGCCGATGACGGGGAACTTGCCTGCTCGCACCATTCGGAAGAACGTGGTTTGGCGTGGCGGCTGGAAGGGGCCGTAGAACCACGGTGGCCGCACGATGGCGGTGTCGAGGCCTGCGGCTGCAGCCTCGGTGACGGCCATCTCGGCGAACATCTTGCTCTTGCCGTATCCGAGGTAGGGGTTGAACGGCTCGTCGGGGCGAAACGTGTCGGTGTGATCCGGATTCGTACCGAACGGGCTGTTCGACGAGACGTGCACCAGGCGCCGAACGCCGGCATCGAGTGCTGCCTCGGTGAGGTGGCGGGTGCCATTGGTGTTCACTTCGGTGAACTGGCGTACCGACTTCGGGTGGATGATGCCGGCCGTGTGGAGCACGTCGGCGTCGGGGCCAACCTGGAACATCAAGCGACGTGATGTGTCGGCGCGACTGATGTCGCCGATGATGATCTCGACCCCGCTGCGGTCGCCGACAAAGGTCTGCAGGGCTGCCGCGTCGGCGGTGCTATGAGCGAGGAGGCGAAGGTGCGTGCGGGTGGGGTCGGCCAGCAGCCGGTGTACCAGGGCACGCCCGAGCCAGCCGTTCGCGCCCGTGACCACCGTGGTGTTCGGTGCAATCCAGCGATCAGACACGGGTTCCTCCAGTTGCGACGAATCGTCGGGCATTGCGGATGGCGAAGGCCATCACGGACGCCTGCGGGTTTACCCCGGGGGCTGTGGGTAGCAGTGAAGCATCATTGACGTAGACGTTGCGCTGGCCATGAACGCGTCCGAACGAATCGGCGCCGCATCGCCCGGGCACTTCGCCCATCGGCACGGTGCTACACAGATGGACGGTCATCACGGTGGCTTTCGATGCTCGGAATGCGCGTTGCATGGTGGCGACGTCGCGCCGGTTGCGTACCGAGGGGGCTCCCTTGAAGGAGGGGAAGACCTCTTCGGCTCCGGCCTCGAGCATGAGCAATGTGAGGCGAGCCAATCCGCTGCGAAGGAGCTCCCGATCGCGATGCGTGAGCCGGTAGGTGACGATGGGGTCCTTCATGTGCGGAACCGAGGTGACTCGTCCGCGGCCCTCGCTGGTGATGGCGGCGTAGTAGACGCTCATGCGTTCCCAGTCGGTGACGGCTCGCCGAAAGGTGGCCCATTGATCGAGCAGGCTCAGCGCAATCAGACCGGGGTTGCTGGCCGAACCGCCGAAGGACAGGTGCGGAGCGAACTCCTTCACCTGATGCACCGGCACGTCGTCGGGCACGTTCACCGCATCGGCGAAACGTGCAGCCAACTTCACGGTGGGATGCACGGCCAAGGTTCGGCCGATGTGACCGTGGATGCCCGACCGCTGTAGGAGCGCCGGCGACTGGATGGCGCCGCCGCAGACGAAGACGTGCTTGAAGGTGATTCGGCCGTGGGACCCATCGGCGAGCGTGGTGATCGCAGCCGTGGCGGCGCCGTTGCGCACGTCGAGGTGATCGACTCGGCACCCCACTGCAAGCCGGGCACCTGCTGCCATCGCTCTTGGAAGATATGTGCGCGTCATCGATTGGCGCTCGCCCTTGGTGGCGTCGTTACCGTGGGGATAGGTCATCCAGCGCGGAACCTCGCCGTGTTGCCAGCCGAGCGAGGCGGCTCCGCTGCGCAGGATCTCGCTGGGGGCGCTGTGGGGGCCGGGCACGTTGCGGACGTTGATGGCCGTCTCCACCTCATCGGCGATGGAGAGAAGTTCGTGCGGATCGAAGTCGCGGATGGCGAACTGCTGCTGCCAGCGCTCAAGTAACTCGCCGGGTGGACGCCAGTAGAGGCCGCTGTTCACTTCGGTGCCACCACCGGCACACCGGCCCTCGGTATAGGCGATCGAGGGCATGCCGAGTGCCACGGTGACACCGCCTGCCCGGTACTGCTGTTCCATTTGGTCGAGTGAGAACGGCACCACGGCGCCTTGCTCCACCCACTTGCCTTCCTCGACCACCAGCACGTCGATGCCGGCCTCGGCCAGCACAGTGGCCGTGGTGGCGCCACCTGCGCCGCTGCCGATGATGAGCACCTCGGCATCCATGTTCGCAGTTGCCTGGTGCACGTTCATGCCGCAACTCCGCCGGATTCACTGCCGTCGGGCGTCGTCCTTGGCCAGTGCTCCCAGACGTAGGCGAAGCTCAGCGACCGCATCAGGCGCGGATATTCGGCGACGAACGGCAATGGCAACCGCATGATGATCTTGGCAACAGCCCAGCCGCCCGGTATCGAGAGCAGCAGTCGAAAGACCGAGCCGATGGCGAGGACACCGAAACGGGTGAAGCTGGGCAGCGTGTCCACCCGATGGGCCACGAATGACGCCACTTCACGTCGACGTTCAGGCAACAGACGGGGGAGGTCGTCAATGAGCAGCCGTTCTGCGAACGGACCGACGAGGGGGAGCGCGGGCACCTGAGACACGGACGACGGCATGAGCAACGGCATCGTAGCGTTAGCATTCCGCGTCGTGCTGGAACGCCTCCGCCGCTGGCGGCCCGATGTGGTGGTGACCGCGGTGTGGGCGGTCGCCGTGCTGCCCGTGCTGGTGGCAGCGGCTCGAGCCATTGCGCAGCATTGGCGCCCGATCGGCGACAACGCCCTCGTGGCGCTCCGTGCTCACGACGTGTTCACCGCGCATCAGCCACTCCTGGGCACCTGGAGTTCGGCATCGCTCGAAGCGGGCAAGGATCTCAATCACCCGGGATCACTGCTGTTCGAGTCGGTGGCCCTTCCGGTGAAGTTGTTCGGCAGCAATGCCGGACTGGTGCTCGGGGTTGCCGTGGTGAACGTGCTGGCCATCACCACGATTGCCGTGTTTGCGTTCCGCCGGGCAGGTCGCCTCGGCGCAGTGCTGCTGTTGCTCGGTGCGGTGTACCTGGAGTTTGTGATGGGCAGCGAGTTGCTGTTTGATCCGTGGAACCCGCACGTTCTGATCCTGGCGTGTCTCGCACTGTTGACCTGCGCGTGGGGAGTGGCGGCCGGAGATCGATGGGCACTGCCCGTGTACCTGGCCCTTGGGTCGTACTGCGTGCAGACCCACCTGGGCTACTCGTACCTCGTGCCGGGTCTGCTGTTGGCGGTGTTTGCGTTTCGGCTGGTGGGGCGTCGCGCCGTGACGAAGCGTGAATGGTGTTGGAGCGCCGGGGTGGTCGGAGTGCTCTGGGCGCAGCCGCTGTTGGAGCAGCTCTTCGGCGAGGGTGAAGGCAACCTGTCTCGGGTGCTCGGCGCGCGGGGTTCCGACGGATTGAAGATCGGCCCGTCACTCGGGCTGCGCCTGTTCGCTTCGGTGGTCACCCGTCCGCCGTGGACGGCCCGTGCAGGGTTCACCGAGGCAGTGCCGAACACCGGTTACGAGAGTCCCGGTGTGTTGAAACCGCTGGCGGTGATGGGCGGCGCCGAGGCTGCGCTGCGCCTGTTGTTGGCTGCGGTGGCGATCGGTGCAGCGCTGTACATCGCTCGTCGGCGCAGCGACACGCAGGGACTGCTGATGCTGGGAACGGCCGGCGCAGCGTTGCTGGTGGCGCTGGGCTCGATGGTCATCATGCCGGTTGGACCGATCGGGTTGACGGCGCATCAGATGCGGTGGCTGTGGCCGATCAGCGTCTTCGCTCTCTGCAGTGTGGCGTTGGTGATGGCGCGTGCTACCGCTGCTGCCGAGTCGCCTGCGGTGTGGGTGGGCGCAGTGCTCGCGGGAGCGACGGCGTTGCTCACACTGCCCACCTATGTGCAACCAGCAGGGCCCGCCGCCCGACACGATCTGATTCCGGTGGTGGCGGCGCTACAGGACCAGATGGGTCCGTTGGAGGGCATCGGTACGGTGTGGCTGGACACGACGCGTACCCCGGCGTTCGACAATTTCGATGCGGCGGTGATGCTGGAGTTGCAGCGTCGCGGCGTGCCATTCGTGGTGGATGAACCAGGGCTGGTGCGACAACTGGGCAACGACCGCCGCCTGGCAGACAACGCCGACGTGCAGCTCTATCTGGTGCGTGGACGCGAGGTGCTGCATCCGCCGGATGGAACCGACCGTGTTGCCGTCGCGGTGTCGATGAGCGCCGATGAGTTCGCCGAACTCACCGATCTGGACATGCTTGCGGTCGACGGCGCCGGGATGACCGCCGATGAGCAGTCCCGCTATGAGGAGTTGCTGGCCAAGGCAGATGTCGGCTCGGTGGCCGTGGTGATCAGTTCGATCTCCTGAATCGGGTGCGTTCCACTCCCGTTGGTGTTGCCCGTCGCCGGAACACCCAACTGCGCAGCAGCGTGAAGCGCACCAGTGCCATCACGCCCCAGACCCCGATGAGCGCCAACACCTCGACGAACAGGCTGCCATCGTTGGCGACGACGACGGCGAGCGCGCCGGTGCTGAGCGCAAGGCCGACCGCCCACACCGCAGCTGCCCCTACGTACTGGTGACCGCGGTCGCTGCGGCCGCGATGGCCGAACGTGTAACGGCGATTGGCCCACACGTTGATCACCGACGTGATGGTGAAGGCCACGACATTGGCCCAGATGGTGCCGAGAGCTTCACGCAGCAGCAGGAAGAGTGCCAGGCAGGCCACGGTGCTGAACACGCCCACAAAGGCGAAGCCCACCAGGTGACGACCGAAGTCGTCCTCGATCCGTTCACGGGCCAACGGACCGAGCGGCGCCTGCTTCTGGCCCGCAGCAAAGGCGCGGAACATGCGCGCCATGCCGTTGAGGTCCTGACGCACAGTGGATCGGATGTGGACGCGGGTGTCGGGGTCGTCGATCCAGTCGACCGGCACTTCGTGCACGCGCAATCCGTTGTGCTCGGCGAGCAGCAACAGTTCGGTGTCGAAGAACCATTCGTCGTCGTCGACCATGGGAAGGAGTACCTCGGCGATGTCGCGCCGGATTGCCTTGAAACCGCATTGAGCATCACGAAACCGGTTCAGGAAGACGGTGCGAAGCATGCGGTTGTAGGTGCGGCTGATGAACTCCCGTTGCGGGCCGCGTGCCACGGCGGCGCCGGGCGCCAGTCGTGAGCCGATGGCGAGGTCGCTGTGACCCGACAGCAGGGGAGCCACGAGAGGGAGCAGGGCGGAGAGGCCGGTGCTGAGATCGACGTCCATGTACGTCACCACTTCCGCATCGCTGGCAAGCCACGCCGCTTTCAGCGCGCGCCCACGGCCTTTGCGGTCGAGGTGCAGGAACTGCACGCCCGGAAATGTGCCCACCAGTTCGTCGGCAACTGCCGCTGTTCGATCGGTGCTGGCATTGTCGACGATGGTGATTCGCCACGTGAGAGGAAAGTGCTCGGTGAGGTAGGCGTGGAGGCGAGCAATGCTCGTGGGTAGGACGTGTTCCTCGTTGTACACGGGCACGACGACGTCGACGGTGGGGGCAGGCTCGCTGGGCATCCGGTCCGCAGCGTAGTCAGCCGCTAGCCTCGTGGCCCGTGCGCACGCTCGTGGTTCTGCCCACCTACAACGAGGCTGACAACATCGCCGACTTCCTCGCGGCGGTACGAGGTGCTGCGCCGAACGCCAACATCTTGGTGGTCGACGACAACAGTCCGGATGGCACCGGTGCGATCGCCGAGCAGTCGGCTGCGTCGCTGGGCAACATCGCGGTGCTCCACCGCGCCGGGAAGGCGGGCCTCGGCGCTGCCTATCGACACGGTTTCGCTCTTGCGTTCGAGCAGGGGTACGAGGTCATCGTCTCGATGGACAGCGACTTCTCTCACGACCCGATGGTGATTCCCACGATGACGACCCTGATCGAGGGTGGCGCCGACGTAGTGGTCGGCTCGCGGTACGTCCCGGGCGGTGGCACGGTGAACTGGCCGATTCACCGTCGCCTTCTGTCGCGATGGGGTAACCGCTACACGGGCTTTGTGTTGCGTATGAAGGTCCGCGATTGCACGAGCGGCTTTCGCGCCTATCGCGCCTCCTCGCTGCAGTCCGCCGATCCTGGATCCACGACGGCCGAGGGTTACTCGTTCCTCACCGAACTGGTGCGCAAGATGTCGCGCAACGGGGCGGTGGTGGTGGAGACACCGATCATGTTCCGCGACCGCGAGAAGGGCGTGTCGAAGATGTCGGGGCGCATCGTGGTGGAGTCGATGGTGCGGGTGACGGGCTGGGGTCTGCGCGACCTGTTCAACCGGCAGTCGTCGTGAAGTGGCGGGCCTGGCAGATCGGCCTGCTGTCGGCCGTGGTCGTCGGATTGCCGCTGCTGGTGGCCGCCGTCGTACTGCACGGCCGTCACTACTCGCCGGTGCTCGATCTGGCCATGACGGAGTTCCGAGTTCGTGATGTGGGCGGTGGGCACACTCCGCTGATCGGCCTTCCCGGTCGGATCGGTAACTTTCCCGACCAGGGCAGCCATCCCGGGCCGCTGAGCTTCTATCTCGTCGCGGTTGGGTATCGATTGCTCGGGGCCAGCTCCTGGGCGATGCTCGTCGGGTCGATTCTGGTGAACGTCGCTGCGCTCGGAACCGCCGTGGCGTTGGGTTTTCGGCGGGGTGGCTGGTGGATGGCCGGCGCGGTGAGCGTGTGGCTGCTGCTGGCGATGCGTGGCTACGGCGTGGGGGTGTTGACGCAGCCGTGGAACCCGTATCTGCCGTTGGTGGCGTGGACCGTGGTGGTGCTCGCCACCTGGATGGTGCTGGAGGGCGACCACCTGATGCTGGTGCCGCTCGTCGCGGCTGGGTCGCTCTGTGCACAGACGCATGTGCCCTATCTGCTGCTGTGTGTGGGACTGTTCTCGGTGGCTACCGTCGTGTGCCTGGTTCGGTGGCGCAGAGGGGCCACCGGAGTGATCCGTTCGCTTGCCTGGGCAGTCGGCGTCGGCGTGGTGCTCTGGCTGCCGCCGTTGATCGATCAGGCCGTGCACAGCCCCGGCAACATCCGCATGCTGCAACAGCACTTCATGCACCCGCCGGAGGAACCCATCGGCCTGGCTGCTGGTGTGAAGGTTCTGCTCCGCCACCTCGACGTGGTGCACGCTGTCTTCGGCGGTAGCTCGGGTGGGTTCGTGCAGGCGGCGTATCAGACGGATCGCTCCGTGGTGCCAGGTCTGGTGTTGCTGCTGGTGTGGGTCGGTGCGGTCGTGCTCGCTATCCGGATGCGTCATCGCGCGCTGTTGTGGCTGCACGCCACGCTGGGCGTCACGCTGTTGCTCGAAGCGATGTCGATGGTGCGCATCTTCGGCAAGGTGTGGTTCTATCTCACCCTGTGGGCCTGGAGCGTCACAGTGCTGATGGCTATCGCCAGCGCCGCCACGTATGTGGTGGCGTTGCGCCGATGGAAGGGCGACGGCTCCCGTCGTCCGCTGCTCCTTGGCGCTGCGGGGTGCGGTGCGGCGTTGGCGCTCTTCAGCTTCGTCTCGTTGACGGTTGCCGCGGCCGATGCCCAGGTGCCCGAGCCTCGACTGTCCACGCCGCTCGGCGAGGTCGTGTCGCCCACGGTGCAGGCGATCACGGACGGAGTCGGCGCTGCCGTCGGGCCCGATGGCAACTACGTCGTCACGTGGAGCGACGCCTACTTCTTCGGCTCGCAGGGGTACGGCTTGGTGAACGAACTCGAGCGTGCCGGTCTGCGCGTGGGTGTGGATCCGACCTTCCATGTGCCGGTGACGCCGCAACGCGTGGTGGATCGGTCGGCGGTCGATGCTCAGGTGCACCTCTCCACCGGGGTGTACATCGATCAGTGGAAGGCGCTGCCGGATTCCGTGCAGGTGGCCTACTTCGACGGGCGAACTCCGGCAGAGGTGGACGAATACGACCAACTTCGAACGGATGCCATCGACGGGCTGACGTCGGCGGGCCTCGACGATCTGGTCGAACTCGTGGATGTGAACCTGTTCGGGGTGTCGCTCGATCCGCGCCTGCCTTCGGACGTACAGGCCGATATGGCCCGCATGCTCATCATCGGTCAGCCGATTGCGGTGTTCATCACGCCGGCGAGCACCGTGGCGACGGCAGCAGCGCCGAGCCAGGACAGCACCACCTGACGGGTGGGGCGTGCGGCGAGTGCTCGCCGGGCAGGGCGTTCAACGGCGAAGTGCAACGCCACGCCAGCAGCGAATGACACCAGCAGTCTGATGATGAGGGAGTGGTCCTTCAGCATCAGCACGATGGGCCAGTGCACCAGATACAGCGAGAAGCTGACCGTCCCGACGAACGCCAGCGGACGGGCTGCCAGGAGTCGGGGCATGAGCGTTCCTTCGGTGGCGCCGACGACCCACCCGACCCAGACCAGCGACAGCAGGGCATAGCCGCCCGTCTGCAACCAGCGATCCTCGCGCCCGGCCGTGAGTGCCAACACGATGAACGCCGTCGTGGCCGACAGCGCGCACAGGTCGGCCATCAGCCTGCGGCTCTTGATGGCGTCTCGGAGCCGGGGGAGAGCTGCGGCCAACAGCACCCCTGCTGCGAACTCCGCCAGGCGAATGTCGGTGCCGAACTCTTCGCGCCGAACCGAACCATGCACCACGATGGCGATCGCAGCGGACAGGACCCATCCGACGGATGCGGTAATGATCAGTGCTCGACGCAGCGGTCGCGAGGTGAGCGCTCGGCAGACGAAGGCGAGCACGATGTAGAGCTGTGCCTCCACGGCGAGCGACCAGAAGTGCGTGAGTGGATGGATGAGCCTGAAGATGGAGGCGTTGGACATCGAGATGAGCTGCCAGTTCGTGATGTTCCAGACCGCCCCGATTGCATCCGATGGGGCGAACCCTGCGGGAACGCCCCATGCGGCCCACGACGTGCGCGACACCAGCACCACCGCAGCGATGGTGAACAGCGCAGCGGGAGCCAGACGGGCGATGCGGCGCCGCGCGAAGCCGGAGAAACCGACTGAACCGGTTGACTCGTGCTCGCGCAACAGTTGGCCGCCGATGAGGAAGCCGGACAAGGTGAAGAACACGGACACGCCGAGGAATCCGCCGCCGAAGATCGGGCTCGCGCTTCCGACAGCCTCAGCGTGGTACAGCACGACGGCGAACACCGCGAACGCGCGGATCCCGTCGAGCGCGGGAAGGTAGGTGCGGTCGGCTGCCTGGTTCACGCAGCGCCGCGAAGGCGTCGGCCGATAGGGCTGTATCGGGCGATGCACACCACGGCACGCACGCCGTCTCGCCATCCGATCTTCTTGCCCTCGGCGTACGTGCGCCCGTCGTAGGAAATGCCGACTTCGTACACCCGCACCTTCATTGCAGCCACCTTGGCGGTGACTTCGGGTTCGAATCCGAAGCGGTCTTCCTCGATGGTGATGCTCTGGATGATCTCCCGCCGGAAGACCTTGTAACAGGTCTCCATATCGGTGAGGTTCAGATCGGTCATCATGTTCGACAGAAGAGTGAGGAAGCGGTTTCCGACGGTGTGCCAGAAGTAGAGCACTCGGTGCGCTGCAGCACCCTGGAAGCGACTGCCGTACACCACATCGGCGAGACCGCGCTCCAACGGGCCCAGCAACAGGGTGTAATCGTCGGGGCTGTACTCGAGGTCGGCGTCCTGCACCACGGCGTACTCGCTGGTGACGAGCGAGAAGCCGGTGCGAAGTGCAGCACCCTTCCCCATGTTGCGCGGTTGAAAGTGCACCTTCACCAAGGGATGGTCGAGTTGTGTGAGCAATTCGCGACTGCGGTCGGTGCTGCCATCGTCGACCACCACGATCTCCTGCACCCACGGCGACGCTGCCACGCGGTCCAGAAGCTCGAGGATGGTGGCCTCTTCGTTGTAACAGGGCACCACCACGGAAAGGCAGCGGCGTGCAGAGTCGGTCACGGCTCAGCATGCTAGTCCGACTACCGTTGGTCGCTCATGGACGTATCGCCCTCCGCCTCGCCAGCGCGGCAATCCATGTTGCTCTGCGTGCTCCTGGGGGCATTGGTGCGCCTTGCCTATCTGGCCACGCACTGGGGCGACAAATTGCTCCTCAACGACTCCTGGTACTACAGCGAGCAGGCGCGTCAGTTGGCGCACGGCACGTTCTTCCGGGAGATCTTCTACGACCAGCCGGGGGCCGAGCACGGGCCTCTCACATCGATCCTGATGGCTCCGGTGAGCTACACGAGTCACTATCAGGACTTCCAGCGTGTGGTCACTGTCGTCGCCGGCATCGCGTTGGTGTGGGTGATCGGACGATTCGCCGAAGAACTCGCCGGACCCGAGGTCGGGCTGCTGGCCGCATTCATCGCCGCCCTGTATCCGAATCTGTGGATGAACGATGGGCTGGTGATGTCGGAGAGCATCAGCATGCTCCTGGTCGCGTTGTGCATGTGGGCCGCGTGGCGAGCCCACCAAACGGCCGCGGTGCGCGGCGTGGCCGTGGGTGTGGCGCTCGGGTTGGCCGTCCTGGCCCGCAGCGAGCTTGTGCTCTTCGCTCCGCTCGTGTTGTTGTGGCTTGCCTGGACCCGTCGCCGGCAGGCGCTGATCGCCGCAAGTTGTGCGGCGCTGGTGGTCTTGCCGTGGGTGGGCTTCAACTTGCTGCGGTTCGAGAAGCCCGTCGTGTTGACGACGAACGACGGCACGACGTTGCTCGGGGCGAACTGCCCGCAGACCTACAGCGGCAAGCATTTGGGTGGTTGGCTGGTGACCTGCGTGGCCGACGATCCGGCATTCGATCCAGCAGAGGAACCCAGCATCCGCTCGGCGCGCGAGCGGAGTATGGGTGTGCATTTCGCTCTGGATCACGCTGAGCGCCTGCCCATCGTTGCTGCGGCGCGACTGGGGCGATCACTCGATCTGTTCGCGATCGAGGACACCATCTTTCAGGACCTCGGAGAGGGGCGTCCGAAGTTCTTCAGCTGGCTCGGCGTGGTCCTCTTCTGGGGTCTGGCAGTGGGGTCGGTGTTCGGTGCCCGCTTCCTGGATGCCCGACGGCGTGTGCTGTTGTTGATCTCGGTGGCAACCGTCCTGACCACCACGGTGCTGTTCTATGGTGCGCACCGAATTCGTTCCTCGGCGGAACCGTCGCTGGTGATCCTCGCGGCGGTGGCGTTGGTGCACTGGTCACGTCCGGCGAAGCGTGTCGACCCGTCATGAGCGATCAGCAGCGCACGCTCGAGTACCAACCAGCGCTGGACGGCGTCCGTGCGGTCGCCGTGACGTTGGTGGTGCTGTTTCATCTCGGGCTCCCGTGGATGCCCGGTGGTTACCTCGGCGTTTCGGTGTTCTTCACTCTGTCGGGCTACCTGATCACGTCGCTGTTGCTGGCGGAGTTCGGTGGCGTAGGCAGTGTTTCGTTCGGCCGCTTTTATGCGCGTCGGGCACGTCGGCTGCTGCCCGCGAGCCTGATGGTGCTGCTGGCCGTCGTGGTGGCCCGTTGGACGGGTGAGTTCAGCCTGGTCCCAGGGCTGCGCGCCGACCTGATCGGTGCGTTGCTGCAGGTGTTCAACTGGGTGCAGTTGGCAGGGTCGTCGAGCTATGGGGCGTTGTTCGGGCAGTCCGCGGCGTTCACGTCACCGCTGGAGCATTACTGGTCGCTCGCCATCGAAGAGCAGTTCTATCTGCTGTGGCCGATCACGCTGGTGGCGATCTGTCGGTGGTCCCAACGGCGTGGAGGCACGGTGGTGCGACCTGTGGTGGCGCTGTTGGTGTTGTTCGCCGCGGCTGCACCGCTGATCGGACTGATCTGGGGTCCGGATGCCGCCTACTGGAGCACACCGGCCCGCCTTCCGGAGTTACTCGTCGGCGCGACAGCGGCGGCGTGGCTCCGCGCTCGGCGGTCGGTGCCCGGTTGGTGGCGGTGGCTGGTTCCGGTCGCGATCATCGGCATCGTGGTGTGCAGTGCGGTGTTTCCATCGAGTGGTGGTCCTGCCTTCACCGGTTGGCTGACGCCGTTCGCGGTGCTGTCTGCTGCGTTGGTCGTCGGCTTGCAGGTGCCGGGGCCATTTCAGCGTCTGCTGTCGGTGCGGCCGTTGGTCTGGGTGGGCAAGGTGAGTTACGGGTTGTACCTGGTGCACTGGCCGGTGTTCGTGTTGCTTCGCCAGCATGGCTGGGACACCGCCTCGTGGGGTGGAGCCGCAGTGGCACTGGCCATCACTATCGCGATCACGACTGGATCATTCCTGCTCCTTGAGCGGCCGGTGAGGTCGGCGCGGTGGACTCCGGCGCGCACCGCTCGGGTGGCAGCGTTGGCTACTGCCGGGGCGCTCATCGCCGTGGTGGTGGTGCCGGTGCAACGCGGTTTCCTGGAGGCCGATCAGGCAACCTTGGACGCAGCGTCGTCCGATACCGGTGTGCCGACCGAGACCCTGGCACGAGTCACCACGACAACGTCGGCTGCAACGACGACGACGATCTCGACGGTCACCACGGTCGCCGACTCGATGGCCACGACTACGACGGTCGGAGAGGTGCTGCTCCCGCTGCCCGCAGCGCCGAATCGTCCGGTGCGGCTGCTCACCGTTGGCGACTCCACGTCGTTCTACGTCGGCCAGGCGATGGCTGGATGGGCGGTGGCGAACCCGCAACATGCCACGAGCGATCTGCTGTGGTGCCAAGGCTGCGGCTTCATTCTCGACGGCACCATCGCCAGTTTCGCCGGCCAGCCCTTCGTGGAGACCTCGAACCGGGTGGTCCACAAGGATGTGCCTGAGTTCATCGCTCGGTCGCACCCCGACGTGGTGATGCTGATGACCACCGTGAATGATGTGGCGGATCGCATCTGGAACGACGCCGAAGGCGTACTCACTCCTCGCGACCCGCTGTTCCGAGTGCGGATGCACGCCCAGTATCTCGATCTCACGCAGTCGCTGCTGCAGCAGGGCGTGGCCACCGTGGTGTGGGTGGTGCCCCCGGTGCCGCACACCCGATTTGAGACGGCGGACCTCGGTGAGGCCGATCGCTATCTCATTCAGCACGATGTGATTCGCGAAGTGGTGAAGGAAGCAGCGACCGGCGGGGCGC
The DNA here is from genome assembly GCA_947463235.1 of Acidimicrobiaceae bacterium. Lineage (GTDB taxonomy): Bacteria > Actinomycetota > Acidimicrobiia > Acidimicrobiales > Ilumatobacteraceae > UBA668. Next base: position 18,253 of record CANHST010000023.1, read on the forward strand.
ATGTGGTGGTGTGCGACATGGCGGAGTGGTTCACCCAGGCCGGCCACGACAACGACACGACGTGGCGACCGGATGGAACACACATGACCGAGGAGTCGGCAGGTTGGCTGGTGGACAGATGGCTGGGACCGTGGCTGATCAACACGGCACTGGGCGGGTAGGTTTGCGCCCCGTGGAGCAGGGGAGAACACGATGAGCAACACCGACCGTCGAGGGGTGGTGCTCCGGCTGGGCACGGCATTCGTGATCGGCTTTGTGAGCCTGACACTCGAGATCGCCTACACACGGGTCATCTCGTTCAAGCTCTTCTACTACTACACGTACTTCGTGATCGGTCTGGCGCTGCTCGGCCTTGGCGCGGCGAGTGCCTTCACCTCGTTGTCGAACCGTTTGCGCATGCAGGACCCCGTGCGCCTCGTGCAACGCGTTGCACCGGTAGCGGGTCTGGTGGGTGTCGTCGGCTACGCCATCGTGTCGCGCATGCCCACCGATGTGAACCTGATCTGGACCGGTTCACGAAGCCAGGCAGTGTGGCAGTTGTTCCTGCTGCTCGTGCTCTCCGTCAGCCTCACGGGAGTGTTCTTTGCGGTCGGCTTGCTCTTCGCATCGCTGGTGGTGAGCCAGGCGTCGGAGATGCGTCGGCTCTACTTCTGGGATCTCACCGGCGCCGCGCTCGGTTGCCTGGTTGCCGTGCCGTTGCAGGCCACCATCGGGCCGCCCGCGATGATCCTGGTGTCGATGGTGGTATTGGCGCTGCTCGGATTGGTCGTCACCGTTGCCAGCGGACGAAGCTGGCTGCCGACTGCGGGCATCGTGCTGGTCGTGGGCCTGGTGGCCCTGGCATGCGGCCAGTTGCGGGTGCTGGCCGACCAGACGAAGACACTGCACGACGGCGACCAAGTGGAGGCCGGCGATTGGGGTCCGGTGTTCCGCGTCGACGCGGTGGATCTCAGCGGCCTGAACGAACAGGGCGACCTGAAGGTGTTGCACCACGACGGGCTGTGGGGTTCATCGATCTGGCGGTACGACGGCACTCGTGCCACGACGGCGCGCTTCGACACCGACAATCGTCAGATTCCGTTCGCTGCGCTGCCGCCTGGGCCTTCGGTGCTGATCATCGGTGCTGCGGGCGGCAATGAGATCATGGGCGCGCTCACCTACGGCGCGTCGCACGTGGACGCCGTGGAACTGAACCCGGTGACGGCGAATCTGCTGCGCCACGACTTCTACGAGTTCTCGGGCAAGATCGTCGACGATCCGAGGGTGAACTACGTGCAGGGTGATGGGCGCACCTTTCTGGCCCGGTCCAAGCAGCGCTACGACCTGATTTGGTTCGTGGCCCCCGACAGTTACGCAGCATCGAACGCCGCCACGTCGGGTGCGTTCGTACTGTCGGAGAGCTACCTCTATACGCGCCAGATGATCGAGACAGCCTTCGACCACCTCAGCGACAGCGGCATGATGGTGGCCCAGTTCGGCGACTTCGCCTTCGACCGTCGGCCCACTCGAACGGCTCGCTATCTCACGACGGCGAGGGAGGCGCTCCGGCCTCGTGTCGAGGCGTTCGATCAGCATGTCGGCCTGATCGTCGACAGCGGCGAGAACGACCTGCAGAAGGTGAGCACCATTCTGTTGTTCCGAGGCACTCCGGACGCCGCAGAGGTGGATCGCATTCATGGCGCGATCGGTAAGGTGCCGAACTCCACGCCGAAGTTCCTGCCCGGGGCCGACCGAGCGGACGGGCTCACATCGGATCTCATCACGGGCAGCGATGCCGATGTCACCGCGATCGTGGAGAACTATCCCTTCCAGATCGGGCCGATCGACGACGACCAGCCGTTCTTCTGGCACTTCACCAGCTTCGGCACGGTGCTCACGGATTGGTCTCGTAGCTTCGAAGACAACGAGATCGCCATTGGCGAACGACTTTTGGTGGTGCTGGTGGGGGTTGCCACGCTGGTGGCTGCCATCTTCCTCTGGTTGCCGTTCGCGCTCACGCGCCGCCGCGCCGGAGCATCATCGAAGGTGGCCGGACGCTGGCGCCTGTTCGTCTACTTCGCTGCCCTGGGCCTCGGGTTCATGCTCATCGAGGTGTCGATGATCCAGCGGTTCGCCCTGCTGCTCGGTTTTCCCACCCTCAGCCTGTCGGTCAGCCTGTTCACCCTCCTCATCGCGACGGCCGTTGGTGCACGTCTCAGCGGCGTGGTGAAGCGCTGGGGCGTGGTAGGTCTGCCGGCCGTGACCGGAGCCTTGATGGCGGTGTGCGTGCTCTACATCGCGGTGTCGGAGCCCGTCACTCGGCATGCGCTGTCGTTGCCGCAGTGGCAGCGAATCTGCATCGTCGTGCTCCTGCTGTTCCCTGTCGGCCTTCTGTTGGGCGTGTTCCTTCCGACGGGCGTCGATGCCGCACTCGCCGCTGCAGGCCAGGACGAGGCCGTACAGGGCCGTCTGGTGGCATGGTGCTGGGCGGTGAACGGCTTCTTCTCCGTGATCGGGAGCTCGGTCACGACGATCCTGTCGATGTCGGTCGGTTTCAACCAGGCATTGATGGCAGGTCTGGCGCTGTACGTGATTGCGGTGTTGGTGCAGTTGGTGGCGCAGAGCGATGCGGAGGAGTTGGCCTAATCGGCCGACTCGATGACCGAAGCCAACAGGAGTGCAACCACCAGCATGCCCGGCAGGTGGAGGTGCTCGAAATGGCCCGGCCATCCGGCATTCGCGAAGTAGCCGTGGTCGCGCTGGCTGAGCAGTACCCATGCCGAGAGGAACGCCATCAATACGGCAGCGGCTACTCCGGCGAGCCGAGGACGTCGTAGCACCACGATCATCACGGCCAGAACGGCTGCTGCCTCGGCGGTGCCGGTGGAGCCGATCAGCCAGGCCGCGCCGACGAGCACCAAGCCGCTGAACACGCTGACCTTCCATGACGACCGCACGAGCACGGCATGGAACAGTCGCGGCGGGGCCGGTGCGAAGTGAAGATCGTGCTGCGATCCCGGTCGACGTCGCAGCGAGAGATACAGGCATAGCCCGATCGCCAACACCGAGATCACCAGGGCCACCGTGACAGTGGTCTGAGCGGTCCACTCGATCTGCACCACGGTGGGGGTGCTGCTGGCCGGCACCCACCAGCCGTTCATACCTCCGGACAACGGGGTGGATGAGGTGGCTGGAGCGCCGCCCACGGACGCCGACCAGCCGGGGTTCTGCCCTTCGCCCATGATCAGCCAGCATCCTGCAGGGCAGGCGGCCACGGTGGCCGTTCGGGTGAGGCGCGTGCGACTGATCTCAACGGCTGGGGTGCCTCCGCCGTCGGCCTCTGCGGTCGTGAGCGTGATGCGATCGACGTCGATGCCAGATGTGAGGCCGGACACGGTTTCGATGCGGTGGGTGCCTGCGGGCAGGGCGATGGAGTCGCAGGTGAACACGGAAGCGCTGCTGCCCGTTCGAAAAGCGGTGAGTGTGGATTCATCGAGGGCGATGCCCAGCGGCTTCCCATCGAGTGTGGCCAGGTCGGTGTTGCAGTACGGCGCAATGTCGCCTGCGCTGTCCTTGCGCTCGAAACCCGGTGCGGTGAGCTCCCTGATGGCGACGGGGAGCGTGGTGACCTCGGCGAAACGGCGATCGATGGTGGTGCGCGGCTCGATGCCGGTGACCGTGATGAATGCCTGCCCTGGAGGGAGGGCAGCGTTCAACGTGATGACACTCGCCCCATCGGCGTCAGGGGCGGGTACATCGACCAAGGCGTGCACGTCGCCGGCCTCAATGTGCAACTTTGTGATGCGCGAGTGCAGCTCGTCGGTGGGTTGCTGAACGATGAGCTCGCGGACCCCGGCATCGCCGACAACGATGCTGATCTCGCTGCCAACTGCACCGTTGAAGGGTGATGTCCACGCCGTGCCGGGGTCGGAGTCGGCAGCGAACACACCGCGCGAGCCGATGTCGCCGGTGAGTCGCCGGTTTGCCGTCGGCCCCGTCTCCTCCACGACCTGGTTCACCACTCGATCCGAGGCGCGGGCATTCAGGCGCAGGGTGAGGCTGCCCTTGAAGGTGCGATCGGTGGCGGTGGTGAACTCGCGAATGAGGCGTGGTTCAGGGTCGCTGCGCCAACGGTTCAGCGGGTCGGTACGGAGGCGGGTGAGTACCACTGCCAGCGGTGCGCTGCCATCGGCATCGTAAGTGGGGAGCGACACCACCTCGGGGTGTGAGCCCAGACCCAGTTCCGCGAAACCGACCGCCGAAAGGCCGGTGTCGGTGCCCTCTGGCGGATAGGCGACGCCCGTAATGGTGATGCGCAACGCGCTGCGATCCGGCACATCGAAGTGTTGCCCCGGGGGCACGAGCGACGTCTGATTCAGTGGCACGTCGATCGAGGCTCCGTCGGCAGTGTCCACCCGTACAGACGTGATGATCCGTGTCGGCGATCCGCCCTGCGGCTGCAGCAAGGTGAGGCTGCCCTGCGTGCCCGACACCGTGAAGTACTCGCCGATCGGGTTGGCCCGATCCGCAACCACCCATGCGGTGGATGGATCGCCATCGACGGCCATCGCAGGGCGCTGCTCGGGTCGGTACGCAAACGGCTCGCCGTAGCCGGATGCCTGCACCACGAGACCACCATCGAGATGGGCCGTGGTCTGGTCGGCGGCGGCAGGTGTGGCGCCGAACACCGGCAGCCGCGCATCGGCCTCATCGGGCCGCAGCACGTCGGATCCATTGCCGCCAGCCTCGGTGAAACCCGTGACATCCTGCGAGCTACGCCAGTGGTGAGCGCGGTCTCGATTGGAGTCGGTGACGATCACCATCGAAGGAGCCGCTGCATCGGAGGGCACGGCTGCCCGGTCGGCGGAGTAGATCACCGCTTCGTCGCCGCGCAGCAGACCAGCCGCCGCAGCGTCGATGATGCCATCGCCGGAACCGACCAGTTCCACCGTGCGAGTGGAGGCGCGAACGATGGGCTGGGGGTGCTCGATCGGTACCAGCTGAACAGGAGGCAGCGCCTTGGGCTCCGAACGTGCCTCCACCAGCGTGTGCTCGTCGAGCATCGGGATATCGGGCACGTTCAGCACGGGAGTTCCGAACGACGTGGGTTCGCCGGTGTCGTCGGCTCCGGCGATGGCCGCGGCCGCCTCGGCAGGTCGGGGTGTGCGGAACCGCTCGAAGGCGAGATCGTTCGGAAGCCAGACGGTGTCGGCACCCAGGAACCTGGCTACCGGAGCAAGCGATGCCGGATCGAGCGTGTTGGTCTGTACCCGGTCGTCGAGGGCGTACAGCAGGTCCATGACGGCTGGCGTGCCGAGTGGCAGCAGGTCGCGGGTGATCAGCGGCTTGGTGGTCATCCCGGGCAGGGGAGGATCCACCGTGTAGCCCCATCGAAACGCCCCGAACTCGGTGCCCGGCACCTGCAACACGCGGTACTCGGGGGAAGTGGCCGACAACGCTGTTGCAGCGTCCTGCCAAGCTGCTGGTGGCTCCTGGTCTCGTTCCAGCGCCGGGTCGACCAGGCCGCCGGTCCACAGCGCCGGAAGGTTGGCCAGGGCCAGCATCACAGCGAACGCCGGTGCGAGCGAGCGAAGACGGAATCGTGTGGCACCGACTGCAGTGACGAGCGCGCCAACGCCCAACGCAATACCAAGGTTGGACAGCGGCAGTGCACGAGTGCTGCTTCGCAGTAGCAACGACAACGTGCTGCG
>CANHST010000024.1 GCA_947463235.1 Acidimicrobiaceae bacterium
CCGGCCACGAGCGCCTCGCCGTTGCCGCGCACCTGCAGCACACCCTGGGCGATCTGGTCGGAGAACCACGCCGAGACCGTGTCGTGGTCGATGGCCTCGTGCAGCAGCATCGTGCCGTGCCACGGCCGCATGCCGCGCGGTGCCTCGAACTCGGTGGTGGCCATCGCGTCGAGTTGTCGGTCGGTGACCAGCCGCGTCGCACCTGCCACCGCACCGCTACCAAAAGCCGCGTCGGCAGCGGTGATGCCACCGACCACATTGCGTCCGGTTCGACGCATGAGACCGAAGGTGCCGAACGACACCAGAGCGCCGAGCAGCGCGGTGATGGCGGTCATGACCCCTCGGTGCGAGGTGCGGCGCGTGGGAATGGCGGGCGCCGAAACATCAACGGGTTCGGTGATCTTGGTGATCGTGCCACCGATGGTGATGCCAGCACCCGGGAGCAGAGGATCGAACGACACGCGATACACCTCGCCGTCCTTGGCGAGCGTGCAGCCACCCGATGCGCCAGCGGCGCCCACGTTGCAGGTGGGGTCGGTCAATTCCATTCCGGCAACGACCACTTCGAAGTGCCCGGTCTCCAACGTCTCGTCGTTGCCGATGATGTCCAGCGCCAACGTGCCCGCCGACACCTGCGCCTCCGGAAGGGTGTAGTCGAGTTCGTAGCGGTGCTGGCCGGTAACCGTGACGTTCGGGTCGCCCACTCGAATGGCGACCTCGTACTGGTTGGTCACCGTGTTGAACTCGGGCTGTTCGCGCACGTCAGCCGGCGCATCCGGCGACGACGCGGTGATGTCGATCGGTTGACCGAAATCGACCGGGACACGGCGGATGTACCCGTGGCGACGCTCGTTGCCGAAATCGATGTCGACCACCTCGTGGATGTGGATGCCGTCGGCGCTACCGGGCGTGACGACGATCTGCTTCGACTCGAAGCGTTCGGCGTACTGCCCATCACCAGCGACGCCCATCACCACCAGCAATGGCACGAAGGCAGCGGCGGCGGCAACGACGGCGTGATGCCATTTCGAGACAGGGTTCAGCACGTGGTCAACGTAGCGGTGGAACCCTCGAAATAGCCTCGGTCAGCAGGCGGCGACGATCGGCCGATACTGCGGCAGCTGCTTGCCCATGGTGGCCCACTCCGTCGGCGTGGCCGCACGAACCGATCGTGCAAGGGTAAGCGCATCGAACTTGCCGGAAACCTCCAGCGCGAAGGCGCGTCCATCGGCCGTCCACACGATCAGGTGTTGCGAGTTCCCGGGGTTCGAACCCAGCACGCCGCGATGTCCGTTCACGTCGACGTTGGTCCAATCGTCGAATCTCCAGCCAATGTCGGCCATTTCGAACTCGTCGGCCCAGCCAACGGTGAGGCCGGCGCTGCCGTAGCAGGTGCCTGACATCCACAACCCACTCGTGGCCCACTGGGGTGAATCGGCACTCGACTCGTGGCGAAGCAGGGTCATGCCGCTCGGCAACACCGACGACTCAATTCGCGGCTCCTGAGCGTCGAGCGTGAGGCCATGCATCATCGACACCATCGTCGTCATGTCGAGGCGCAAGCCCGCGGCGTAGACGAGTTCGTTCGCTGTCTCCACGTAGCACCACACCTGAGTGGAGCCCAAGTGGTTGGTTGCCAGTAGATCGATGCGCCCGCACTCGGCACGACGGCCGTGCACCGTGAACGCATGCCGGTCCTGAGCTTCGAGCGTGTCGAGCTCATCGAAGCCCGGTGCCACGACCTCATCGCCCTCGGTGAGCGACAGCAGCGGTGCCGACGGATCCTGTGAGGTGCCGTAGAGAGCACGGGCATACGTGTACGGCACCGACTGCGAAATGGGCGCAGTGGATTCGTCGGCTCCGATGCCGTACTTGTAGCTGACGCCATCCGGCAGGTCGCCGAACAGGAAGTTCAACTGCGAGGCGTCACCGTGATGCGACTGGCGGAACGGCACCGACGGCGGCCCGGCCTTGGCGTCGTGCGACACGAGGAGTGCCATCCCCAGCCCGGCGACCCACACGGTTGCGATTCCTGCCAGCAGGCGCCGGCCCCGTCGAGTCGACGTTCGTTCACTCTCCATGCGGGCTTCATCGGCAACTCCCGTGCGTCGCTCCAACACTGTTTCCCGATCCCCACACAGCCCCAAGACCTCGAACTTGTCGCGGGATGCACTCCGGCCATGGCGGTCAGGCCGCGACAAGAACGAAGTGATGGGGAAGGTTGGGCGCGCAGGGCGCTGGGCGCGGGGCAGGGAAGCTGGGCGCGGGGTGGGAAGCGTGGCCGTCAGCCGTGCAGGCCCGCCAGGTGGCCGGCCATGCGGCCGAGCCAACACGTCTCGGTGCTGCCCCGCCACTCCTCCCACGCGTCGGCCACGCGGAACAGTCGGTACATGGCGTGGACGCCGGTCCACCGGATGGGCTCGGGCTCCCACAAGCGCGAGCGATAGCCCACCCACGGCAGCGTGGTGTGCGGAGTGTGAAGGCCCAGGGCGAGGTCGGTCAGCGACTTCGTGGCCGAGTACGCGGTGGTCACTCCGTGGCCCGCATAGCCCAGCGTGTGGCCCAGCCCGGTGGAGGGGTCGAACGACACCGATGTGCACCAATCGCGCGTCACGCCCAGCACGCCGCTCCAGGCGTGCTCCACCGTGGTGTCGACCGACGGGAAGTACTCGCGCAGGCGCGTACTGAGCAGTTCGATGGTGGCCTCCGGGGTGTGGCCGTCGCCCCCGGTTCCCGACCTGAAGCGATAGGGGTTGCCGCGACCGCCAATGGCGATGCGACCGTCGGCCGTGCGCTGGGCATAGATGAACGTGTGGGCGGCATCGCTGAGGCAATCGAGCCCAGACCAACCGATGCGTGCCCACTCATCGTCGCTGAGACGTCGAGTGGCGACCATCGAGCTGTTCACGGGGATGATGCGGCGCGCACCCATCAATGGCCCGCTGTACCCCTCCGTGCAGATCAGCACCGTCGCAGCGGTCACGATGCCATCCGCTGTCTCCACTCGACGCGGTTGCACCGAGGTGGCGCGAGTGCGTTCGTGGATGATCACCCCACGAGCCTCCACGATGCGCGCCAGGCCCTGCACGAGCTTCGCAGGGTTGATCCGCGTGACGTCGGGGTAGCGCAGCCCGCCGAGGGCGCCGTGCACGTCGATGTGCTCGGCCACCTGTGCGGAATCCAACGACTGCACGCTGGCGGCAGGCAGACCGTGGTGCAGGTCGGCCGCCATTCGCGCGTGCAATCGCGCCACGCCCGCCTTCGTGGTGGCCACCACCAGATTGCCGCCGCGGTGGGCATCGATGGGGAGGTCGTGTTCGGCGGCCACCCTCACCACATCGGTGATGCCATCGAGCATCGCCTGCTGCAGTCGGGTCACACCCGCAGCACCCTCCGGCCCAGCGGCGTACTTCACGCGGTTCCCTGGAATCAGTTGCGACAGCCACCCACCGTTGCGGCCGGAGGCACCCCAGCCCACGCGTTCGGCCTCGAGCACCACCACTCGCAGATCGGGCTGCGCCTCGGTGAGGTGGTACGCCGACCACAGACCCGACATGCCGGCGCCGATGATGGCCACGTCGAATGTCGCATCGCCGCGCAACGGCGCACGTTCAGGTTCGGCCGACTGCTCGCGCATCCAGAACGACACGCCACCATTCATCACGCTCATCAACGGATCATGCCACGCCATCCCTCTCCCTTGGATGGCGAGGGTTGACGTCATTAGTTACTACGTGACTATTGTTCGCACCGATGCCCAGACCAACAGCTCTCCTGCTCGCAGCCGTCGCCCTGCTCGGCCTGGGCACTGCCGCCTGCGGTTCGGACGGCACCGTGGCGCCGTCCACCACTTCTGCGGACTTCACCACCGTGTCGGGCGAGATCGTCGTGTTCGCCGCCTCGTCGCTCACCGACGCATTCACCGAGATCGGGGATGCGTTCACCGCCGCCAACCCCGATGCCAAGGTGACGTTCAGCTTCGCCGCCTCGAGCGAACTGGTCGCCCAGATCGACCAGGGCGCGCCCGCCGATGTGTTCGCTTCGGCCGATCAGAAGAACATGACCAAGCTCACCGACAAGAGCAAGATCGCCGGCCAACCCACGGTGTTCGCCACCAACATGCTGCAGATCGTCGTGGAGCCCGGCAACCCCAAGGGCATCGCCACCGTCGACGACCTTGCGCAGCGTGACCTCGTCGTGGTGACGTGCGATCCCGAGGTGCCGTGTGGCAAGTACGCAACGCAGTTGTTCACCAACGCTGGCGTCTCCGTCACACCGAAGTCGCTGGAGCAGAACGTGAAGGCCGTCATCACCAAGGTCACCTCGGGTGAGGCGGATGCCGGCGTCGTGTACATCACCGACGTGCTCGCCGCAGGCGACAAGGCTGCAGGAGTGGACATTCCTGCGGACGTGAACGTGACGGCCGAGTATCCGATCGGCGTCACGACTGCTGCTCCGAATGCCATTGGCGCCCAGGCCTTCGTCGACTTCGTGAACTCCACCGACGGCAGGAAGATCCTCTCCTCCTTCGGATTCGGAGCGCCGTGATCGACGAGCGCCGGGGTGGGCGACCCCCAGTCCCTGTCCCGGTGTTCGTTCTTGCCGCTGTCGCCACGGCGTTCTTCGCGCTGCCACTGGCGGGCCTGCTGTGGCGGGCGCCGTGGTCGAAGGCTTGGCAGTACCTCACCGCCGACGATGCACTGACCGCGCTGCGACTGTCGTTGGTGTGCTCGCTGTGGGCCACCGCCATCTCGTTCGTGCTCGGCGTTCCGCTGGCCTGGGTGCTGGCGCGGGTGGACTTTCCCGGCCGCGGCGTCGTGCGCGCGCTGTGCACACTGAGCATGGTGATTCCGCCCGTGGTGGGTGGCGTGGCGCTGTTCTTCGCACTCGGTCGCCGCGGCATCGTGGGCCAGTACCTCGACCAGTGGTTCGGAATCCGTCTGCCCTTCACCACGGCAGGCGTGGTGGTGGCGCAGACGTTCGTGGCGATGCCGTTCCTCATCATCACGGTGGAGGCGGCGCTGCGGCAGATGGACCGGCGGGTGGAAGACGCCGCCCGCACGCTCGGCGCCAGCAGTTGGTACACGTTCCGCCGAGTCACACTGCCCGCCATCCGGCCCGCGTTGATCGCCGGCGGGGTGCTGGCCTGGGCTCGTGCCCTCGGCGAGTTCGGCGCCACCATCACGTTCGCCGGCAACTTCCCGGGCACCACCCAGACCCTGCCACTGGCCGTGTATCTGGGTCTGGAGACCAACCCCGAGGAAGCCATCGTGCTGTCGCTAGTGCTGATCGCCATCTCGTTCGCAGTGCTCGTGGGGCTGCGCGACCGTTGGTTCGGCACCGGCAATCGCGCGGAGTTGCTGGCATGAGCCTGGAAGCCTCCATCGGTGTGCAGGTGGGCACCCTCGACCTACGCGCCGAACTGACCGTTGCCGATGGCGAGCTGCTCGCACTGCTCGGCCCCAACGGAGCCGGCAAGAGCACCGCGCTGCGAGCACTCGCCGGACTGCGGCCGATTCACCAGGGACACATCCGCGTGGATGGCGCCGTGCTCGACGACCCGACCACGAATACGTTCGTGCCACCCGAACAGCGCCCCATCGGCGTGGTGTTCCAGGACTACCTGCTGTTCGAGCACATGACCGTGCTGGAGAACGTGGCGTTCGGTCTTCGCGCCAGAACCACACCGAAGGCCGATGCACGTCGATGCGCACACGAGTGGCTCGAACGAGTCGGTCTGGCATCCATGGCGCAGGATCGACCGCGTGCTCTGTCGGGCGGGCAGGCGCAACGAGTGGCGCTCGCACGAGCACTGGCCACCGACCCACGCGTGCTGCTGCTCGACGAACCCCTCGCCGCGCTCGATGCCGGCACCCGCGCCGCGGTGCGTCGCGACCTTCGCCAACACCTGGCTTCGTTCGCCGGCATGCGACTGCTGGTCACTCACGACCCGGTCGATGCATACGCGCTCGCCGATCGTGTGGCGGTGCTGGAGGGCGGCCGCATCGTGCAGTCGGGCACCCTGGCCGAGGTGACCGCCCATCCGCGCTCGCGTTACGTGGCCGACCTGGTGGGCGTGAATCTGGTCAGCGGCAGCGTCGAAGGAGGTGTGCTGCACACCGAGCGTGGGGCTGCAGTGGTGATCGCCGACGCACCCAACGGGCCAGCGTTTGCGGTGATCCGGCCGCACTCGTTGACGCTGACACGCGAGACGCCAGCGGGCGCCAGCAGTCGCAACGTGTGGGAGGGCATCATCACCGATATCGACCGCCTCGGCGAGCGGGCACGGGTCGGTATCGAGGGCCTGTTGCCGCTGACAGCAGAGATCACGTTGGCGGCCTTGGACGCGCTTGCCCTTCGCCCCGGCGACGAGGTGCACGTGGCGGCCAAGGCCACCGACATCGAGGTCTACCCGGCCTAGCGCCAGGTGTGAGGATGTACAGGTGGCGCGCACCGCTGAACACCAGCTGCTTCTCGGCGAATGGGCCTGTCTGGGGATTCTGTGTGCCAAGCCATCGCACGGATTCGCCATCGCGGCACTGCTGAAACCCGAGGGCGAAGTGGGCCGCGTGTGGTCGCTGTCGCGGGCCCTCACCTATCGGGCACTCGATCAGTTGACGCAGCGCGGATACGTGCAGCCGAAGGGCGAGGAACCCGGCATCGCTGGCGGCAACCGAACCATCTTGGCTCCCACTCGCAGCGGCAGGGCACACCTCAAGAAGTGGCTCGATCAGCCTGTGGGTCACCTACGCGACGTACGCAGCGAGCTGCTGTTGAAGGTGGTGTTGGCCGACATGAACGGCGTAGACACCACGGCCATGCTGGTGGCTCAGCGCGATTCGTTCGCTCCGATGGCCGCACGCCTCGCGGCTCAGGATGACACCGCGGACCCGGTGGCGATGTGGCGCATCGAGAGCTCCCAGGCCGCCGTTCGGTTCGTCGAACGGCTGCTCGCCGCACGCGAATGCTGACGCGCCAACTATTGATGGACGGCTGGAGAGAAAGCAACTAGTCTCCCGATCGACCAAAGGGGGATGTCATGGGTTTGACGTCATTGCTCGATCTGGAACTCGCCGTACCGCGACCCGAAGAACTGCAGCAGTTCTGGACGGATCACGGCATGCACCTCACGGCGGACGGTGTACTCGGCACCACCGATCGTCCTTCCCAACTCCGCCTTCGTGAAGGCGGCTACCGCCACGTCAGCGAGCTTCGCGTGGAATGCGAGACCGAGGCCGACCTCGTGGCGATTGCCGCCCGACTCGATGCGCTCGGCGTCGCATCGGCCATCGCCGATGGCGTGCTGCGGTGCGCCGACCCCGTGCTCGACCACAACGTGGTGGTGCAGGTGCGTGGTGCAGCGCCGATCACGCCCGCTGCGCCCCGTCAGTGGAACTTGCCCGGCGCCTACGAGCGCATCGGCCAGCGTTCACCCGCCTGCATCTCCGAGCAGCCGCACAGTCCTCGGCGCCTGGGCCACGTCGTGTTCGGCACCAGCGACGTGGAGGCCAGCCGCGCCTTCTTCGTAGATGGCCTCGGCTTCAAGGTCTCCGATTCGTTCGGTGAGTTCGCCTACTTCCTGCGCTGCTCCAACGACCACCACAACCTGCTCATCACCCCTGCAGCAGTGCCGAACCTGAACCACTACGCGTTGGAGATGGACGGCATCGACGCCATCGGTCTGGCCGGCCAGAAGATCGTGGCCGAACGTCCCGATTGCTCGGTCACCGGCGTGGGCCGCCACGTGGTGGGTGCGAACATGTTCTGGTACCTGCTCGACCCCGCAGGCGGCATGTTCGAGCTGTACTCCGACATGGACCAGATCGTCGACGACGAGAAGTGGGCAGCGGAGAACCACCGCACCGACTGGAACCCGTTCGAGGTGGCCGCGTGGAACTCCACCGCCATCAAGCCCGACTTCTTCGAGCCGGTCGACATCGCCGACATCGCCAAGGGTCGCGAAGCGGCGGGCCGCTGACATGGACCTCGGCATCCAGGGCCGCACCGCCATCGTCTGTGGGTCCAGTCGCGGCTTGGGCCGCGCCTGCGCCGAGTCGCTCGCCAACGAAGGTGTGCACATCGTGCTCAACGGGCGCAACGCCGACACGCTCGATGCCACGGCCGCCCACATCGCCAACACGTACGGCGTGAACGTGCTGCCCGTGTTGGCCGACGTGGATACCGAAGAAGGGCGCGCTGCGCTCCTCGCTGCCGTGCCTGAGGTCGACATCCTCGTCACCAACAATGCCGGCCCCCGACCAGCCGACTTCGCCACCATCGAACTCGACACCTGGCGTGCCGCAGTCGACAGCAACATGCTGGCCCCACTCATGCTCATCCAAGGAGTGCTGCCCGGCATGCGCGAGCGCAAGTTCGGCCGCATCGTGAACATCACCTCAGCGATGGTGAAATCCCCCAACCCGCTGATGGCCTTGTCCATTGGTGCTCGCACCGGGCTCACCGGTGTCACCAAGGCACTCTCGAAGCAAGTGGTGGTCGACAACGTCACCATCAACAACTTGCTGCCCGAGCGCTTCGACACCGACCGTCAGCGCTACATGGCCGATCTGGCAATGAAGCTCACGGGCTGCACGTACGAAGAGGCCCGCGCCCAGCAGGTGGCCACCATCGCCGCCGGGCGATTGGGTGAGCCGAAGGAGTTCGGCGACATGTGCGCCTACCTGTGCAGCGCGCAGGCGTCGTACGTGAGTGGCCAGAACATCGGCCTCGACGGCGGTAGCTACGAAGGTCTGATCTGATGCGCTTCGAAGCGATTCCCGATCAGACCACCGTGCTGGTGGTGGGTGCAGGCCCCATCGGCCTGCTGGCTTCGGTGCTGCTGCAACAACAGGGCATCGATCACGTGCTCATCGAGCGGCGCGACGAGGTGCAGGAAGCACCGGCCGCACACGTGGTGAACGCCCGCACGTTCGAGATACTGCGCGCTGCGGGCATCGACATGGACCGCCTCCTCGCGGCGTGCCGTCCGACCGCCGATGGCTGGACCCGCTGGGTCACCGCGCTCACCGGTGAGGAACTCGGCTGCCTCGAATACGAACGGCAGCAGCAGGTCGAAGCGCTCCACGACATCACCCCGACCCCGCTTCGCAACCTGTCCCAGCACCTGTTGGAACCCATACTGCGCGACCACGCGCAGCAACTGGTCACCGGCACCGAATGGCAGAGCGCAACGCACGACGACAGCGGCATCGTCACCACCGTGCGCAACGTTGCCGACGGCACCGAACGCACGATTCACAGTCGCTACGTCATCGCCGCCGACGGAGCCGGCAGCCGCGTGCGCAAGTGGACCGGCATCGAGATGGAAGGCCCGCAGCGTCTGCAGGCGTTCATCGCCATCCACGTGGCCGCCGACCTGCGCCACCTCGTGGCTCACCGGCCCGCCACCCTGTACTGGATGATCGATCCCGAGATCGGCGGCACCTACCTCGCCCACGACATCGACGGCACCTGGGTGTACATGACCACCTGGGACCCCGATACCGAGAGCATCGAGGACTACACCGACGAGCGCTGTCTGGCGATGTTCCGCCGTGGCATCGGCGCGGAGGTAGCCAACCTGGAACTGCGCACGGTGAGTTCGTGGAACATGTCATCGCAGATCGCTGCGACCTACTCGCAGGACAACGTGTTCCTTGCTGGCGACGCCGCGCACCGCTTCCCGCCCACGGGCGGCATGGGCCTCAACACCGGCGCGGCGGATGTGCAGAACCTGGTGTGGAAGCTGGCCGCCGTGGAGCACGGTTGGGCCGAGCCGTCGCTGCTACAGACGTATGGTCCCGAACGGCGTCGAGTTGCCGAGGTGAACGCCGAGAAGAGCCTCGAGAACGCAATGAAGATGTTCGAAGTGATCATGGCGCTGGGCGCCGATCCGGACCCTGCCGTGTCCAAGGCGAACTACGAGCGTGCTATCGGCACCACCGAAGGGCGCGCTGCGCTGAGCGCTGCGATCGAGAACCAGGCCGAGCACTTCGACATGCTCGGGCTACAACTCGGTTTCGTGTACCCGGCCGAGGCTGGCATCACCATCGATGACCACACCGAGCTACCGGTACCCACCGACATCGTGCGCGAGTACCTGCCCACCACACACCCCGGGGCACGTCTGCCGCATGCGTGGGTGCAGCGCAACGGTGAACGCATCTCCACCCTCGACCTGGTGCCGCTCGATCGCTTCGTGCTGCTCACCTCGTCGCCAGCGTGGGCCGACGCCGGTCGCACCATCACCGGCGGCTCCATTCCACTCGACGTGGTGCTGATTGGAAGCGACGTGCACGACACCGAAGGCCACTGGGCACGCGCGTCCGACCTTCCCATCGATGGGGCCATCATCGTTCGACCCGACCAGCACGTGGGCGCCCGCATGGCACACGTGGCCGACGATATGTCGCAGTGGCTCCTCGATGCTCTCCGTCGCATGACCCTGGCCGCACAATGAGCAGCATGACGGCCGAGACCCGAGGCCGCCCGCGCATCCATGCGGACGAAGAGATTCTCGCTGCCGCGCTCCGCGCCTTCGCCGTGCAGGGCTACGACGCCATGTCGTTGCGCGCACTGAACTCCGAGCTCGGGCTCGCCCACGGCACCATCAACCAGCGATTCGGTTCGAAGGAGCGCCTGTACTTCGCTGCCGTCGATCACGGTTTCGCCACGTTCCTGGCCGAGATCAACCAGCAGCGCGCAGCGCGCCCGAAACCGACGAGCGATCTCGACGATCTCGCCGAGTTGGTACGCGCCTTCCTGCTGGCCAACATCGAACGGCCCGAGCTCTGCCGGTTGATGAACACCGAGGGCCTCCAGCACAGCGACCGCCTCGACCACATCGTTCGCACCGTGGTGCAGCCAGCGTTCATGCCGGCCGCACGCACGCTGCGCCGACTCGTGAAGGCCGGCACGATTCGCCCCATCACCGGACGAGCGTTGTTCTTCCTCGTGGCGCACGGCGCTGAGGCTCCGTACACACTGGTGGCGCTGTCGAGTGCGTTCGACGCCGAGGACGGACCACTCGATGCCGTGGAACATGCCGAGCAGATGACGGCGTTCATCATGCGCGGTCTACGACCCGACTGATCGGGCGGCGCCCAACGCAGTGCTCGGTGGTGAACAATGTGTTCACCGCCGTGATCGACCGGCGCCACGGATGCGAGGAGGGACGATGGACGACGAACCCCACCCACACGACCCGTGGCTGCTGTCCTCGTCGATGCCGTCCGAGCCATTGCCGCCCACCATCGACCGACCTGCCTGGCAGCGAGCCTTGGCGGTCGCTGCAGCCGTCGCCGTCGTGCTCGGCGGGGTGGTGTTGTTGACGCGAGGCACGGGCACGCAGCACGCCACGCCGGCTTCCACGAACCCGCCGACGAGTTCGCCGACGCCAAGCACCGCACCCAGCACGTCACCAACGCCTTCCACCGACGAACCCGCCACGTCGACGGATGGCGCGTGGATCGCAACCGCCCCCGGTCCGTTGTCGCCACGCAACAACAGCCAGGGGGTCTGGACCGGCAGTGAGGTGGTGGTGTTCGGTGGCACCACCCAGCCCGACTGCCCGGCGTGCGACTACTACGGATACGGCGACACCCTCCACGACGGTGCCATCTACAGCCCTATCGACGACACCTGGAGAGCGATGTCTCCTCTGCCGGACGAAGCCTCGTACGTGGGTCAGTCGGTGGCATTCCAGGGCGACGTGTACTTCTACTCGCTGTCCCAGCCCGACGTGACAGCGTCAGTACAGACCTACCGCCTGTGGCACTACTCGGTCGCCAACGATGAGTGGACCGAGGTGCCGCTGCCCTCGCAGGTGCCACAGGCGTTCGCACTCACCACCCGCAGCAATGCACTGCTGCTGTACTCCGCAACCGACGAGTTCGGCCTGGCGCCCGACTGGTCGTTCGACCCCACCACGAACGAATGGACGGCACTCCCCGACGACGGTTTCGACGCATCGTTCGACCGCCAGATCCTGGAGGTGGGTGGGAACTTGATGCTCTTCAATCACTCCATCGCGCTCGTACAGAACGGCGTCACATCGATACCGACGCGCATGGCCAGGTTCGATGACGCCACGCAACAGTGGACCCAACTGCCGGAGAACGTCGAGGTTCAGTCGCTGTGGTTCGCCGATGGCTCGTGGGTGGTCAGCCCCCAGTTCGGCGTGTACGACGCCCGCTTCGACATGTGGCGGCCGGGTCCGGCGAACCCGCCCGATGACGTGATGGGTGCCATCGGGCCGTCGGTGTCGTACTTCGGCGGCGTGCGCGGTTCGGTGCTCGACATGCGCACCAATACATGGATCCGGGTCCCCACCCTGCCCGACGGGCTCGACGACGAGAGCGGCGCCACCACGGTCACCGCTGGCCGCGACGCGTTCACGTTCGGCGGCACCACCGGGATGCAACCGAACGACCCGGTGCACAACCAGTCGTACATCTGGCACGCGCCCGCACCGCCTGCCCCGCATGTGGCGGAGACCGACCAGACCGGACTCGACGCAGCCCTCATCGATCTCGGCATCGACCGCGGCGCCGCACCAACCGAAGTGGTGCAGCTCGGCGACGCGATCTTCTGCGGTTACGAGGACAACGGCATCAGCGGCGACGACGACGTGCAGGAATCGGCCCGCCGTTGCTTCGTCGACCGACTCGCCAAGCACGAGCCAGCCATGTTCATCACTCAGCGCCCCACAACGGAAGGCGATCCCGTCGCCACGGTGTTCGTCACCGGTCACGACGGCACCGTGCGCACCTACATCGACGCCACACGCGACACGTTCGGCTCCGGGAGATGGGACGTTGTGGACTGCACGCCGTTCAGCGCATCCGACTCGGGTACCCACCTCGACTTCGCCTGCGCCCAAGCCATCTGACGCGAGCGTGCCCGTCGAACCTCATCGCTAGCGTGAGTGCATGGCCGACCCGACCGTCTCGTTCTCCACCACGCTCAGCGCATTCGGCAACAACACGGGCATCGAGGTGCCCAAGGCGCTCATCGAACAGCTCGGTGCGGGCGCCAAGCCGCCAGTGCAGGTGAACCTAAATGGCTACGAGTTCCGCAGCACAGTGGGTGTGATGGGCGGCAAGCACCTCGTGCCGGTGAGCGCCGCCATTCGCAAGGCGACCGGACTGGCAGGCGGTGATGCCATCACGGTCACCCTCACGCTCGCCACCGCGCCGCGGGAAGTGGAAATGCCCGACGACTTCGCCGCGGCGCTAGCCGCCGAACCCGCAGCGAAGGGCTTCTTCGAGGGACTGTCGAACAGCCTGCAGCGCTATCACGTCGACAACGTCAACGGTGCAAAAACCGCCGACACACGTCAGCGTCGAATCGACAAGGCGGTCGCACTGTTCCTCGCCGGCAAACAGCGCTGACGGAAGCGGCACAGCAACCGGCTAGGACTGGGCCGTTCGACTGGGTTCGCGACGGGTCGGTCGGGATATCGTCCGACGTCGTTCCTGCGGCCCGTCGGCCGCCCCTGAGGAGGTCCCCCACCATGTCCGAAGCATTCATCATCGATGCCGTCCGCACCCCTCGCGGCATCGGCAAGGTCGGCAAGGGCGCCCTCGCCGACATCCACCCGCAGCAGCTGGGCGCCACCGTGCTCTCCGCCCTGCGCGACCGCAACGACCTCGACACTTCGGCCGTCGACGACGTGATCTTCGGCACCAGCATGCAGGTGGGCACCCAGGGCGGCGACCTCGCCCGCATGGCACTGCTCGATGCCGGCTACGACGTGCGCGCGTCGGGCGTGACGCTCGACCGTTTCTGCGGCTCGGGCATCACCACCACCAACATGGCCGCCGCCAGCGTGATGGCCGGCATGGAAGATGTGGTCATCGCCGGTGGCTGCGAGATGATGAGCCTTCACCCGGCCCTCGGTGCCGCTCAGGCTGGCGTGCGCGCCCCGCTGATGGACGCCGGCAACCTCCGCCTGCGTGCCCGTCACCCGCAGACCCACCAGGGTGTGGCCGCCGACGCCATCGCCTCGCTGGAAGGCATCCCGCGAGAGGCGCTCGACCACCTGGCCTACGTGTCGCAGCAGCGCGCCGCCCGCGCCATCGCCGAGGGTCGCTTCGACAAGAGCCTCGTGCCGGTCTACAAGGAGGACGGCACGCTCGCCCTCGACCGCGAAGAGTTCCCCCGCCCGCAGACCACGCTCGAGGGCTTGGCCCAGCTCGCCCCGTCGTTCGGCGGCATGGCCGACTTCCCGCTCGACGAGAGCGGCATCACGCTGCGCTCGATGGTGCTGGCCCGCTACCCCGGCCTCGACATCACCCACGTGCACCACGCCGGCAACAGCTCTGGCGTGGTCGACGGTGCAGCCGCCATCCTGGTGGCCAGCGCCGGCGCCGTGAAGGCCAACGGCTGGACCCCGCGTGCCCGCATCGTGGCCGCCGCCAACATGGGCGACGACCCGACGCTCATGCTCAACGCCCCGGTTCCGGCCGCCAAGAAGGTGCTCGCCAAGGCCGGTCTCAGCATCGACGACATCGACCTGTTCGAGATCAACGAAGCGTTCTCGGTGGTGGCGGAGAAGTTCATCCGCGACCTCGACCTCGACCGCGACAAGGTGAACGTGAACGGCGGCGCCATGGCGCTGGGTCACCCCATCGCCGCGACCGGCGCAATGCTCATTGGCACCGTGCTCGACGAGCTCGAGCGCACCGGTGGCCGCTACGGCCTGGTCACCATGTGCGCCGCCGGCGGCATGGCCCCGGCGATCATCATCGAACGCATCTGAGCGTTCTCACCTCCTGAGTGCCGATCGTGGGCACCGGATGCACCCTCGGGGACGCATCTGGTGCCCGCGTCGCGTGTCGGGGGCTCAGCAAGGCCATGTCGGCGGGCATACTGGTGCTCGTTATCGTGCGAGTTTCCTCGCGCGCCCGCCCCTCTAGCTCAATGGTTAGAGCAGTGGACTTTTAATCCATTGGTTCAGGGTTCGAGTCCCTGGGGGGGCACCACGCCAACCACCGGCGTGTGCCGGGTCAGTCTGCGGCGTACAGCACCATCGCCTGGCGGGTGTCGAGGTACTCCTCGAGCCGGGTGATGCGGCCGCCCTCCACCCAGAACCGGATCATCGCCGGCATCTTCAGCGGGCCTCCTCTGGCATCGCCGGTGAGCACGTGTTGCTGCACGAAACCATCGGGTGCGACGAAGCGACGGATCTCGGTGTACTGCAGGTTGCTGGCCCGCCGATGCAGGTCGACCAACGTGAGCAGGTTCTCGTCGGGTGACTGATCGCGCTGGTCGAAGTTGTGCCAAATGGTGGCATCGGGCGCGTAGATGGCCCGCACGCCCTCCACGTCGCCAGCCGCGATGGCGGCCACCAATCGGTCGCCGATGTCGTGCATCGCTGCCTCGGTCAGTTCGCTCATGTCCGCAGAGTAGTGGGATGCGAGTGGCACACTCGTCGGGTGGGTCACGACCACTCCAACCACCACTCGCACGGGCACGCGTCACTGCGCGCCGGGGCACGACACCTTGGTCGGCTGAAGATCGCATTCGCGCTCATCGTCGGCTTCTTCTTGGTGCAGGTGGTGGTGGGCCTGGCCACCAACTCCCTCGCCTTGCTGAGCGACGCCGGCCACATGGCCACCGACGCACTGGGGTTGGGCATGGCCCTGGCCGCCATCACTGCCGCGAACCGTGCCGACCACTCCAGCCATCGCACCTTCGGTCTGTACCGACTGGAGATCCTGGCAGCGCTGGCCAACGCGGTGCTGCTGTTCGCCGTCGCCATCTATGTGCTCGTGGAAGCGATTCTTCGTCTCCGCGACCCGGCCGAGGTGCACTCCACACCCGTGCTGGTGGTCGGCATCATTGGGCTCGTCGTGAACGTGATCGCGTTCCTTCTGCTGCGCGAGGGCGCACAGGAGAGCATGAACATGCGCGGCGCCTACCTCGAGGTGGTGAGCGACATGCTCGGCTCCGTCGGTGTCATCGTGTCGGCCATCGTGTTGAGCGTCACGGGCTGGAGCTGGGTAGACCCGATCGTCGGTGCCGCCATCGGCCTGTTCATCCTTCCCCGGGCGTATCGCCTTGGTCGCGACGCGGTGCGGGTGCTGGTGCAAGCGGCACCACACGAACTCGACGTCCACGACATCGAGCAAGCACTACTGGAGCTCGACCATGTGGTGGGCGTGCACGATCTGCACGTGTGGACGCTCACCAGTGAGATGCACGTGCTGTCCGCGCACGTGCAGGTGAGCGACGACCCGGCCATGCGGGGCGTGCTGCCCGCTGCGCAAAAGCTGCTGACCGAGCGCTTCGGCCTGGACCACTCCACGCTGCAGATCGAAGTGGCTGGCGAACCCGACTGCCCCGACATCGGCTGGTGACGACGTCCGCGCAGTGCGAGAATGACGGGGTGACCTACACGCACCTCATCGTCGAGACCGACGGCCCGTTCACCACCATCACCCTCAATCGTCCCGAGAAGCGCAACGCCCTCGCACTCGACGTGATGCTGGAACTCACCAAGGCTTTCCGGGATGTGGGCGCCAGCAAGGCGACCGGCGTGATCCTCGCGGCCAACGGCCCGGTGTTCTCCGCCGGCCACAACTTCGGCGACATGGCAGGCGCCACATTCGAACAGGCCAAGCACCTCTTCGACGTGTGCACCGAGATGATGGACACCGTGCAGTCGATCCCCCAGGTGGTGATCGCCCGCGTGCATGCGCTCGCCACCGCGGCGGGCTGCCAGCTGGTGGCCACCTGCGACCTGGCAGTGGCTTCCAACAGCGCCGGCTTCGCCATCCCCGGCGGCAAGGGTGGGCTGTTCTGCCACACGCCACTCGTTGCCGTGGCCCGCAACGTGGGCCGCAAGCGCGCCATGGAAATGGCCCTCACCGGCGATGCCATCGACGCCGCCACGGCACTGGAGTGGGGCCTCATCAACCGCGCCGTGCCCGACGAGGAACTGCACACCGCCACCCACGACCTGCTGGCCCGGGCCACCCGCGGCAGCGCCACCAGCAAAGGACTTGGTAAGCGGGGTTTCTACGCCCAGGCGGGGCTCGACCAGACCCAGGCGTACGAGTTCGCCGTGCACACCATGGCCAGCGCCGCCGTCACCCCCGACGCCCAGGAGGGCATCGCGGCGTTCTTGGAGAAGCGCCGCCCGAACTTCGGGTGAACCTTGCGACCCATCCGTGACGGGTGGGTTGTGGCAGTGCTCCCCACCCCTGCAACATATGAGCGAGAAAAACGTTGCATGTTGTCCGCCGGGAACTCTGCGAGCCTCGGACACGACCTGACAACGGACGAGGAAAGGTGTGCCGACGATGAGTGAGATCCAGTTCCACGTGCCGGGCATGAGCTGCGGTCACTGCGAAACCGCCGTGAAGAGCGAAGTGGGCAAGGTGGCGGGCGTCGCAGGCGTGCTTGTCGACCTGGAAACCAAGATCGTCACCGTCACCGGCGAAGCCTTCGACCGCGATGCCATCGTGGCCGCCATCGACGAAGCCGGTTACGAAGTCGTCGTCTGACATGTCGGTGTGGGCGCGGCTCGGCGCATTTGTGGTGGTGCTGTTGGGCACCTTCGGCACGGCCTACGCCGTGGGCGAACGCATGCCTGGCCACACCCACTCCGGCCACAGCCACTCGCACGTTGCTCCCCTCGTGCCGCCTGCATTCGAATCGGGTAACTACCGCCTGCTCACCGACAGCATCGTGGGGGCCAAGGGCGAGCCGCGGGTCATCACGTTCCACCTCCAGACGATCGACATGGAGGAGCGCGTCACCGAATTCCAGATGGCGCACGAGGCACTGCTCCACGCAGTGATGATTCGGCCCGACCTGAGCGGTTACGAGCACTTCCACCCCACCATCTCCGATCGCGGTTCGTGGGAGGTCACCCTCGACCAACCCGGCCCGTGGCACCTGATCTTCGACAGCACACCGAAGGGTGAAAGCGCCCCCATCGTGCTGAGCGCGAACCTCGACGACGAAGTCGAGGTGGAACCGGTACCGCTGCCTGACCCCGACGACGACGTCGTGGTGGACGGACTGCACCTCCTTCGCAACGGCCTCAATTTCAACATCTACAACGAGGACGGCACACCGGCCACCGGCTTGGAGCCCTACCTCGGCCAGGCCGCCCACCTCGTGGCCATCCGCCAGGGCGATCTGTCGTATGTGCACCTGCACGCAATGAGCGAGATGGATGGCATGTTCATGTTCGGCGACACGCTGCCGCAACCCGGCACGTACCGACTGTTCCTGCAGTTCGGCCACAACGGCACAGTGCTCACCATCCCCTTCACCGTCGTGCAGCCATGAGCCTCGACGCCGACACGCCCGTGATCGCCACGCCGCCGGGCCTGGATCAACTGAACCTCGAACTCACAGGCATGACCTGTGCATCGTGCGCAGGTCGAATCGAGAAGAAACTCAACCGACTCGACGGCGTGACCGCCTCGGTGAACTTTGCCACCGAGAAGGCGAGCGTGTCGTTCGACCCCGCCAAGGTGAGCACCGACCAACTGGTCGCAGCCGTGGAGAGCATCGGGTACGGCGCCATCGTGCCGAGCGATCAACCCAACGACGAACCCGACCCCAACGAGGTCCGACTGGCCGACCTTCGTCGCCGACTGGTGCTCGCCACGGTGCTGGGCGTGCCCGTGCTGCTCCTCAGCATGGTGCCGGCGTTCCAGTTCCGCGGATGGCAGTGGGTGTGCCTTGTCCTGGCCACACCGGTCGCTGCGTGGTCGGCCCTCCCCTTTCACCGGGTGGCATGGAAGAACCTCCGTCAGGCCGAAGCCAGCATGGACACGTTGGTGTCGGTGGGCGTGATTGCGGCCTACGGCTGGAGCCTGTACGCGTTGCTCACCACCTCCGCTGGCGACCTGGGCATGAAGATGCCGATGTCGCTCAGCCCGGCGCGCGGCGAGAACCACCACCTCTACTTCGAGGTGGCCAGCACCACCGTCGCCCTCATTCTCGCCGGCCGTTACTTCGAGGTGAAGGCCAAGCGTCGCGCCGGTGGTGCACTGAAGGCCCTGCTCGCCCTCGGGTCCGACACCGCCAACGTGCTGCAGGCCGATGGCACCGAACTCACCCGACCGGTCAGCGCATTGAAGGTTGGCGACCGCTTCGTCGTGCGCCCGGGCGACCGCATCGCCACCGACGGCGAAGTGGAGGAGGGCACATCGGCGGTCGACATGAGTCTGGTCACCGGCGAGAGCGTGCCCGTGGACGTGGCACCCGGCAGCGCCGTCACCGGCGCCACCATCAACACCAACGGACGGCTCGTGGTGCGCGCCACCCGCGTGGGTAAGGACACCGCACTCGCTCAGATGGCCCGACTGGTGGAGGCCGCCCAGAGCGGCAAGGCACCCGTACAGCGGCTCGCCGACCAGATCGCCGGGGTGTTCGTGCCGATCGTCCTCGTGCTCGCCGCCGCCACCTTGGGCTTCTGGTTCTCCCGCACGGGCAGCTTCACCGAAGCCATCGGCCCGGCCGTGGCCGTGCTCATCATCGCCTGCCCCTGCGCACTCGGCCTCGCCACCCCCACCGCACTGCTGGTGGGCACCGGGCGCGGCGCACAACTCGGCATTCTCATCAAGGGCCCCGAGGTGTTGGAGAGCACCCGCCAGGTCGACACCGTCGTGCTCGACAAGACGGGCACCGTCACCACCGGCCAGATGGACGTGGTGGGTGTCACCACGGTGGGCGATGCCGATGCCAACGAAACCCTTCGCCTTGCAGCCGCCGTGGAACGCGCGAGCGAGCACCCCATCGCCAAGGCCGTGGTACGCGCCGCCGATGCCGCAGCACTCCCTGCCACCACCGTCACCGACTTCACGTCTCAGATGGGCGTGGGCGCCACCGGCACCGTCGAAGGGCACACCGTATGGGTGGGTCGCGCCGAGGCTGCCGACGTGCCCGCGCACAGCGAGGGCAACACCGTTATCTCGGTGAAGGTCGACGACACCTTGCTCGGCACCATCGCCATCGCCGACACCGTGAAGCCCACCAGCGCCGAGGCCATCGCCCGGTTCCGGCGGCTCGGGCTGCGGCCCGTGTTGCTCACCGGCGACAACCAGGCAACCGCCGAAGCCGTCGCCGCCCAGGTGGGCATCGCACCCACCGACGTGATCGCCGGCGTGCTGCCCGATCAGAAGGTGGCCGAGATTCAGCGCCTCCAGGCCGAAGGCCGCGTGGTGGCCATGGTGGGTGACGGCGTGAACGATGCCGCTGCGTTGGCGCAGGCCGACCTCGGCATTGCGATGGGCACCGGCACCGACGTGGCCATCGAAGCCAGCGAACTCACGCTGGTGCGTGCCGACCTCAACGCTGCTGCCGATGCCATTCGCCTCAGTCGGCACACGCTCCGGATCATCAAGGGCAACCTGTTCTGGGCCTTCGCCTACAACGTGGCGGCAATCCCGCTGGCAATGTCGTGGCGCCTGTCGCCCGTAGTGGCCGGCGCCGCCATGGCCTTCAGCAGCGTGTTCGTGGTGAGCAACAGCCTGCGGTTGCGCCGCTTCACACCCGGCCACTGACACCGACCCTCACGCTGCTGCCAGCCCACGAGCGGTCTGACGAAGTCGCGACACCAGCCCATCGCGGTGGTTGCTGACGGACCGCACGCTGACGCGCATGACTGCTGCCACCTCGGATGGTGACCGGCCGTCGAGTAGCAACGTCAGGAGTTGCAGATCCCGTTCGCTGAGCACCGAACGACTCGCCGCAGCGACCAACTCGGCGAGCTCGACGCCGGGGTCGAGTGGCTGATCATCCGGGTGCACGGCGAAGTGGTCGAGGTCGAACGTGTCGCTGGGCATCAACTCGTGCACTGCGGTGCGACGACGCTGCCGCAGGAAGGCGTGATACTCCGCATCGCGCAGCAGTTGGGCAGCGAGGTGATGCGGGCGGCGTTCCACCGGATACGTGCGGATGACGAACCACGCGGCGCCGATGAGTTCCTCCACCGGGTCGGTGCCGCCAGCGCGACGCTCCCACCGACGGGCGATCGAGGCCAGCCCCGGTAGCAGGCGCTGGAGAATGGCTCGCGCCGCAAGGTCGTCGAGGCGGGCAATGAGCAGCAGTCGACCCAGCACCGCGTTACCCGCTTCACCCGGGGCCGCGGGCCTCAGCCCAGCCGCCCGAAAGCCGGTGGCCAACACCACGTCGTCGAGCGACCCGACCGGAACACCCAGCTCCCACTTGACCGCTTGGCGGACCAGCGCAGGGCGATTCGAGAGCTGCTGCCACTCCCGGCTGAGACGGGCCAGGGCGGCTGCGGATGACGGAGCAAGCAAGGAAGTGGTCATGGCCGCAGCGTCCGCGCGGGTGGTCTCCGGAGCGTTCACTGCCCGACTCACCGTGCCCCTCACCTGCGGCTTTTTTCTGCCGAACGGCCATCGCCGTCGTACCCAGTGAGGTCGATGAACGCTTCGATGCACTGGCGATGCACCTGGCGCACCGGGCCCGACACCGGTGCCACCACCACGCTCACCGCGGGTCGACACATCGTCGGTCGAGCACCCCGAGCCGCCGTGCGGTGCGACGACCCAGCGCTGGAGCCCCACCATCTGTTGCTGGAAGTTCACGAGGATGGTCGTCTCACTGCCACCCAACTCGCCGGACGTGTTCCCGTGCGCAGCGGCGACGGAGCCGTGGTCGGTGGCCACAGCACCATCGCACCGGACACCTCTCTGGAGATCGGGTCGAGCACGCTGTGGTGCACACGTTCAGCGCTCGCCGAAGCGACCACCAACGTTCGACCCGATGGCGCCGTCACCCGCCGACCGCGAGCGGTGCCCGCGTGGCAGCCAGCCGACCTCGTCGCACCGAACGAGCCCGATCTGCGACGCGAGCCACCAGGCGGCCTGGTGCCCGCACTGCTCGGCCTCATCGCTGCCGGCGTGATGGCCGTGGTGCTGCACCAGATGATGTTCGTGGTGTTCGGCGCGATGGGGGCGTTCGTGGCGGTGGCGAGCTGGGCGACACAACACGTCGCCGACCGTCGTCGCCGCGTAGCAACGTTGTCGCATCACGCCGCGGCCGTGGCAGCCCACGCCAACGAACTGAACGCCGACCTTGCCGCCTTCGCCGTTGCGCACCTCGCCGCCACACCCACTACCGCCACCACACGACAGTCGGCCGACGAACGAAACGGACTGTGGGAACGTCGCCCCACGCACGTCGACGCGTGGTCGGTGAGCATCGGTATCGGCCCGGTTGCGTGGCGCAGCGACACCGAGCACTCGACGCATCTCCCCGATATGCCGGTGCCTGCGCTGTTGGGACCCGACCAGCGGGTGGCCGTGGTGGGCAACGGTGCCACGGCGGTCGCGCTCGCTTGGTTGATGCAGCTCGCCACGTCGTGTGGCCCAGCCGATCTGCGCGTTGTGGTGGCGACCGGACACCCCGAACGGTGGCAGTGCCTGCGGGGACTGCCACACCTCGCGGCACCTGACGGCATCGATGCGGTGGTGTCGCACGACGACCTGCCGATGGTCTTCGAGCAGTTCGGCGACCATGACCACCACATCGTGCTGGTCACCGACGACGCCGAGGCACTGGCCACGCGCACCAGTTCGGTGCGCCGGGTGCTGACCCGCCGCCGGATAGCACTGCTGGCCGTGTTGCCGGACGACCGCGAGGTGCCAGCGGTGTGCGGCGCTGCGCTCACGTTGCAGCAGGGGCCGATGGCGCGTTGGGTAGCCGACACCGCCGTCAGCCTCCTGCCGGTGCAGGTGCGCGTGGCCGGCATGAGCACCCGGTCGACGCGCGCCGTAGTTGCAGCGCTCGCTCCGTTGCACGACCCCGAAGACACGCTGGCAAGCGGCCGCATGCCGAACGACGTGCGTTGGGAGGCAATCCTTGGGCTGGTCGATGCCAATGCGATTGCCGCTGCATGGACCCTCGACGAACACCACTCCGGGCCGCGCACGCCCATCGGTATGGCGGCCGATGGCGTGGTGGACATCGACCTCGTGCGTGATGGCCCTCACGGGCTGCTGGCTGGCACCACCGGGGCGGGAAAGAGCGAGCTACTCCGCACCCTCGTGGCTGGACTCGCTGTTCGAAACAGTCCTGCACATCTGCAGTTCGTACTCGTCGACTACAAGGGCGGCGCCACGTTCGATGCGCTCACCGGGTTACCGCACGTGACAGGAGTGATCACCGACCTCGACACCCACCTTGCAGATCGTGCGCTGCGCAGCCTGCACGCCGAACTGCGCCGCCGAGAGGGCGTACTCCGCGACCATGGAGTGGCCGACCTCGCCACGTTGCGCACCGCCGCACCGAACACATCGCTGCCGAGGCTGGTGGTGGTGGTCGATGAGTTCGCCGCCCTGGTAGCGGAGCAGTCCGCGTTTCTCCACGCACTCGTGGGCGTGGCCCAGCGTGGTCGCAGCCTCGGCGTGCACCTGCTCCTGGCCACGCAACGGCCTCAGGGAGTGATCAGCGACGACATCCGGGCGAACACGAACCTGCGAATCGCGCTTCGTCTGCA
>CANHST010000025.1 GCA_947463235.1 Acidimicrobiaceae bacterium
GCGGTGCAGTAGCTCTGCACGAACGTGGCGGCCTGCCCGTCGGTGATGGCATCGGGGGTGCGCAGCACACGGAACGCCGGCAGCACCACCTCGCTGGCGAAGCCACCGCTGAGACCCGTCGTGGCGAACACTCGGTCGCCGACGGCATGCGACGTGACATCGGATGCCACTTCGCTGACCACACCAGCAATCTCGCCGCCCGGCACGAACGGCAGCACCGGCTTGAGTTGGTAGAGGCCCTGCACGATGAGGCCATCGACGAAGTTCACACCGCATGCCGTCACGGCGATGCGAACCTGCCCGGCCGACAGCGCCACCGACGCGTGCTCCTCGAACACGAGTTGATCGATGGGACCGAACGAGTTGCACGACACGATCTGCATGACGGTTGACCGTAGTGCGAAGCTGAACCTCGATGCGGCTCGAACCACTCACCCTCATCGGCACACACGTGCGGTTGGAACCGCTCACCTCGGCACACGCGCCAGCGCTACTCGATGCGGGCAACCGCGACCGCAGCACCTACGGCTACACCCCGGTTCCAGCCGATCTCGACGCCATGCAGGGCTACATCGGCGGCCTGTTGGCCGATGCACAACGCGACACCGCGATGCCGTTCGCGCAGCGACGCCTCGATGGAGACGACGTGGTGGGTTGCACTCGCTACCTGAACATCCAGTGGTACCCGGGCCGCAGCACCCCGGCCGAGGTGGAGGTGGGGGGCACCTGGTTGGCCACCGACGCGCAGCGGTCTGCCATCAACACCGAAGCCAAGCTGTTGCTGCTCAGTCAGGCGTTCGAGGTGTGGGGCGTGTTTCGTGTGGCCATCTGCACCGATGCCCGCAATGCACAGAGCCGAGCCGCCATCGAACGCGTCGGCGCAACACTGGACGGCATTCTGCGCAGCCACCGACCGAACGCCGGTCACCTCACCGAGCCAGGTCTCGCTCGCGACACTGCCGCCTACTCGATCATCGCCGCCGAGTGGCCGGCGGTGCGCACACGACTGGAGGAACGCCTTCATGGCTGACGATCGCAAGGTGATGCTCATCACCGGGGCCAGCCGCGGTATCGGTGCCGCCATCGCTCGCGCGGCGGCACACGAGCGGTACGACGTGGTGCTGAACTATGCGTCGTCGGGGGATGCCGCCGAGGCACTCGCCGACGACATTCGCGACCTTGGCTGCCGGGCGTTGCCGGTGCAGGCCGACATGGGCAGCGAGGCCGAGGTGCTGCGGTTGTTCGCTGCAGTGGACCAGTGGTTCGGCCGCCTCGACGTGCTGGTGAACAATGCCGGCATCGCCGGCGGCTACGGCACGCTCGACACCGTCGACGAGTCGATGCTGGCCCGACTGTGGGCCGTGAACATCACCGGCCCGTTCCTGTGTGCCCGCGAAGCCGGTGCCCGGATGCGCAGCGATCGTGGTGGCAGCGGGGGCGCCATCGTGAACATCTCGTCGAAAGCGGCCGTTCTCGGCGGCAGCGGCGAATGGGTTCACTACGCGGCATCGAAGGGTGCGATCGACACGATGACCGTGGGCCTCGCCAAGGAACTTGCTCCGTTCGGCGTGCGGGTGAACGGTGTGCGTCCCGGCCTCATCGAGAGCGACTTCCACGACGTGGCGCCCGCCGGCCGAGTGGACCGACTCGTGCCCACCGTGCCGATGTTGCGCAGTGCCACCACCGACGAAGTGGCAGGCGCAGTGCTGTTCCTGGCGGGCCCAGCGGCGAGTTACGTGACCGGCACGTTCGTGGATGTGGCCGGCGGCCGCTGACCCGCCAGCACTGCTCGCCCACCGATCAGCGCCACCAGCGCCGTTGCCACCGACATCCCCACCATCACGGGCGGAAGCGACTCGGGCCCCACAGCGTCGAACAACTGCCCCAGCACCCACGGCATCAGCAAACCGCCGACGCCCGAGGCGGCGACCAGTGCCGACGTGTTCTTACCGCTCAGCGCAAGGTGTGCTTCCGCGAATGCCATCATCGAGGCGTACTGCGGTGCAATGGCCATCGCGAACACGAACGTGACCGCCCACAGCATCGGTCCACCGTCGGGGAACAGTGCGAACAGCACCGAGGCAACGACCGCCACGCCCATGCTCCAGGCCACCATCAAGCCGGGCGACAACACCCGCGCCATCCAGATGGCAGCAACTCGGCCGACGGTGAAACCGAACCAGAAGACCGTCACCACACCGGTTGCCGTCGCTGCGCCGCCGTATCCGATTTGCTCGGTGTAGGTGTGAATCCAGCCGGCGAACCCGCCCTCCAACGCCACATAGGCGAAGAAGAACAGCGACAGCAGGAACACGTGCACGCTGCGGGCGCCACCTGCATTACTGGCTGCCACCGTGTCGAGTCGAGTGCGATGCGGCGCTGGGTGACGCAAGAGGATCGTTCCTGCCGTCACGGCGAGCATCGCCACGGGTACTGCGACAGCCCACACCGAATCGGTGTAGTGCAGCGAACGGTTCACCAGCAATGGAGCCGACAGAGCCCCGATGGCGAAGCACAGGTGCAGCGCATTCAGCAGCGACCCGGCGCCGTTCGGGCGACTCCACATCACCAAGGTGTTACCGCAGACATCACTGAGCCCGGCGGCTGCGCCCATCAACATGAATGCTGCGGTGAGCAACGGCAGCGAGGGCGCCAACGCCACCAACAGAATCGAGATCCAACTGACGGTCATCGCCGCCACCCACCAACGGTGACCGTTACCGCGATCGAGGAGTCGACCGGCAAGCGCTGAACCCACGATGTAGCCGGACGAACCACCCACGAAGATCGAGGCGATGCCCCCGTCGTCGGTGCCCATTCGGTCGCGGAGGTGCGATAACGCCGGCCCATTCAGCGAGAGCACCACGCCGATCAACACGAAGCCGAGCAGGTAGCCGGGAACCGGCGACATCTTGTTTCGATCTGTTTCGTGTGAACGCATCGCTTGACGTGCTGCCCTTCTTCCTCGCCAAGGCTAGGGTCTTCCACGATGCAGGTGCTCGTTGTCTTCGCCCACCCACGCACCGACAGTTTCAACCGGGCCGTGGCGGATCGAGCAACCAAGGGTCTCCGCGATGCCGGGCACACCGTGCACTTCCTCGATCTGTACGCGCTCGGGTTCGCAGGTGCGATGTCGTTCGAGGAGCGCACCGCCTACCACTCCGACGACCCGATCCTCGACCCCCTGGTCCGCGAGCACGCCGCATTGGCACAGGTGTGCGAGATGTTCGTGTTCGTCTACCCCACCTGGTGGAGCGGGTTACCCGCCATTCTCAAGGGATGGCTCGAGCGGGTCATGGTTCCCGGGGTGGGTTTCCGCTTCAACAGCAAGGGCAAGGTGCGACCCGGCCTTTCGCATGTGCGTCGCCTGGTCGGCATCAGCACCTACGGCTCACCGTGGCGCTACGTGAAGCCGGTGAACGACAACGGTCGGCGCACCATCATGCGCACCATCCGGATCAACACCGGCTGGTGGACCCGCCGCACCTGGCTGGGTCTGTACGCCCTCGACACCACCACTCCGGAAGAGCGAGCCGACTTCCTGGACCGCGTGGAAGAAAGGATGCGATCGCTGTGAAGGTGCACGTCGTCTATTGCCATCCGCAGCCCACGTCGTTC
The DNA here is from genome assembly GCA_947463235.1 of Acidimicrobiaceae bacterium. Classification (GTDB taxonomy): domain Bacteria; phylum Actinomycetota; class Acidimicrobiia; order Acidimicrobiales; family Ilumatobacteraceae; genus UBA668. The sequence goes on from CANHST010000025.1 coordinate 3,619, forward strand.
ACGGCAGCCGCTCGCGACCGCGTGCTGGCAGGTCTGGCGGCCGGCGGCCATGAGGTGCGGCTGCTCGACCTCTACGCCGATGGCTTCCGACCGGAGATGTCGGAGTGGGAAAACGCACATCACCTCGACTCGTCGGGCAACAAGCCCGAGATCATGCGCTACGCACAGGACCTGCAATGGTGCGACGTGCTGGTGCTCGTGTACCCCACCTGGTTCTCCGGACAACCGGCGATGCTGAAGGGTTGGTTCGACCGGATCTGGGTGCGCGACATCGCGTACCAACTGCCCGAGGGCACCAACACCATCAAACCCTCGCTGCACAACATCGGCCGGATCATGGTGGTCACCTCGCACGGCTCCCCCAAGTGGGTGAACGCCATTCAGGGCGAGGGTGGCAAGCGAACGGCATTCCGCGCGGTGCGCTTGGTATGCAGCCCGCGCACAAAGACCACGTGGCTGGCGCTCTACGGCATCGACACCACGAGCACCAACCGTCGGGCTCGGTTCCTCGAGAAGGTCGAGAGCTCGATGGCTCAGCTCCGCTAGACCCTGTCGCCCGCGCACCGCCGCCCGACGCCACCGAAACGCACCGCACAGAGATCCATCGGCTTCTCGGCGGGATTCGTCTACATTTCCGAGACACACCGCACAGAGATCCATCGGCTTCTCGGCGGGATTCCTCCCACATCGCCTTCCCGGCGGTGTCGTTCCCGCTTTCCGGGAACTGCACCGCCCGGAACACCTCCGGACGGAGATGCCGAGAAAGTGCTTGACGATCGAACATGTGTTCGATATCATCGACCTATGGAACCCTCCGTCGTCGAATTTCAGGCCGCTGCAGACGCAGCGCTGGCGCTCGGACGACAGCTGCTGCCCGCTGCCACGGATCATCGCCGGTTGCGTGCATCGATCCTGGCGGTGCACACGGCGGCAGCGCAGTTGAAGGTGCTCGAAGCCGAACTGCTCGCCGCGGCCGAGCAGCGTGAGGCATGGACCGGTACCGGTGCGCGGAACATGGCCGACTGGTTGGCCGGGAAGACCAACTCGTCCTACGGCGACGCGAAGCGCAAGACGAAACTCGGCTCCGCGTTGGGGAAGAACAAGAAGCTGAAGGACGCCGTCGACGCCGGTGAGGTCTCACCCGACGCGGCAGAACAGTTGGCCGGGACGATCAACCAGCCGCCCGCTGGGGCGGACGAACGGCATCTCGACGAGTTGGTCGACGCCTGCAAAGGTGCCAGTCCTCAGGATGCTCGTGACGCCGCGAACCTGTTCGCCACCACCTTCACGCCGGAGACCGACGAAGAGGCCGCGGATCGTCGGCACCGGGCCCGGTCGCTGAACTTCGGCACCGCTGAGGATGGGATGGTGGTGCTGCGCGGGCTGTTGCCGGCGGCGAGCGCGGATCAGGTGAAGAAGAGCCTGCTGCACGCTGCGAGCCCGTATGAGGGCGACACGCGCACGATCGAGCAGCGTCTCGCCGATGGATTGACCAACTTGTCGACCGCCTATTCGAAGGGTGAGGTCACCGGTGGTCGTGAGGCGCCGCAGATGAACATCACCATGACCGAAGCGTCACGGCTCGGGCATTCGAACGAACCCGCCGTCACCGATCTCGGCACGAAGATTCCGCCGTTCGAGGCACGCAGGTTGGCCGAACTGGCAGAGATTCGTCGAGTGGTGATGGCAGGTTCGGAAGTGATCGACCTCGGACGGTCCTACCGGTACGCCAGCACCCAGCAGTATCAAGCGCTATTCGCACGGGATCATGGGTGCGTGTGGCCCGGGTGCAACATCCCTGCTGCGTGGTGCCATGCGGATCACATTCACGAATGGGAACACGGCGGGGTCACCGACCTGAACCAGTTGGCCCTGCTGTGTCCGCACCATCACACCGAACGACACCGACCCGGGGTGTGGATCGAAGGTGATGCCAGCAGTTGGCGGATCCACCTCGCGAACGGCACCACCCTGCACCGGCGGCCGATACGACCACCCGGCCAACCCGACCTGTTCCAGCAGTCCACGGCCGCCTGAGTTCGAAGATGCCGGAGCTGTCCGACTCGGTCGGGCACTTCGGCGCGCCCCGGTGGCCGTTGCGTCAGCGGGTGAAGACGGTGACGACCTCGACGTGCGGGGTGTTGGGGAACAGGTCGAGCACGGTGGAGCCGGCGTGGGCGAAGCCGAGGTCGATCAGCAGCCGGGTGTCGCGCGCCATGGCCACCGGGTCGCAGCTCACCAGCACCACACGCTCAGCCCCGGTACCGTCGAGCACCTCCACGGCGGCGGCCCCCAGACCGGCGCGGGCGGGATCCACGATGGCCAACTTCACCGGCTCGGGCGTCCATTCCTCGAACGGCATGCACTTCACCTGGGCACCCGGAAGGTTGACGACAGCATCGGCGCACGCACTGCGGGAGCTCTCCACCAGGATCGGCTGCCCGATGGCCAGCCCAGCCGAGAAGAGACCGGCCCCTCCGTAGGCATCCAGCACAGGCCCAGTGCCTTCCAGCATCTCGCCGCAGGCATCGCGCACCACTTCCACCAGCAACTCCGCTGCCGCCGGGCCGCTCTGAAAGAAGGACGCTGCGCTCACTCGCAGCACGCGACCGGCCACGGTTTCATGCACCACCGCACCCGGGCCCACCTCGACATGCGAGGGCAACCCCGACACGCGGCCGTTCGGCTTCGACAGCAGCGCCGTTGCCTCGCCGGTGGCGGCACTCACACGTAACGAGACCTCATCGGCACCCTTCACGATGAGGCTGGGCAGCAATGCCGCCAGCGCAGGATGGGCCACCGGGCAGTCCATCAGTTCCACCACACGGTGGCTGGAGCCAGCACGCAACCCGACGCGCCCGTTCGGCGCAACCGCCATGCGCATGCTCGTTCGGTAGCCCCACGCCGGCACACCGCCGCCGACTTGCACGAGAGGTTCCGCGATCTTGGCCGTGCGACGCAGCGCATCCACCACGATGTCGCTCTTGAGTTCCCGCTGGCCATCGGCTGACACATGCTGCCAACCGCACCCACCGCAACCCGCCGCCAGTGCCGGACACGGTGCATCCACCCGCTGGGGAGCTGCATCGAGAACGAGACGCGCCACGCCTTTCGCGAAGTCCTTCTTCGTCGTGTGGATTTCGACCTCGACGGTCTCTCCCGGAAGAGCACCCGAGACGAACAGCACGCGACCGTCTGCGGCATGCGCGATGGCATCGCCGCCTGCCGCCATCTTCTCGATGACGACCGTCTCGGTGGGGTGCTGCGCACGCATTGCACCGAGCCTACGGACGCGACTCGGCACGCACGCGCGCACTACCCTCGAGTCGTGCCCCGCATCGAAATCGCTCCCAGCGTGCTGCCCGCCGACTTCGCCCGACTCGGAGAGGAGGTCGCCGCGCTGGAAGCCGCCGGCGTCGACCGAATCCACTGGGACGTGATGGATGGGCAGTTCGTGCCGAACCTCACCTTCGGCCCCGATGTCATCGCCGCCGCACGCAAGCACACCTCGCTGCCCTTCGAGGCGCACCTGATGGTGCTCGGCGCCGACGCCATGGCCGAGCAGTACGTCAAGGCCGGTTGTTCGCGCCTGATGGTGCACGTGGAGGCCTGCACGCACCTGCACCGCACGCTCGGCTACATCCGGTCGCTCGGCGCCACCGCATCGGTGGTGCTGAATCCATCCACTCCGATCAGTTCGGTGGCGCACGTACTCGACCTGGTGGACATGGTGCTGCTGATGACCGTGAACCCCGGGTTCGGCGGCCAGAAGTACATCGCAACGATGGAGCCCAAGATCCGCGAGCTGCGCACGATGATCGAGGCCCAGGGTCTGACCAACCAGGTGGACATCGAGGTCGACGGTGGCATCGCCCCCGACACCATCGCTGCCGCAGCCGCAGCCGGCGCCAACATCTTCGTGGCGGGCAGCGCCCTGTTCCGCGACCCTGAAGGCTTCGAGCACGCGGTCACGGATCTACGTACTCGCGCCCAGGCCGCCTGGGGCATCTGACCCCTTACGCACTCTGGCGCGCACCGGCGCCGCTCACTCCGACGAGCGTTGCTCCACGCTGTCGCGTACCGTGCGGCCGATCGCGAACACCAGGTGCTTCAACAGCACCAGACCGAGCAGGGCGGCTAGCGCGATCCCCAGCGGACGCAACACAGCGTCCAGCAGGCTCGCCGAGTTGCCGCGGAGCGGCGCCAACACGCCGGTATCCACGGGCGACCCATCGGGCAACAGTGTGCGTACGGGTTCATCCAAGGTGATGCAATCGACGTCGTTGTCGTTCAAACCCACCACGGCGTCACCGCCGAAGAGCGGCAACGGTGCTCGCACGGTGCTGACGAGGAATCCGTCCTCAGCCGCTCGGCCAACGCCCACCACGTACGTGTCGCCGACGTTGAGAAACCGCGTTTCGTCGCCGTAGCGAACATCTACCTTGTCGCCGACGAGATAGCCGTCGAGCGTGCCCGCCATCACACGCTGTACGGAGAACCGCGCCGTGGTGGACACTGCATCCGTGATTCGACCCTCGAACACGGCAAGGGGCGCATTCGGTGTCAGGCAGCCGGATGGTTGCAGTACCAGTGGCCCCTGCGCTGCCGGTAGTCCGTTGACAGGGTCCAGCGGGACGGTGGGCGCAGTGGGCTTGCCCTCCCCCGGTGGCACCGTGGACGGGGGCGCCGACGCGACGGCGACACCACACCAGGCTCCGGCCAAACTGATACCAGCCAGCAGAGCCACGAGCAGCCTCGACGAACGCATCGCGGCCACGCTAGTGAACCCGCTCGCGCAGAGGGGGTCAGTGGCCCTGGAAGTTCGGGGGGCGCTTCTGCACGAAGGCGAGGAAGGCTTCCGTGGTGTCCTTGGTACCGGCGATGTTCACGGTCTGGGCCATGCCCTCGTCGTCGAGCGCTTCTTCCATCGTGACCGCCATCGAGTTGTTCAGCAGATGCTTGCTCTGCGCCAAGGCGATGGGCGGACCGGCAGCGAGACGCGTCGCCCAATCATCGACGAACGCATCGAGTTCGGCATCAGCGACCACGCGGTTCACGAGTCCGATTCGCTCGGCCTCGGCTGCGTCGATGATGTCGGCGAAGAAGGCGAGTTCCTTGGCCTTGTGCAGGCCCACCCGGCGCGGCAGTAGCCACGAGCCACCGAAGTCGAGGCTGAGGCCGCGACGAGCAAAGATCTCCGAGAAACGGGCCGTGTCGGATGCCACCACGAGATCGCAACCGAGTGCCAGGTTGCAGCCAGCACCCACTGCCACGCCGCGCACCTTGGCGATCACGGGTTGGGGCAGGCGGTGCAGTGCCAGCGCGACGTCGCCCACGTGGCGCATGGACGCCAACTGATGCCGGGTACGGCCACCCTCGGGCGTGAGGTCGGCACCCGAGCAGAACTCGCCGTTCGCTCCAGTGACCACCACCACTCGATCGTCATCGTTGTCGGCGATCTCGCGGAACACCGCGAGGAGTTCGTCGAACATCGTGCCGCTCATCGCGTTCTTCTTCGAGGCGCGATCCAGGGTGACCGTGACGATGCCGTTTTCACGAGAGACGTTGAGGGTTTCCATGTCGGCCGACGATACTGAGGGGATGGGCTTCAACCCGCAGCGCAAGCGCGTCGCACGTACCTCGGATTACCTGTTCGTCGGCGCCGCCGTCGCGCTCTGTGTGGGCTTGGTGCTCTGGACCCTTCTCGGCTGATCAACCCGACCTGTCGCCGGCCTCAGCCGCGCGGGTCCCACTTCACGCCCACCAACAGCCACTCCGCGATCCGGCGCGGCGCCTCACCCAGCCAGTAGGTGACCAACAAGCGACGAGGCACACGCACATGACGCCGGTTCGCCTTCACTGCAGCCACCGTGCGACGCGCCATCAGCTCCGGCGACTTCTTCGGCAGCAGGTGCAGCATGTTGAAGCGATGCAGGATGGGAGCCGACCAGTCTTCCTCTTCGAGGCGGTCCCACATTTCGGTGTCCACGGGGCCGGCCGCCATCAGCGTGACGTTCACCGGGGTGTCGCGCAACTCCACACGCGCCGACGCCGCGAAGTTGTTGATGCCAGCCTTGGAGCCGGCATACACCGTCATGCCAGGGAACCCGGCCGTGCCGGCCAGCGATGAGATGAAGACCAGCGACCCCTTGCCACGAGCAAGCATGCCGGGCAACACCGCCTGAGTGAGGATGGCCGGCACCTCCAGGTTCAGCCGCAGCACATCGCGGATCGAGCCAGCCGACTCGCGGGCCAGCATCGAACGACTCTCGAGACCGGCGTTGTTCACCAGCACATCGACCGGCCCTACTTCGGCCTCCACCCGTGCGACCAGCCCGTCAGCGGCAGCCGGGTCGAGCAGATCGGCGGTGAACGCTGTGCCGCCGGTCGCTGCGGCCACCTCGGCCAGCGCCCCCACAGAGCGCGCCACCAGCGACACCCGCGCTCCGGCGGCAGCGAACTCCCTCGCCATTGCGGCACCGATGCCGCGCGATGCGCCGGTGATCAGAACATGTGCACCCTGGAGTTCCATGGGCGCATCGTAGGCACCTCAGAACGCACCGAGGATCACCTCCAACTTGGCGCCCACCACCGCAACGACATCGAAACGGATCTCCACCGCGCCCGGGCGATGCTCGGCCAACCATCGGGCCGCCAGGCGCCGCAACCTGCGCTGCTTTCGCCAATCCACGGCCGCCACCGGACCCCCGAACCCCGCACTGCGGCGTGCCTTCACCTCGCAGAACACCACTACGCCGGGCGCAGCGACGATGAGGTCCACCTCGCCGTCGCTACAGCGCCAGTTGCGCGCCACCACCTCGTAGCCGGCGCGCCGATACCAACGCGCTGCTTCGTCCTCTCCGAACCTGCCCCGCGCATGCGCAGGTGTCAGAGCTCGGTCCGGGGCAGCTCCTCCACGTTCACGTCCTTGAACGTGAGCACCCGCACCTTCGGGATGAAGCGGGTCTTCCGGTACATGTCCCATACCCATGCGTCGCTCAACTCCACCTCGATCACGGGCCGAGCCGAATCGCCTGTCACGGAGACGGACACTTCGTTGGCCAGGTAGAACCGGCGCTCGGTCTCCACGGCGAAGCGGAACATGCCCGCGACATCCTGGTACTCCTGCGCGAGTTGGAGCTCCCGCTCGGCCTCGAAGTTCTCGAGATCGTCAGAACTCAATGGGGGTGCTGCTCACACCGAGGCGGGGCCTCAGGCCTCGCGCTTTTCCTTGATCTTGGCGGCCTTGCCGACGCGATCGCGCACGTAGTACAGCTTGGCGCGACGGACGTCGCCCTTCTTGAGGACTTCGATCTTCACCACGGTGGGGGTGTGCACCGGGAAGGTGCGCTCCACGCCGACGCCGTAGCTGAGCTTGCGGACCGTGTAGGTCTCGGCGACGCCGCTGCCCTGACGGGCGATGACGTTGCCCTGGAACACCTGGACGCGCTCCTTGTTGCCTTCGACCACCTTCACGTGCACCTTCAGCTCATCACCCGGGCCGAAGGCCGGAATGTCGGAGCGGAGGTACTGGGCATCAACGATGTCGGTGGACTTCATGTCGGAGAACTCTCTCAGGCGTCGTCTAGGGAACGCTCAAGGATAGGTGAGAGATGGGAACTCTTCCAACAAGCGCCGGTCGGTTTCGCTGAGACCGCCGCGAGCCTCGATGAGGTCGGGCCGGTAGCGAATGGTGCGATGCAGGGCCTGGGCGGTGCGCCAACGCTGAATTCGGGCATGATCGCCGCCGCGCAGCACCTCGGGGACTGGCCAGCCACGGAACTCGGCCGGCCGCGTGTACTGGGGCTCTTCCAGCAGGCCGTGCTGACCGAAGCTCTCGTGCACGGGGCTTGCGTGGTTGCCCATCGCGCCTGGCAACAGGCGCACCACGGCTTCCACCACCAGGCAGGCAGCCACCTCGCCACCGTTCAGCACCACGTCGCCGATGCTCAACTCGCCGTCGGCGAGATGCTCGCGCACCCGGTGATCGATGCCCTCGTAGCGACCACAGATGAGCGAGAAGCCCTCCCCTGCCGCCAGTTCCTCGGCCATGCGCTGGTCGAAGCGGCGGCCACCGGGCCCTAGCACGAACAGCGGGCGTGGTGGCTGGGCCGCTTCCACCGCAGCGAACAACGGCTCGGCCTTCATCACCATGCCGGCGCCGCCGCCGAATGGCTGGTCGTCGATGGTGCGATGCACGTCGGTGGTCTGATCGCGAGGGTCGTGCAGGTGCAGATCCAGCAGGCCGCCGTTGCGCGCCTTGCCCAACAGGCTCTCGCCACAGAAGCCGTCGATCAGAGCCGGAAAGATGGTGAACACATCAATACGCATCGCGTCTGCCAGCCTAGGGGCGATGATCTATCACCTCACCGAACCCCACCGCTGGGCCCAGAGCCAGAGCGAGGGCATCCATACGGGCTCCAGCCGCGACGTGGAGTTGGCCGACGAAGGCTTCATCCACTGCAGCACCGCCGAACAGTGGCCCGCCACGCGCGAACGGTTCTACGGCGACCTCCACACGGTGCTGCTGCTGCACATCGATGAGACGCTGCTCGGCAGCGAGGTGGTGTACGAACAGCTCGGTGATGCGCCTGCGCCGTTCCCCCACATCTACGGCCCGGTGCCGCTGGCCGCGGTGGTGACGGTGGAGACCCTCACCCGCTGACCCTCACCCGCTGACCCGGATGGGGCTTGTCAGTCGAGAAGGTCGAACAGGCCGTCGGGCGGGGCGATGACGATCTGCCCGGCCGTACTCGACACCACGAACACCACAGGCACCAACGCGCCCGACTCGAGTTCGAGGATGTCGTGTGCGGGGTTCGCCAGCACGGCAGTGCAGCGGCCGTATGACACGCCCGCGGCATCCACTACTTCTGCGCCTACCAGATCGTGCACGTACATGCCGTCGTCGCCCTCGCGTGCGGGCAACGGCTCGGCCAGCATCGGCTGGCCCTGGAGTACTTCCACCGCCGTGCGGTCGTCGAAGCCCTCGAAGTGCACCAACCAGCGAGGGCCGGCGATGCGCGCGGCGGCAACGGTGACCCATCGGGCACCAATCTTCAGGCGAGCGCCCTTGGCGAGTCGCTCTTCGCGGTCGGTGAGCAGGTCGACAGAGATGTCGCCACGCACACCATGCGCTCGGCCGGTCTTGCCGACCTCACGCAACTGGGGTTCTGAGGTCACCGGTGTCAGTCGACGAAGTCGACGTCGACCTCGGCGCCGTCGCGGGTGGCAGCGGCACGCACGACAGTGCGGATGCTCTGCGCAGTGCGACCACGGCGACCGATGACGCGACCGAGATCGCCAGGACCCACGGTGACTTCGAGCCGAATACGGCCCTTGGCCTCCGAGGCCTCCACGGCGACGGCCTCAGGGTCGTCGACGATGGACCTCACCACGTGGGTGAGCACGGCAGTGGCCGTGGGAGCAGAAACGTCGCTCACGGTCACTTGGCGGCGCGTGCAGCGCCGAACTCGGCCCAGGCGCCCGAGATCTCGAGCAGCTTCTTCACGCGCTCGGTGGGCTGTGCACCATCGAGGAGCCACTTGACGGCCTTCTCGTTGTCCACCTTGAGGGCGGACGGCTCGGTGCGCGGGTTGTACGTGCCGACGATCTGGATGAACCGACCGTCACGAGGCGACCGACTGTCGGCTGCCACGATGCGGTACTGCGGCTGCTTGGTCTTGCCCACTCGGGTGAGGCGCAGCTTTACTGCCATGAGACGAGGTGCTCCTTGAGAAATAGAACCACTGGAGGTTATCAATTGAACGGCGGGAAGCCACCCGGCGCGCCGGACTGAGGAAAACCCGACGGAAGTCCGCCCGGAAGTCCGCCCGGCATACCGGGCGGCATACCACCAGGGAGCCCGCCCATGCCGGGGAACCCCATACGACCGGGCTTGCCCTTCTTGCCCTTCTTACCGGGTCGGGCGCCTGCCATGGCACCCATGCGCTTCATCATCTTCTGCATCTCGGCGAACTGCTTCACCAGGCGGTTCACATCGCCCACGGTGGTGCCGCTGCCCATGGCGATGCGGTTACGGCGGCTGCCGTTGATGATCTCGGGCTTGCGCCGCTCGGTGGGGGTCATGCTGCGGATGATCGCTTCGATCGGCTTCAACTGGTCGTCGCCGATCTGCGCGTTCTTCATCTCCTTCGGCATGCCGGGCATCATGCCCATCAGGTTGCCGAGGGGGCCCATCTTCTTCAGGGCCTGCATCTGCTCGAGGAAGTCGTCGAGCGTGAACTCGCCGTCGAGCAACTTCTCGGCGGCCTTCTCGGCCTGATCCTTCTCGAACGCCTGCTCGGCCTGCTCGATGAGCGACAGCATGTCGCCCATGCCGAGGATGCGGCCGGCCATACGGTCGGGGTGGAACTGTTCGAACTCGCTGAGCTTCTCGCCGGTGCTGGCGAAGGCGATCGGGCGACCGATCACTTCCTTCACGCTGAGCGCCGCACCACCGCGAGCATCACCGTCGAGCTTCGACATGATGACGCCGTCGATGGCCAGCGTGGCGTGGAACGCCTCGGCCACACTGACGGCGTCCTGACCGGTCATCGCATCGATGACCAGGAACGTGTAGTCGGGCTGGATGACGGCGCTGATCTGGCGCACCTGCTCCATCATGTCGGTGTCGATCGACAGACGACCGGCGGTGTCGACGATGAGCACGTCCTTGCCCAGACGACGAGCCTCTTCGAGACCGCGACGAGCCGTGGACACCGGGTCGCCGGGCTCGCTGAACACCGGCACATCGATCTGGCGGCCGAGTGTGCGCAGCTGCTCGACGGCGGCGGGGCGCTGCAGGTCGGCACCCACCATGATGGGCTGGCGGCCCTGGCTCTTGAACCAGCGGGCCAGCTTGGCCGAGTTGGTGGTCTTGCCGGAACCCTGCAGACCGGCCATGAGGATGACCGTGGGCGGGCGGCTGGCGTACTGGATCTTCAGCGTCTCGCCGCCGAGCATGGCGGTGAGTTCGGCGTTGACGATCTTCACGACCTGCTGGCCGGGGTCGAGCGCTTCGCTGACCTGGGTACCGACGGCCTGCTCGCGGATGCGAGCGGTGACGTTGCGCACCACGCCCACGTTCACGTCGGCTTCGAGCAGCGCCGTACGGATCTCTTTCAGCATCTCATCGACATCGGCCTCGGTGAGGCGGCCCTTGCCGCGCAGCCGTTTGACGATGCCTTCGAGGCGGGATGACAGGGAATCGAACATGCGAGGACTCACGCTACCCGGCTGTTGCGGCCAGCGAATGCGTCACCGGGCCGACCCGTTGGGCCGGCCCGGCTCGCAGACACGGTGCCGTTGAGCGATGCCGTCAGCCGATGTTGTCAGCCGATGTTGTCGATGCCGGTGACCACACCGGCCTCAATGGCCACGTCGACGCGATTGGTGACGAAGTCGGCGGTGAGGATCTGGCCCACGCCGTCGAGGGTGGAAACCCGAAGCACCCAACCGTTGGCCTCCGCCGCCTGCGTCGCGTCGTCCACCGTCAGGCCCACCAGCAGCGCTGCGGACTCCATGGTGGGGTCGCCCGCCGGCGGGATGCTGAAGTCGGGCGGCACCGTGCCGAGACCGCCACCGGGAACCGGTGCCACGGTGTCGGTGGGGCCAACGACGACAGTGTCGACGGGCACGACAGCCGTGTCGGGCGGCACCGGAACCGGCGCAGGAGTGGTGTCGACCGGCGCAGGCTCGGGCAGGTCGAGCAGGCTGTCGTCGACCGCGACCACCGTGAACTCTCCGCCATCGGCGCTGGTGAAGGTGTAGGCCGGCAGCAGCCAGATGCTGCCGTCGGCGTCCCACACCATGGTGACATCGAGTCGAACACCGTTCAGGTGAATGATGATGGGATCCGGGGTAGGCATGGGCAACACCCCGCAGTCGGCAGCCGGGTCGCACACCGGCGCAGGCTCGGGTGCACCAACGGCGGGTGTCGGGCTGGGTTCGACCGGGGCGCCGGCGGCGCCACCGCTAGCGACGTCGCCACCCACGGACGCCACAGCATCGGCCATCGCCGCGCCACCGCGCATGGCCACACCGAACGGGGCACCGAAGTTCATCCAACGGCCGGACGGGTCGGACAGCCGCGCCAGGGCCTCCTGCGGAGTGACCACCGGGTAGTCGGCTGCAGGAACGGGCACTGCCAGCGAGCCCGACGCCCACATCAGGGCACCCTCGCCGCCGAAGCCGACGTTGAACTGGATCGGGCTGCGGTGGCCGCCCAGCATCAGCCACGCCGTTGCGTTCGCGCTGTAGTCGTCGGCATAGGTGGTGAACTCATACTGCGCTGCATCGAGGCCGACGGCGGTCATCAACTGCCGGGCCTTCTCCTCGGCCTGAGCCTTGGTGGGCACGTTCACAGGAGCAGGCGGAGCTTCGCAGTTCACACCCGGATCGATAGCGATGGTCTCGGGCGGTGCCACTGCTTCGGTACCACCTGCGCTGCCCGCAGAGGAGCCGCTGCCCGAGTCGGCGACGCCCTCATCCGGCATCTGGATCGGCTTGGCGATGCCCACGCAGCCCGAGCTCGACGTGGCGGCCGGAGTGGGGTTGAACCACCAGCTCGCCAGACCATCGGCCGCAACGGTGACGTTCGCCGAGCTGTAATCGGCGGCACCCACCATCCAACCGCCGCCCTGGTCGGCGGGCAACTGGCGAGGCTCGCCCTGCACGCCGAGCGCAGCGGCCAGCTTCGCAACGGCTGCAGCGTCGACCTGGGTTCCAGCAGGCACCTGGAACGCCGGGCCGGAGGCGCCGAGGTCGGGGTAGGTGCCGTCGTACACGTAGGTGATCACACCGTACGGCCGCATCATGGAGTCGGCGGCCTCGCCACCCGCAGTGGGGGCAGCGAGTTTGTTCGTCCCCCCGGCTGCGCCAAGGTGGATGACGGCGGGCGCCTTGCCCGTCGAGATGGTGGAACCGGCGTCGCCACACGCGCTCAGCCCGAGGACGATGGCAGCAGCAGCGAAAGCAATTCGACGAGAGCGCAACATGGCGGTGTTCCTTCCTTGGTCCCCAAAGGGAAGTGATCGTGCACTCGTGTGACGACCGGCACCATCGGGGTGGTTCCCGATTGGTTCAGGATTCTTGGAAAAGGGCGTCGATGAAATCGGCGGGGTCGAAGGGCACCATGTCGTGGATGGTCTCCCCCAGGCCCACCAGCTTCACCGGCAACCCGAGTTCGGTCTCGATGGCGAACACGATGCCGCCCTTTGCCGAGCCGTCGAGCTTGGTAAGCACCACCCCGGTCACTTCCGTGGCGTCGCCGAACTCACGAGCCTGGGTGAGACCGTTCTGGCCGGTCGTGGCATCGATGACGAGCAGCACCTCGGTGACGCGACCGTCACCCTTCGCCGCCACGCGACGCACCTTGCGCAATTCGTCCATCAGATTGGTCTTGGTGTGAAGACGACCGGCCGTGTCGGCCAGCACCAGGTCGATGTTGCGGGCGCTGGCTCGCTCGATGGCATCGAAGATGACGGCACTGGGGTCGCCCCCCTCGTTCCCGCGCACGATCTCGGCGCCGCTGCGCTCGGCCCACGTGGTGAGTTGCTCGGCCGCCGCTGCACGGAACGTGTCGCCTGCCGCCATCAGTACCGAGCGGCCATCGGCGATCTGCTGATTGGCGAGCTTGCCGATGGTGGTGGTCTTGCCCACTCCGTTCACACCCACGAACAGCCACACGTTGGGGCTACCCGGTTCGCCCGGTTCGAAGGTGAGGGCACGGTCGGCGCCCTCGAGACGCGAGCGCATCTCGGCCTGGAGCGCGGCCAGCAGTGCATCCGGATCGGCGATCTCCTTGCTCTTCACCCGCCCCTTCAGCCCCTCGAGCAACTCGTCGGTGACGCGCACACCCACGTCGGCGCGCAGCATGGCCTCCTCGAGGTCGTCCCACGTCTCATTCGTGATGCCGCCGCGTGAGCGGATACCGAGGAACGCTCCCGTGAGCGCTCCGCGTGCCTTCGACATGCGCGTGCGGAAGCTGGCGCGTTCGATCTCCGGCTCGGGCTCAGGCTCGGGCTCGGACTCGGCTTCCTCATCGGTGGCTGGCGGCGGCGTGACCTCTGCGAGCGGCGTTGGTACCGGCTTCGCGGGCTTTGTGGGGGCCGGGCGCACAGGGGTCGGTGCAACTGGCTTCGCGTTGGCACTCCGGCGGCGATTGACGAGCACGGCGCCGATGCCGAACACCACGACAACGGCGATGAGAACGAGATAGATCGTGGACGACATGGTGTTCGAAGGCTATCGGCCGACGCTCAGCGAGTGCCGCCGGTGACCGCCCCCGGCTCGCCCGTGAGCCGCTGCGCCAGCCATACAGGAATGACGGAGAGCAACATCACGGTGGATGCCACCACCGTCACGATGGGCTGCTGGTCGCCTCGGCTGAGGTTGTTGAAGATCCAGAGCGGCAGTGTCTCGAGGCCTGGCGACGCTGTGAACGTGGTGACCACGATCTCGTCGAAGCTGAGACCGAAGGCCAGCAGACCGCCCGCCAGTAGCGCAGACCGCATGAGCGGGAACGTGACATAGCGGAATGTCTGGAACGCGTCGCCGCCCAGATCGGCGCTGGCTTCTTCCAAGTTCGGCGACAGACGCCGCAAACGAGCGAGCGTGTTGTTGTACATCACCACGATGCAGAACGTGGCGTGAGCAATGATCAGCGTGAGGAGACCGAACTCGATGCCGGCCGACGTGAACGCGGCGTTGAGTGCGATACCGGTGACGATGCCCGGCAACGCAATGGGCAACACGATGAGCAGGCTCACCGTGTCGCGGCCAAAGAACCTGAAGCGATGCACCGCCATCGAGGCCATGCTGCCCAGCACCAGAGCCACCACGGTGGCGCCGGCAGCCACCTTCAGGCTGTTCATCAGAGCGTCGCGGGCGCCCTCGTTGTGGATGGCCTTGCCCCACCACTTCAGGGTGAGGTCGCGAGGCGGCCACGTGAGCGCAGAGCTGCCATTGAACGACAGGGCGATCACCACGAACAGCGGCGCATACATGAACGCCAGCACGAGCGCGCTGGTACTACGGAAGAACCAGCGGACGGCGCGAGTGGCGTTCACAGTTGCTCCAGGGCACCGGTTCGACGGATGCCCAACAGATACAGCACCATCACCACCACCGGCACCAACGCATACGCCGCAGCGAGCGGCAGGTTCGACGCATGGTTCTGGTACACGATCGAACCGATCATCTGGGTGCTACCGCCCACCAGCGACACCGCGATGTAGTCGCCGAGCGTGAGCGAAAAGGTGAACACCGAGCCAGCCACCAGCGAGGGCACGATGACCGGCAGCACCACACGCCGAAACGTGTGGGCAAAGGTGGCACCGAGATCGCTGCTGGCTTCGAGCAGCGAGTTCGGCAGCCGTTCGAGTCCGGCGTACACGGGCACCACCATGAACGGCAGCCACAGGTACGCGAGCACGACGATCAAGGCGGTGACGCCATAGCCAGGACTGAAACCGAACGTGGTGTCGAGCACACCGCCTGGCGATGCCACCATCGCTCGCCATGCGAAGGCCTTCACCAGATAGCTCGCCCACAGGGGCACCAGCACCGCCGCCACCAGGATGGTGCGCCACCGCGGCGAGGCGATCTTGGCGATGAAGAACGCAATCGGCAGCGCCAACACGATGTCGATGACGGTGACCGCCACGGCGATGCCGATGGTGCGCAGCGCCACGTCGCGGTACACCTGCGTCGTGAACAGTTCGTGGTAGTTGTCGAGGCTGAAGGTCTTGTCGATGCCGCTGCCGTCCTCCTTCAGCCGATACACCGAGTTCAGAAACAACGCCACCAGCGAACCGATGTACATCACGAGCAACCACGCAGCAGGCGCGCCGATCAGCGCCACCAGCCGAGCGCGCGGCTTGGTGTGCAACCAACGGGAAAGCCGCCTCCCGGCGCCGTGCGACGGCGCCGGGAGGACAGTGTGCGTGGATGTACTCATGTGCTCCGCGAGGAGATCAGCCCTTGATCTCTGTCCAGGCCTTGATCCACTCGGAGAACGGCACGCAGGCATCGCCCGAGCCGTCGAGGCACTTCGTACGCGGCGTCGCCCAGAAGTGGATCGCCTCGGCAAAGGCGGAGTCGGTGGCCTTGAAGGTGTCGCAGAACGTGGCGTCGCTGGCGGCGATCACGTCGCACGCCTTCGGGTTGGCGGGGGCCTCACCGAAGTAGGTGGCCACCTGTGCCTGTGCGTCTGCACTCGTGATGTAGTTCATCCAGAGGTACATGCAGTTCGGGTTCGCAGCCTTCGACGAGATCATCCAGGTGTCGCTCCAGCCCGTGGAGCCTTCCTTCGGCAGCACGGTCTTGAGGTCGGGATTCTCGGCAACCGCAAGGTTGTAGATGATCTGCCACGTGGTGCCGATGACCGTGGTGCCCTGGCTGAATGCCGACAACGACTTCGTGTAGTCGTTCCAGTACTCGCCGATGACGCCGTGCTGGTCCTTCAGCAGCGCCACTGCAGCGTCGAACTGCACCTGGGTGAGCGAGTACGGGTCCTTGATGCCGAGCTCAGGCTTGGCGCTCATCAGGTACAGCGCCGCGTCGGCGATGTAGATCGGAGCGTCGTACGCCGTGACCTTACCCTTGAACGGCGAGGCCGGATCGAACACCGCACCCCAGCTGTCGGGAGCCGTAGTGACTTCCTTGCTGTTGTACATCAGGTAGTTCGCGCCCCAACCGTGGGGGATGCCGTAGTTCTTGCCACCGCTGGAGTTGTACGGCTGGTCCTTCAGGAACGTCGACAGGTCGGCGTAGTTCGGCACGAGTGCCGTGTTCACCGGGGCCACGAGGCCGGCGTCGATGAGCCGCACGCTGGCGTCGCCCGAGGCCGACACACCGTCGTACTGCCCGGTCTGCATCAGGCTGAACATCTCGTCGCTCGTGGCAGCCGTCTTGGCCTGCACATCGCAACCGGTTTCCTTCTCGAAGGGCTGCACCCAGTCGTATGCCGGGTCGGTGCTGCCGTCTTCGGCGTAGCCAGCCCACACCACCAGGTTCAGTTGCTTCTCGGCGGTGCCGAGCTTGTCGAGCGCCGTGGCGCCCGAGCCGCTGGAGTCGCTGCCGCATGCGGCAAGGACGAGCGCGACGGAGGCTGCAAGCGCAGCAAGTCGTGCGGTCTTCATGGTTCTCCCCTTTGATTGCTGTCGTCGATGGATTCACTCACCTCGAAGGCCGCACTGCGCGGCCATGCGAGGCGGACATTCGCACCCACCGCGAGGCCGGAAAGGTGCTCGCTGGGCACATTGGCCGACAAGCGGCCAACCTCTGGCACATCGACACGCACGCGGCAGTCGGCACCGAGGTACTGCACGTCCACCACATCGCCGTCCACCGACACCTCACCGTCGGCAATGCCGTCGGTGACGATGCGGATGCGCTCGGGGCGCACCGAATGGGTGGCGGATGCGCCGAGCAAGCGGGCAGACGCCTCGGCGGGCACGAGGTTGCTCGTGCCCACGAAGCCGGCCACGAACATGCTGGACGGGTGGTCGTAGATCTCGCGCGGTGTGCCGACCTGGTCGATGCGACCGTTGTTGAACACCGCAAGACGATTGCTCATGCTGAGCGCCTCGCCTTGGTCGTGGGTGACGAACACGAACGTGATGCCCACGTCGCGCTGAATGGACTTCAACTCCACCTGCATCTCCTCGCGGAGTTTCAGGTCGAGCGCTCCGAGTGGTTCGTCGAGGAGCAGCACCTTCGGCCGGTTCACCAGCGCCCGGGCAAGCGCCACACGCTGACGCTGACCGCCGCTGAGTTGGTCGGGCTTGCGACCGCCGTAACTGCCGAGGCGCACGGCATCGAGCATCTCGCCGGCTCGGGCGCGGCGCTCGACCTTGCCGACCTTCTTCACCCGGAGGCCATATTCCACGTTCTCCTGCACGGTCATGTGCGGGAACAGTGCGTAGTCCTGGAACACCGTGTTCACGTCGCGGTCGTAGGGCGGCCGATGGGTGACATCGGTTCCCTGCAGCAGGATGGCGCCAGCCGTAGGCGTCTCGAACCCGGCGATCATGCGCAGCACGGTGGTCTTGCCGCTGCCGCTCGGGCCGAGCAGCGAGAAGAACTCGCCCTCCTGGATCTCCAAGTCGACGCCATCCACTGCGTGCAC
>CANHST010000026.1 GCA_947463235.1 Acidimicrobiaceae bacterium
GAAGCGCCGCGGAGACGCAGTTCTCTGGCCAGAGTGCGGGTGAGGGCGCTGAGGCCGCTGAACTGGCCGACCACCACCTTGCAGTCGTGCATCGACGCCAGGCCTTCGCGGAGGCGTTCTGTTTCGCGTACGACCTGCACACCAGGGCCCGAGCCGCTTTGGCTGCGCACCACGGCCAGCGCGCGGATCGTCTCTGGGCCACAGACGGCGTCGTCGTGGAGGCCGCAGTTGTTCTGGAACGCCTTGAGCGCCTTGGCGGTGCGGGGCCCGAGTATGCCGTCGACGCGGCCGCAGGAGAAGCCGATGTGGTTCAACCCGTCTTGCAGTTCGGCCACATCATCGCCGCGCATGTTCGGTGACGTGAGTAACAGCATCCGGCTGCCGAGCTTCCAACTGGCCTCCACCAGGGCTGTCCAGGTGGTTTCGTCGCACACGCCGTCGATGCGCAGCCCGCGTGCCTCCTGAAATGCCGAGACGGCTGCCGCTGTGCGGGCGCAGAAGAACCCCGCCTCGGCTCCCGGGGCGGGTGGAAACCCGGCGGTGCCGAGGCGGCGTTGCAGGTCTCGAATGGCCTCGCCGCGCTGACCGGGTGTCAGCGGGAAGTAGGCAGAAATTCGTCGAGCTCCTGGAGCAACTGACCCTTGCCCTTTGCGCCGACGAGGCGCTTGGCCACCTCACCCTTCTGGAACACCAGCAGGGTGGGGATGCTCATCACGTTGAAGCGCATGGCGATTTCGGGATTCTCGTCCACGTTCAGCTTGGCCACCGTGATGGCGGTCTGCTCGGTGGCGATCTCTCCGAGGATCGGGGCGATCATCTTGCAGGGGCCGCACCATTCGGCCCAGAAGTCGACCACGATCGGCTTGTCGCTGGACGCGACCGTTTCGTCGAAGGTGGACGTGGTGAGGGTGACGATGCCATCGGCCATGGCGCAGGTCCTTTCGCTGGGGAGCGTGAGCTTACCGCCCATCAACCAACGGGACGGGTTGCTCATTCCTGACCTCAGTGGTGGCCGACTGCTTCCAGCCAGCGCTCGCAGTCGATGGCGGCCATGCAGCCCGACCCAGCGGCGGTGATGGCCTGGCGGTACGTGTGGTCTTGCACGTCGCCGCAGGCGAACACGCCGTCGATGTTCGTGTACGACGAGCCCGGTCGCGTGACCAGGTAGCCGTTGTCTTCCATGTCGAGCACACCCTTGAACAGATCGGTGTTAGGACGATGGCCGATAGCGACGAACAGGCCGGTGACGGGAAGGGTGCTGGTGGCGCCGGTGACGGTGTCGCGCACGATGGCGCCCTCGAGTTTGTCGGTGCCCAGAAGGTCGTCGACCACGCTGTTCCAACGGATCTCGATCTTCTCGTTGTTGTGCGCGCGCTCCTGCATGATCTTGCTGGCCCGCAGTTCGTCGCGCCGCACCAACAGGGTGACCTTCGAGGCGAACTTGGTGAGAAAGGTCGCTTCCTCGATGGCAGAGTCGCCGCCACCGACCACCGCGATCTCCTGACCACGGAAGAAGAATCCGTCGCAGGTGGCGCAGGTGGACAGGCCGTGGCCGAGCAGGCGGCCCTCGGCCTCCAGACCCAGCATCAGGCTTTGGGCACCGGTGCTCACGATCACGGCGTCGGCTGTGAACAGGTCGTCGCGCACCCAGATCTTGTACGGGCGCGCGGTGAAGTCGATGGCGGTGGCCTTGGCGGTGAGGAACTCGGCGCCGAAACGTGAGGCCTGCTCGCGGCAGCGCATCATCAGTTCGGGGCCCATGATGCCGTCGGGGAAGCCAGGGAAGTTTTCGACCTCGGTGGTGAGCATCAACTGGCCGCCGGGCTGATCGCTGGTGCTGCTGGGCTCGCCTTCGATGACGAGCGGGGCCAGGCTGGCTCGCGCCGTGTAGATGGCCGCGGTGAGGCCGGCCGGGCCGGAGCCGATGATGACGACGGGATGGTGGCTCACTCAGTGGCTCCCTTGTGGCGCATGTGCAGTGCAACGAAGCCACCGATCATCAGCGCGACGCCGAGGATGTAGTAGCTGAGATAGACGGCGCGTCCGTGGGACACGAAGAACCCGAGTAGCTCGCGCAAGATGCCGAGCGAGAGGATGACGGCCAATGGCACGGCCACCATCACGGCGAGCAGGATGAGCACACCGAACACGACGGCGCGGGAAGCCTTCACCGCGTTGTCGGTGGCAGTGGTGCGTACCTTGCCCACGACCCGCTCGACGGTGTCGGCGAGATCGGGAGCCCAGTTGGGGTTGTTGAACGGCAGACCCGGCATGGGCGTGAGCCTACCCGTGCCGACTACCAGAGGCTGAGTGCGAGGCAGGCGATGGCACCGTGATACGTGATCATCACGGTGGGTCCCATCCAGGAGCGCTGTCCGACGAACTGCCGCCAGCCCAGCACACTGTCGGACACCACGAACAGCGTGGTGCCGGCGATGACCCACGGGTTGGCCGTCGACCAACCGACCACCGCCATCGTGGAGATGACCAGAAGGTATGCCTGCACCGGGATGCGGAGCTTGGCATCGGCGTGTGCCGCACCCTGCACGATCACTCGGCCCGGGCCGGCTCCGAGCAACGCCACCATCACGATGGCCAACCCGGCAAGCGAGACCTTCTCCAGCCCGTACTGGAAGAACAGCACCACGAAGGCGATGTGCCCCAGCAGGAAGGCAGCCAGGCCGCCCACGAAGTTGTTCACCACCGGCATCAGCAGTACATCGCCCAACAGGCACAACGCGAGGGCGATGACGGCCACGACGACGTGGTTGGTGGGCGCCCCGCTCACCAAGGCCACACCGATGACGAGGATGGTGGTGAGTGGCTTCGACCACGTCTCCACTCGGTCATTGTTCGAGAACCGCGACCACCAATTGATGAGTGCCGCCACTGCAGTGGCGACGAGCAGCGCCGGCTGCACAGCCGCTATGGCTGCAACTGCACGGACGCGAGTTCGGTGCAGTCGGGTGAGAGAACGGTGATCACGCCGCCGACGGTATCGCGCACCGCCACCGCCGACATGCCTCGCCAGGTGATCTCCGCCTCGATGAGCTGTGTGGAGGACAGGGGGCAGTCGAACACGATGTTGGGCACCACCGGCGTGTCGGGCATCGGCAGCGAGCGCAGTTGGGCCGGCGTGTCGAGTGCAGGAACGCCCGAGGCGCCACCGTCGATGGAGGTGATTTCTGCGGGGGAGGCGGTGACCGCCGTGGCGCCAGCGGTGGTCTCGCTGGCCGCCGGTTTGAAGTCGCCGGGATTGGTTTCACTGGACGCCACCCCGTTCGCGGCGATGTCGGCAGCAGTATCAGGCGCGACCTTGCCGCCGATGGCGTTTTCGGCGCTGAGGGAATCGCCCGCGGTAGACACCGAATCCGACCCGCCGATGGCCTTCGACACCGCGACCCCGGCCACACCGAGCAACACCACTGCTGCGGCCGCCGTGAGTGCGGTGGACCAGCGTCGCCGACCCAAGGGGATCACGTTGGGCGGCGGTGCCACCAGGGGAACGGCCGCCAATGCGGCCTGGATGGATGCCTCGCGGGCGGCGGCAGATGGGGGTGGAACGGCGCCCACTCGAGTGCGAAGTGCCTGGTAGGAGGCAACAAGAGCAAGTAACTCCGGCGATGCCTCCACACGCGCCCGTTCAGGGGCGTCGGCATGACCGTCGAGATAGGCGTTCGCCAGCTCGTGGTCGGGGGAGAGGGTCTCGTCGGTCATGATGCCTCGGTTGGACGTTGCGGGTCGCCCATCTGGTTCCCAGGGTCGTGAGATCGTCGGGCAAGGGCCGCGCCGAGCATGCCTCGGCCTCGGGCGATGCGACTTTTCACGGTGCCCACTGGCACGCCGAGCGTCTCGGCGATCTCGGCGTAGTCGAGGTCGGCCACATCGCGCAGCACCACGGGGATGCGGAAGTCGTCGGGTACGTCGAGCAGCGCGGCCTCCACCTCGTCGCGGTCGATGATCCGGTCGAAGGGCTGCTCGGATTCGGGGTCGGAGTGTTCGTGATCGACGCGATCGTCGTCGCGTACGACGGAAAGCGGGCGCCGTTTCCGGCGGCGGAGTTCGTCGAGGCTGGCGTTGGTGGCGACCCGATAGACCCAGGTGCTGAATGCCGACCGCCCGTCGAAGCGGTGGAGGCCGCGCACCACGGCGATGAGGGCTTCCTGCGTCGCGTCGGCAGCATCGGCTTCATTGCCGGTGATGCGCCAGCACACGCCGTGGATGCGGTCGTGGTGGTTGCGCAGCAGTTGCTCGAGTGCAGCACGATCACCGGCCTGCGCTGCCGCCACCAGGGCGTGGTCGTCGAGCGGCTCGCGCAACGCTCAGCCGAACGCGAGCCCGCGGATGCTGCCGCGATACGGGTTGTTGCTGCAGTTGTTGTCGGTGCCGAGTTCCACGAACGACACCAGTAGGTAGCGGCTGGCCTGCGACACCTGGAACGAGACCGTCTCCTGTGCGTCGCTGTGGGCGCTATCGATGGGCTGACCCCATCCTTCGAAGCTGCTGGGGGCTGCGTCGCCCGTGGCGCTGTACACCCGCACGTGGTACGGGGCGCTGCCGATCTGCACCGTGAGGGTGCCGGTGTGGTCGGCACCGAGATCGGCGATGAGGCCGACGCCGCGCTTGCCGCCGAGATAGCGATCGCTGTAACAGACGGTCTGCCAGGCGGTGTTCGGGTTGCCATCGATCGCCAGTGCAGCCTGGGCGTCGTTCTCCACCTTGTCGTTGCCATCGGGGTCGAACGAAGAGACGGCCACGATGCTGCCGCCCGTGGCCACCGGCGTGCTGCTGGCGGCGGTGGAGTTGCCTGGCGCGACGCTGGTGGCAGGGATGGGTGTGCCCGTTGACGGGGTGGTGTTGTCGCCCATGGTGACCCAGAGAATGAGCCCGACCACGAAGGCGGCGGCGAGCAGGATGCCGATGAGCGCCATCGATGGACCGGTGCGTTGTTCGAACTTTCGGTTCGGTTGCTGTCGGGGTCGGTCCGGCGACGTGGGTGTGCGATCCGCGCGGGTGGCCTGGCCGGCGGGGCGACCAGACTTCACGATGCCCTGGCTGCCCGTGTTGCTGCTGCTCGTACTGCCACCGGTGCGTGGCGTGTCGTTGCGGGTGGTGACGGCCTGCTGCTGCGTGGTGGCGGCACTCCCCGTGGTGGGCACTACTGCGGTCACTGCCTGGCTGGCCGAGGTGCCGTGGCGGGTGACGTCGCGGCTGGTATCCCAGTCGGTCTTGGGTTGGGCGGAGATGCGCTGCAGTTCGCCACGCACCTCGGCACCGCTGTCGTAACGATCGTCGGGCTTGCGGGCGAGCAGTTTGTGGATCAGTGGCGCAAGCCCGGTCGGCAGGGTCGGCCGCAACCGGGCGAGATCCGTTGGGTCGCGGTTCAGCCGGGCCAGCGCGGTGTCGGCATCGGTCTCGCCGAGGAACGGCACTCTGCCGGCCAGGCATTCGTACAGCACCAACCCGAGCGAATAGAGATCGGCGCGCCCATCGAGCTTGCGGCCACGTACCTGCTCCGGGGAGAGGTACTTCGCCGTGCCCATCATCACGTTCGGGCTGGTGAGATCGTCGTCAGCCGTGCCCGTGAGGCCCTTGGCGATGCCGAAGTCGGTGAGCAGCACGCGTCCGTCAGGGGTGATGAGGATGTTGCCCGGCTTCACGTCGCGGTGCACCAGCTTGGCGTGGTGTGCGGCATCGAGTGCCGATGCCACGCAGGCGCCGATGTGCATGGTGAGGTCGGGGCTGAGGCGCTTCTGCTCGTCGAGCAGTTGACGCAGACTCTTGCCGTTCACCAACTGCATCACCACGGCCTGACGCTTGTCGCCGCCGATGTTCTCCTCGATCGCGTCGTACACGGCCACGATGTTCGGGTGGCTGAGTTGGGCCACGGAGATGGCTTCGCGGCGGAACCGTTCGGCCACCACGGGGTCGGCGGCGAGGTTCGGCTTCAGCAGCTTCACGGCCACCTGACGGGTGAGCGAGAGGTCGGTCGCGATCCAGACTTCCGCCATGCCTCCTTGCGCGAGTCGACGCTCCAGCCGGTAGCGCTGGGCGAGTATGGCGGGGGGCAGCGAGGCGGGGCTCGCGCCAGGAATCGTGGCAGACATGTCCGCGTGTGGACACTAGTGGCGTGAGCGCCCGGATTCCGGGCAATGAGCCAGGATGTTGCGGAGTCAGGCTGGCGTGTTGAACGCCACGCCGATGGTGCCGTGCCCGGCGTGGGTGCCCACCACGGGGCCGATGTCGCTCACGATGATCTCGCCGGAGTGATGCGGGCGCAACATTGCGACGAACGCGTCGACGTCGGTGCAGTCGGCGTGCATCACCATCAGGGTTTCCACCGGGGCGGCCTCCACCACTTTGTCCACGACGAACTGCAGGGCCTTGCTGCGGGTTCGTTGCTTGCCGCCTTGCTCCACCTTGCCGTCGCGCACCTCGATGATCGGCTTGATGGCCAAGGCCGAGGCCAGGAGCGCTTTGGCACCGCCGATGCGGCCGCCCTTCTTCAGGTTCTCCAGCGTGTCGAGCGCTCCCCATACCTTGGTGCGCTGCGACAGGCTGACGGCGAGCTCCACGACCTCGGCGTGCGAGGCACCCTGGCGCGCCAACTGGGCGGCGCGACTGACGACCAGGCCGAGGCCCATGGTGCACTGCTGGCTGTCGACCACGGTGACCTGGATGTCGGGGGCCACGGAGCGAGCAGCGAGTTCGGCGGACTGCATGGTGGCGGACAAGGCGCCGCTGAGGTTCACGCTGACGATGCTGGTGGCGCCTTCGGCGGCCAGCTTGCGATACGCGGCCTCGAAGTGCCCGGGTGCGGGTGCCGCCGTCTCGGGCAGGGTGGGCGACTGCGCGCACTTGGCCCAGAACTCGGCGGGCGTGAGATCGGCGCGGTCGACGTACTCGACGCCGTCGATGCGAATGGTGAGGGGGACGATCTCGATGCCGAGTTCATCGGCGACGCTCTGGGGCAGGTCGCAGGCGGAATCGGTGACGATGCGGACGCGTTCAGTGCTCACAAGGGTGGCAGGGTACTCGTTGCAGCGTCGGGGGAGAGGCCGGAGGTGTCGGCTGGGTCGCTGGCGTCGTCGTGCTCGGGTGGTGGGCTGGCGGGGTGGCGGTGCGCCGCCTCGGCCGCTCGGCGTGCACGCTGGTTGCGACGGAAGTGACGCACCCACCACGTGAGCAGCACCAGCAGTGCTGCGCCGGTGACCAGGTTGCCCACACCGGCCAGATTGGTGATGCTGGCGGTCAAGGGCACGGCCGGTGCCAACCTCACATCACCCAATGGAGTGAAGACCTCCAGGGTGACAGCGGAGGTTCCGTTCGTGCGTGCCTCGATGTTGATCTTCACTTCTTGAAATGACTGCGGCGGGATCTCCACCGTTTGGTCGCCATCGGGGAAGATCAGCTTCGGCGAGGTCATGCGCACTCGCACCTTCAACGGGATGTCGGCCTCGTTGCGCAACGTGACTGGCACCGAGCCACTGTGGCCGGTGAGATTGAAGGCGAAGCCGGCGGGCACCACGACCGACTGCTTCAGCGTGTCGAACTCGCTCCGCAGCCCATCGGCGATGCCCTGCACCTGCTCGTCGGTGAGGGCACTGGTGGGCAGCACGTCGATGAGGCGCGTCCACTCCGCCAGCCGCGGGTCGGTGGTGGACAGCATGCTGGAGGTGCTCGCGGCCTCCAACCCCAATGCGGTGCGGAGCGCGATCCTCGGCTGCAGATCGCCGTCCACCGTGGTGGGCAGGTTCACCACCACCGGTCCCTCTGGGCCGAGCAGTTGATCGGTGCGAATGCTGATGTCGTCGAGCGTGGCGGGCTGAAGCCCTGAGGTGTTCGCAAGGAGTTCCGTGAAGGCGGCGAAACCGGCGGCCGACGGCAACTCGAGTTCGGGAGTGGCCAGGGTGACGGAGTGTCGCCGAGGATCTCCGCCCTGGTCTTCCACCTCTTGCCGGGCGGCCAGCAGGTCGGCGACTTGGTGAATGGCCGTCAGTACCGGGGTGGTGGTGACTCGTGTGAGTTGGGTGCTGGCGATCCGGTCGACGACCGTGGCGTCGAGGGTGGTGCCATCGGCCACTTGGATCTGCACCAATTGCGTGGTGTCGGTAAATCCGCCCAAAGTGTTCGGCAACGTGTCGTACACACCAGTCGGTAGCAGCAACAGGCGGGCGCCGAGGTTGCGCAGCAAGACGCCACCCTGCTCGCTGAGTTGATGGTCCACCATGACGACGGTGCGTTGCGCCGGAACCGACGCCGCAGCGGCCAGCGTGTCCTCGCCGTCGCGCAGCCACTGGGTGTAAAGGGCGCTCTGCCCGGCGTCGGCGGCCTGCGAGGCATCGAGGGGAAGGACGGGCGAGGACAGCAACTCGTTGCGCTCCAGCGCAGTGGTCAGGCGGGCGGCGAGTGCTACGCCAGCCTCACCCTGGTCGGGCAGTGCCGCCAGCAGGCTGGGCGGTACGCGCACGGCCACGCTCACCTTCGCCTTCTCCAACAGATCGGCCAGGGCGGTGAGTTCGCCGATCTCGCTTGGTCCGACCTGCACCTCGGCGGCGTCGTTCATCGTTACGGGCGTCTGCGTGCTCATCGCGATCGCCACGAGTAACGGGTCTTCGGGCCGCTCGGCGGCAGAGGGCACACGGTGGATGAACGTGTGCAGCTCGGCCAGCACATTCGACCCCTCGTGGAGTTCCACGGCCACGGGGTACAGCCCTGGGCCGGAGAGTTGGAGGGCCTCGTCGGACTTGGTGGTCACTTCCACCGGTATCGAGAACTCGAGTTGGCCGGCTGCCGGCCGCGGTACCGCGAGCGGAAGGAGGGTGACGGTGTCGACGCTGCTGCCCACCACACCGTTCTCGGCCTCGGCGACGGACTTCCGAGTGGTGACAGGAACGAACGCAGTGACCGCCAGGTCGAAATCGGTGGGCAACCGCACACCCTTGGGCAACGACAGCCGAAAGCGAACGGTGCCATCGGCCTGCACGTTGAACGTCTGGCTGATCAGACCGAACTGTGGCGCTGCGGCCGTGACCGGCTGCGCGGTGGGAGCGGCCAACCCGATCACGGCCACGCCGCAGGCGGCGACCGCGGCAGCACGTGAGCCGATGTGCTGGATCGTCGAGCGCAGCGTCATGCGAGCGACCGTTCGTAGACACGGAGTCCGTCGGAGAGTCGATGGAATCCCACGGACTCGTACAGGGCGAGGGCCCCTTCGTTCGTGTTGGGTGTGTTCACCAGTACACGAGTGGCGCGCCACCGCGCCGACCACCGCAAGGAGTCCAGTGCCAGGGCACGGCCAAGACCTTGGCGCTGTTGGTCGGGGTGCACAGCCAGTCGCTGGAGAAATCCCTGCCGGGCGTCGCGTCCGGTCACGGCGTAGGCGCGAAGGTCGCCGGCCGACCGGGCGCGGTGTCGGGGGGTAGCCCGACAGGTGTCGGCAATGGCAGCGCCGTCGAGCGACCAACCGGGTCCGAACGCGGCGCTGTCCACGCCGGCGACGGTTGCGTGCTGCCCGGCAAGCAGTCGGCTCGTGCGACGGTTCGGTTTGGGCGCCTCGGCGGGTGCGTCGTGCTGCAGCAGTACGAGCTCTTGGATCACGTGAAACCCTGCGCGCTCGACGCGTAGCGAGGCGGCAGTGGCGAGCGCGCTGGTTCGCACGAAACGAAACCCTCTGCCAGCCAGCATGGTGCACCACGACTCGATCTCTTCGGCGGTGGGCGGTCGCTGTTGCTGGTACATCAGGAGATGAGCGGTGAAGGGCTGTGATGGCCAGACACGAACGCGGCTCACATTGCTGGCGCCACGCAGCACCAACCCGTCGGGAGGTAGCGCAATGGGCTCGGTGCCGTTCCCCGTGGGGTGCCGGTGGGCCTCATGCATCATCGACGCGACGGTAGCGTCCGGCGGGCATGTGTGCAGGGGCGCGAGCCCCCGCAGGGCGTCAGCGATCATTCGGGGTGGGATCGGCCGTGGTGCCGGATTAGCGTTCGCGCCGTGACCGTGCTGTTCGCCACCCATGCTGCGTACCTCGACCATCTGGCTGGGCCGCGTCACCCGGAGCGGCCGGAGCGTCTGAGCGCGGTCCTCGACGGTGCGCGCCATGCCGGGGTCGATGAGGCACTGGTGCCGGTGGACCCCGAACCCGCCACCCGCGAAGATCTCGAACGGGTGCATCCCGAGCGGTATCTCGACCGGATCGAAGGCATCAGCGCCATGGGCGGCGGTCGACTGGATCCCGACACCTACGCCAGCCCGGGCTCGTGGAATGCGGCCGTGTTGGCGGCCGGCGCGGGCCTCACCGCGGTGCGGCAATTGCAGGAAGGGCGTGGCGACGCGGCCTTTTGCGCGGTGCGACCGCCCGGTCATCACGCCACGAGTGCGGAGAGCATGGGCTTTTGTTTCGTGAACAACGTGGCGGTGGTGGCTGCCTCGTTGGCAGCGCAGGGCGAGCGCGTGCTGATCTTCGATTACGACGCCCACCACGGCAACGGCACCAACGACATCTTCTTCGATGATCCGCGCGTGATGTTCGTCAGCATCCATCAGTGGCCGCTGTACCCGGGTACCGGCCGACACGACGAGGTTGGGGTGGGTGCCGGTCGCGGTTTCACGATGAACATCCCGGTACCTCCGGGCGCCACCGGCGATGTGTATCTGTATGCGTTCGACCACCTCGTGGCGCCACGGCTGGCCACGTTCGACCCCACGTGGGTGCTCATCTCTGCCGGCTTCGACGCACACCGCGACGACCCCATCACCGAGTTGGGTCTGGCTGCGGGCGACTATGCGCCACTCACGGCCCGGGTATTGAACCTGGTGCCAAAAGGTCGGCGGTTGGTGATGCTCGAAGGTGGGTACGACCTCGACGCACTGGCGAACAGTTCGGCCACGGTGTTGCGTGAGATGGCCGGCATTGGCGGTACCCCCATCGAGTCCGCCACATCCGGCGGTCCTGGCATGACCGCCATCGACCACGTCCGCGAGTACTGGGAAGCTGAAGGGTTGCTGTGATCCCTCCGAGGTTCCAGACAGTCCTCGACGAACTCGCACCGCTCACGGCAAGGTTCCGCGATGCAGGCCTTCGGCTGTACCTCGTGGGCGGCAGCGTGCGCGATCTGTTGGCCGGAGCCGACATTGCGGAGGTCGACTTCGACTTCACCACCGATGCGCGCCCCGACGCCGTGAAGAAGGTCCTGAAGGGTTGGGCCGACGCGGTCTGGACACAGGGCGAGCGGTTCGGCACCATCGGAGCCAAGAAGGGTGTTCGCGACTACGAGATCACCACCCATCGCGCCGAGGTCTACACCGACGACTCGCGCAAGCCGGAGGTGGAGTTCAGCGACCAGGTGGAGCACGACCTGTCGCGCCGCGACTTCACCTTCAACGCGATGGCGTTGGAGCTCACCTCCGACTCGCCCACCTTGGTCGACCCATACGGCGGTGCGGCCGACCTCATGACCCGTACCCTGCGCACTCCGCTCGACCCGGAGATCAGCTTCAGTGACGACCCGCTGCGCATGCTGCGGGCGGCGCGGTTCATCGCCCGCTTCAATGCCACACCGGTGCCGGAGTTGGTGGAGGCCGTGCGCTCGATGCACGACCGACTCTCCATCGTGTCGGCTGAACGTATTCGCGACGAGCTCGACAAGTTGATGACCCTGCCGCACCCGACTGCGGGTCTGTGGTTTGCCATCGACACCGGACTCGCCGACGAGTTCTTGCCGGAGTTGCCGATGATGCGGCTGGAACAGGATCCCATTCATCAGCACAAGGATGTGCTCACGCACACCCTGGCGGTGGCGGAGAACGTGCGGCCCCTGTCGGAGCAACCCGAGGGTCGGCCGCCGTTCGACTTCCGTCGTGTGCGCCTGGCTGCGTTGTTCCACGACGTGGGCAAACCGCGCACCCGTGGTTATCAGAAGGGCAAAGGCGTCACCTTCCACCACCACGATGCGGTGGGGGCGCGCATGACCCGCAAGCGCATGGAGGCGTTGCGCTACAGCAACGACGACGTGGAGGCCGTCACCGAGTTGGTCGCGCTGCACCTTCGCTTTCACACGTACTCGATGGGGTGGACCGACTCGGCGGTGCGCCGCTATGTGCGCGATGCGGGCCCACTGCTGCAGGAACTGAACGTGCTCACCCGCTGCGACTGCACCACGCGCAACGAACGTAAGGCGCTGCAGTTGTCTCGCCGAATGGACGATCTCGAGGCTCGGATCGCCGTGCTCGCGGAGCAGGAGGAGTTGGCCTCGATTCGGCCCGAACTCGACGGTGGCGAGGTGATGGCCCACCTCGACATTCGTCCCGGCCCCATGGTGGGCAAGGCACTGGCCTTCCTTCTGGAGATTCGCCTGGATGAAGGCATGCTCGGCGACACCGAGATCCGCCACCGGTTGGATGCGTGGTGGCGCGACCAGAACGCCGGATAGCACCGGGTGTTCCCTTCGCCGGGAGCTCCATCAGACTCCGCCGATGATGGCGGCCTGCGATGCTCGTGTGGAGGTGTCAGTCGCCCTGTTTGCGGGCGCGCAGTACGAGCACCGACGGCGAGACGGCATCGCGGCTGCGACGGTCGTTCAACTCGTACATGGTGTCGATGCGGAAGTTGCTGCGGTCGAAGGCGAGGTACAGCTCACTGAACGATCGACTGTTCGCGCCATACGCGTAGTGCAGGGTGTGGTCGGGCCCGAGCATGGCGGCCACCGGGTGGGCCAGGGCAACGACGAACGGGGTACCGGGCTTCAACACGCGGTGCACCTGGCGCAGCAGTCGGGGCAGGTCGTCGACCGCGTCGAGTGAGTGTGAGGCGAGGACGAGATCGACCGAGCCACTGGTGACGAAACCGAGATCGGCAAGCTCACCCTGGTGGCACTCCACGGAGACCTCGTTCCGTGTCGCTGCGGCCCGCAAACCGGCGATCGCCTGCGGGTCGGGGTCGAGGGCGATGGATTTCGCACCAGCCAAGGCCATGGTGATGGCGTTCGGAGTGGGTGCGATGCCCAGCTCGATGACCCGCTTGCCGTTCACGTCGCCGCACAAACGGAGTTCGTTCTCGTCGGCGACGTTGGCGCCGTACCAGATGCTCATCTCCCTAGTGTGCCCCGCGAGGGCTGGTGCTCGGTGGATGAGACGGCCGTGATGAACATCGGTAGCCTTGCCGGTCATGACGTTCGGTGTTGGAGCGCTGCGCGGTAACGGCGCCGTAGTGGACCACCGACTGTCGCGCCGCCACCTGATCAACGAGTTCCACCGTGGCCGTCTTCGCCAGGACCAGGTGTGCGATGCGCACCCCGAACTGATTCGCGCTGCCCGCAACGTGGGTTCGTCGGCGACCATCTCGTGTCCGATCTGCGAGCAGCCCGAACTGAAGCTCATCACCTACGTGTTCGGCCCACGGTTGCCCTCGCACGGGCGTGTGGTGTCCACCGCAAAGGAACTTGCCACGCTGAACGCTCGGCCCGATGAATTGACGGCGTATGTGGTGGAGGCGTGCGTGTCGTGCCGCTGGCACCACCTGCTGCGTGTGCTGCCGGTGGGTCGGTCGCGTCGGGTGCGCGCGGCCTCATCTTCTGTGCCCTCGTCGTGAACGACGGCAGCGCGAACGACGGCAGCGTGGACGACTGGGTTGAGCACGACGAGGTGCGTCACCTGTTCGTGTACGGCACTTTGCGGCCCGGCGAGGTGCGCTGGCGTCACCTCGAGCCCTACGTGCTGGGTGACGGCATCGACACGTTCGTCGCCGGCGACGTCTACGACACGGGCTTGGAGTATCCGGCTGCCCGGTTCGGTGGATCCGGCCGCATCACCGGTCGCATCTACGAACTCACGCAGCGGTCGCAGGCTCTCGCTCACCTCGATGAAGTGGAGGGTGCTGTGCGGGGCTTGTATCGGCGAGTGGTGGTGCGTAGCGAGAGCGGCCATGCCGCGTGGGCCTACGAGTGCGGCGAGGATGCACTGCTGGTGCGTCATCTCGAGCACGGTGATTGGGCTCGACGCTGACCGACACGAGAACCCGCCACGGGGACGTCACCGCCATCAGTGTTCACCCCGATCCCGCTCAGCACGCTCGGTGGCGCTGAGGTCACGATTCGTGAACGATCGGGTAAACACTCTGGCAACACTCCCCGACGTACGACACACTGATTCCATCAGACACTGTTCAACAGACGAGCAGATCGACCTTGGATGATCCGACAGCAGCGAGCGGGGTGACGATGCACACGAAACCGAAGGTGCTGCGAGGTCAGCCGGCCGTTGATCAGCCGGCTGGTCTGCCCGATGTGTTGCGCGCCGCCCTCGACCATTTGCCGGTGGCAGTGATGGTCATTCGTCCTTGGCAGGACAACGGCGAACTGAGCACCGGCGCCACCGTGGAGTACGTCAACCCGCGCGCATCGGCGCTACTGAACGCAACGGTCGGCAGCAAGATGTTGGCCGACGACATTCGGTTCGAGGTCGCTCGCCAACTCATGAGGCGGGCATGGGTGACCCAAGGCCCGGTCGCTGAGGCCGTCGATCTCGAGTCACTCTCCGGTCGCCTGCTCTACCTGAACGTCACCTTGGAGCGCCTCGGTGATCTGTTGATGATCACACTCCTCGATCGCACCGACGAACTGGCGGCATCGAGGGAGGCGGAACGATCCCATCAGCGTCGACGCGAACTGTTCCAGCATCTCACGCAGCCAGTGTTGGTGTGCTCGCCGGTGTTCATCGATGGAGCGGTGGCGGAACTGGTGGTCATCGACGCCAACCGAGTGGCACTGGAACAGAACCCCGAACTCAGCCCGGGGCGCGGCGTGGTGGCGAACGGATCGTTCGTTGCGCCAGAGTTGGCGCTTGACGCCGCCACCAAGGCGTGGTCCGGAGGCGTGCATCGCTACGAGGTCGTGCGCGGCCACGCTCTGGGTGCCGCTGGCACGAGATTGCACGAGGTGGAGACCTTCCGCCTGGGCGACGACATCGTGCAGGTCGGGCTGGATCGAACGGGCGAGCAGGAGCTCCGCGAGCTGGCCGACCAGTTGCAGATGACGGTTGACTTGATGGCGCAACCGATGCATCTTCATACACCACTGTTCGACGAGACCGGCCAGCTCGTCGACACGAGGGTGGAGTTCGCCAACAGCGTCGCCGAGTTGCTGGATCCCCGTCCCGAACCGCACCGGGGGCGGAAATCGTCGGAAATCTGGCCGAGTGATCCGGAAGTGAATCTGGTGCTGGATCTCTATCGGGCAGCATGGTTCGACCCTCGCGGCGACGTGCATGAACTGGTGGTCGACAACCTCGTGCAACCCTTGCCGGGTCGAGTGGTAGCGCTCTTGGAGATCCAGGCGCGTCGGGTCGGCAACCATCTCCTCACCGTGGCCATCGACAGAACCGAGCTGGAACTGGCTCGTCGGGCACTGGAGGCAAGGACCCAACAGCTGACGACGATGTTCGACTCGATGACCGACGGCATCCTGGTGCTCTCCCCGGATGGCGTGATCCAGTCGGTGAATGCAGCCGCAGTCGCGATGGCGGGTCTTTCCGACCCGGACTCGTTGGTGGGTGGCCGGTTGGGTGAGTTCGGGCACACGTGGTATCGCATGGATGGCACCAAGGTGGCGATGCAGCGACTCGGCGAGTTCCTTCGAACGGGTACCACCCCCGATGAACAACTCGTCGATCTCGAACGGCCCGACGGCAGCCGCCGCCGGTATCTGTTCCGCACGCGGCTGATGTCGCACGCCGACGGCTCGACCTCGACGATGGTGATCTCGTCCGACGTGACGCACCTTCATGAGGCGTTGGAGCGCACCGCCGCGGCGGAGGAGCAGTTCCGAACTTCCGTCGATGCCATCACCGACCCGGTGTTGCTGCTCGCTGGCGAGGGAGCGGATACCACGGTGGTCTACGTGAACGCCGCCGGCATCGGAGTGTTCGGCCTCACGGAGCCCCTCAGTGCCCCGCGCCCGCTGTCGGAACTCACGCTGGACTCGGAAACGACCGCCACACTCTCGAGCGGGTCAGAGTTCTCGCACGGCGTCACCATGACCACGCCGGATGGATCCATCTTCGACGTTGCGGTGTCGTACGCGGGCGAGCGCCGGATCGCAGCGTTCCGCAACGTCAGCCGACTGCGTGCAGAGGCATCGCTGCTCGAGCGTCTTGCTCGTCACGACCCGGTGTCGGGTCTTCCCAACCGCCGCGGACTCGACCTTCATCTCGGCCAGAAGCTCGGCGATCTGCTCCTGCATCGCCGTTCGTTGACCGTGATGGTGTTCGAGGTGGACCATGTTGAAGCCGTGCAGCGCAGCTACGGATTCGCCACAGCCGACCGCGTGATGTCGGAGGTACAGCGCCGACTGAAGATGGCCACCAAGCGGTATGCATCGGTGGCCGGCGCAGAGCCCTTCTTGGCGCAACTCACCGGCACCAGCTTCGCGTTGGTGATCGATGTCGCCGACCGCGGTGCGATGACCGAGTTCGCCGACTCGGTCGCTGCGTCGATGGCTCGACCGGTGATGATCGACCGAGTCGGATTGCACGTGGAGGTGTCGGCCGGGCTGGCGTTCACGCCGATGCACGGTCGCGACGCCGACACATTGGTGATGCGTGCCAAGTCGGCCGCCTGGACGGCCCGCCGTCGCCACGCTCCCTCGTTCGTGTGGCAGCCCGCCGTCGATGACGGCCCGGTTGCCCGCGTGGAGTTGTTGGCCGAAGTAGATGCCGCGCTGTCGAACGACGAACTGTTCGTGGAGTATCAGCCGCAGATCGATCTGGCCACCGGCAAGGTGGTGGGTGCCGAAGCACTCGTGCGCTGGAACCACCCCACCATCGGTCGGATGCCACCGGCTCGGTTCGTGGCAGAGGTGGAGGAATCCACCCTGGCGCCGCGCTTCACGTCGTGGATTCTTCGTCGGGCGCTCGAAGAGTGGATGAACGCCGGACCTCCTCCCGGTCTGCGGGTGGCCGTGAACCTGCCGCCCACCTTGGCCGGCGACCCGGCGCTGATTCCGATGGTGGAAGACGCACTCATCGCCACGGGCGCATCGCCGACGATGCTGGAGTTGGAGATCACCGAACGCGGCCTGGTGGCACCGGGCCCGGTGGTGCTGGAGAACCTGGGTGCACTGCATGCCCTGGGCGTGAAGTTCGGCATCGACGACTTCGGAACTGGCCAGGCCTCGCTGCTGTACCTGCGCCGCTTGCCGGTGCAGGCAGTGAAGATCGACCGCACCTTCATGATGCACCTGGAACGCGACAAGGTGAACCGGGCCATCGTGTCGGCCTGCGTCGGCGTGGCGGAATCGCTGGGTATCGATGTGGTGGCCGAGGGCCTCGAGAACCTGCCCGAGGTGTCGGCGGCGTTGGAGTTGGGCTGCGGCTTCGGCCAGGGCTTCCACATCGCCCCGCCGATGTCGATGGTGGAGTTCGCAGCCTTCCTCGAAGAGAACGCAGCCGCCGCCGCACGGTCGAACGTTCGGGCGCTACCCAGTCGCGACGTCAGAACGGGCTGAGGCCCATCCGGTTTCGGATGCTGATGCCCTCGCCGACGTGGGCGTTGCCGTGGCCGATGACCGGCCATTGCACCAGCCACCACGTGGGCCGGTTGCCCCACATTCGGTGCAGCCAAGGAAACTCATCGACACTGATACCTGCGTGGCCTTCCAGGTGACCACTCGTGTCGGGTGTGTGATCGAGCGCCGATGGACTCAACTGCCGTAGCCAATCACGTGTGGCGTCGAAGACGGCTTCCACGTACTGCACGAGGGCGACACTGGGCATCAGTGCGGTTGCCTGCTGGTCTTCGGCCTCGGACAGACCGACGCCGTCGTGGGCCTGGGCCAAACCCAACTCGGAGCGATGCGTGGCAAAGATGGGTGCTCGGCCCTGGATGGCCACCTGCACGGCGAGGTCCTGGTGCCGGGCCACATGGAGCAGGAGACCAGCCACGGTGGTGCCGCCGTTGTCGACCTGCTCATGCCAGCGATCCTGCGGGATGAGGGCGATGACGGAGCCGGAGAACTTCGAGCAAACGGCTTCGAAGTCGGCGTCGATCCACTGGATGAGTTCCATCGACCGCCCAACGTAGCCCAGAGGCCCCGAACGACAGATCTGCCCGGACGTGTCGCAATGATGGGTGGCTGCGATGTGCTGCGGCCGAAACCCTGTCACACCCCTCTGACACACTCCCCGACGTGGACGTTTCGATTCGCCGCTACACTTGCCAGGTCATATTGGCCCTGCCCCATTCCGGGGCCCCGGGAAGCCCCCGGGTCCGAAGGGAGGAATCACACGCATGATGCGTGCATACGAACTCATGGTCATCCTCGAAGGTGATCTCGACGAGCCCGTGGCTCAAGGCTGGGTGAAGACCATCTCTGATGGCATCACCAAGGCCGGCGGCACCGTGCATGGCAAGCCTGATTGGTGGGGCAAGCGTCAATACGCCTATCCCATCAACAAGAAGGAATTTGGCTACTACGTGGTGTTCAACCTGGTGGCCCCCGGTGGTTCGCTCAATGAACTCGAGCGCACCTTCCGCATCGCTGACGATGTCGTCCGCCACAAGTTGCTGCGTCTTCCGGATGCCGAGGCAGCTCGCCGCGGCCTGACGGTCGCAGCCTGACCTCACCGGCGTAGCACGCCACTTCCGAAGGAGCAGCCACATGGCCGACAGCACCGTCACCCTCGTGGGCAACCTCACCCGCGATCCCGAACTCCGCTTCACCACTGGTGGGCGCGGCCAGGCCAGCTTTGGTCTCGCCGTCAGCCGCCGGTACCAGGTGAACAACGAGTGGCAGGAACAGACCTCGTTCTTCAACGTGGTCGCCTGGGGCACTCTTGGCGAGAACGCTGCGGCGTCACTCACCAAGGGCAACCGCATCATCGTCACCGGTCGACTCGAGCAGCGCTCGTACGAGACCAAGGAAGGCGAGAAGCGTTCGGTGGTCGAGATCATTGCCGACGAAATCGGTCCCTCACTCCGTTGGGCTCGCGCCGAGATCGAGCGCATCGCTCGTGATGGCGGTCAGGGCGGCGGCGGTGGTGGCCAAGGCGGCGGCAGTGGCAGTGGCAGCTTCAACCGTGCACCCGACCCGGTGTACGGCGACGAAGAACCCTTCTGACACCCAGTTCGAGTATTCGAGAAAGATCCACAATGACCAGCAAGAAGAACAGCAAGGTTCGGTCCTCCAAGGACGCGAACCCGAAGAAGATCAAGAAGAAGACCAGCATCCTGGTGTCCGACAAGGTCGAGTTCATCGACTACAAGGACGTCAACCTGCTCACCCGTTTCGTGAGCGACCGGTCCAAGATCCGCAACCGCCGTGTCACCGGCAACAGCGTCCAGCAGCAGCGCGAGATCGCCAACGCGATCAAGAACTCGCGTGAGATGGCGCTCATGCCGTACACCAAGCGCGTCGCCCAGACCCGTACGGGTCGTGGCGGTCGCGACGGCGAGCGCGGCGAGCGCGGCCCGCGTGCCGACCGCGATCAGGTCCAGCAGAGCCAGGTTGAGGGCACCGAGGTCGAGGAAATCGAGACCGACGAGATCGAGACCACCGATGGCACCGAAGATGGGGAGGCCTGAGTCATGAAGGTCATTCTTCGTTCCGACCTCAAGGGTCTCGGCAAGCGCGGCGACATCGTCGAGGTGTCCGAGGGCCATGCCCGTAACTTCCTCCTGCCGAAGGGTCATGCCTTCACTGCCACCGATGGTGCGGTGTCGCAGGCAACGGCCATGCGCCGTGCACGCGATCTGCGCGATGCCCAGGACCGCGAGAGCGCCCAGGCTGTGGCGTCGAAGCTCGTCTCCACCACCATCACCATCAAGGTGAAGGCCGGCGCCGAGGGTCGACTGTTCGGTTCGGTCACCGCTGCCGATGTGGCTGCGGCCATCCACGAGCAGGCGCACATCGACCTCGATCGTCGCAAGCTGCATGTCGAGCACATCAAGACCACGGGTACCCACCAGGTGTCGGCCAAGCTGCACCACGACGTGGAGTTCCCGATCACCCTCGAGGTGCTCGCAAAGTAATTGCCCGGGGGTTCCCCACAGGGTTGTCCACAGCCCCGGCGTACCTGCCCTTGGCAGGTGCCCGGGGCTGTGTTGCGCCCGCAACTATTCGGTTGTCCACAGGCTCGTCCCCAGGAAGTGCCCTCTAGCGATCCACAAGCCCGAACCGGCAAGGTAGGTGCATCATGTCCGACGTCCGCAACGACCGCAGTTCCTCCTCCCGACGTATCGAGTCGCGGGTGCCGCCACACAACCTGCACGCAGAGGAAAGCCTCCTCGGTGCGCTGCTGCTCTCGCGCGATGTGGTCGGCCAGGTGGCCGAACTGCAGATGCGCGTGGAGCACTTCTACAAGCCGGCGCACCAGCACATCTACGAGGCCATCCGCGGTCTGATGGCGAATGGCCATGCCGTCGACATCGTGACGGTCAGCGACGAACTGCGTCGCAACGGCCTGCTCGACGACATCGGTGGCGCCCAGGCGCTGAACGAACTGCAGAACGCCACGCCGGCCATCTCCAATGCACACCGCTACGCGAAGATCGTGCAGGACACCGCAATGCTGCGCAAGCTCATCAGCGTGGCGGGTGAGATCACCGAGCTCGCCTACATGGAGCCCGACGACGTCACCAAGGCGCTCGACGAGGCGGAGACCAAGGTGTTCGAGGTGGCCGAAGACCGGGTGGTGGATTCCACCCGGCCGCTTTCGGAGTTGTTGCCCGAAGCAATGGACGAACTCCAGGCCACGTTCGAGCGCGGCGATTCCATCACCGGTGTGCCCACGGGGTACAACGACCTCGACGAACTGCTGTCGGGTCTACAGCCGAGCACCCTGAACATCATCGGTGCGCGTCCTGCCATGGGCAAGACGGCACTCGGTCTCGGTATCGCCCTCAACGTGGCCAAGACCACCCACAAGCCCGTGCTGGTGTTCTCCTTGGAAATGGGCCACGCCGAACTCACCCAGAGAATCCTGTCCAGCGAGGCCGAGGTGGAGAGTCAGAAGCTGCGCACCGGCCGCCTGCAGGAGCCCGATTGGTCGAAGATCGGTCGGGCGATCAACCGCATCGAAGGCATCCCGCTGTTCCTCGACGACAACCCGCGGGTGACGGTGATGGAGATCCGTGCCAAGGCGCGGCGCTTGAAGGCGCGCAGTGGCGGCATCGGCCTGATCATGATCGACTACCTCCAGCTGATGAGCGGTGGCGCCAACGCCGAGAACCGTCAGTTGGAGGTCAGCGAGATCAGCCGAGGCCTGAAGATCCTCGCCCGTGAACTCCAGACGCCGATCATTGCGCTCAGCCAGCTCAGTCGAACACTGGAGAGCCGCGCCGATAAGCGCCCGATGTTGGCCGACCTACGTGAGTCTGGCTCGCTCGAGCAGGACGCCGACGTGGTGATGTTCCTGTACCGCGACGAGATTTACAACCGCGACTCGCCCGACAAGGCGTCGGCGGAACTCATTGTGGCCAAGCACCGTTCGGGGCCCACGGGGACGGCACGCCTGGTGTTCCGCGGTCAGTACACCAAGTTCGGTAACGCCGCCCGCGGGGTATAACCCGCTGGGGCGTCGCGGACACCGGGTGTGTCCTTCGCGGACACACCCGCCACCCACTCGGGTTCAGCTCTTGGCGAAGTAGGCCTTGGCCTTGTCGGTGCCAAAGATGAAGTACAGCACGATCAGCGCGCTGATGATGCTGCCGATGGCC
>CANHST010000027.1 GCA_947463235.1 Acidimicrobiaceae bacterium
AGATGAGCATCGCCAAGCTCGCCGGCACCCTGAACTCGCTGCGCCTGTGCGACTTCGTCTCGAAGATCCTCGGTGTGAAGCTGGTCGCCGATTCCGGCGAGTGGGGCACCTACGCATGGAACCAGCTCATCCTCGGAACCCCCGGTGGTCGCATCGCCGGCGGCTCCGACGAAGTGATGCGCAACATCGTGGGCGAGCGCGTGCTCGGCCTCCCGAAGGACCTGGGCATCGACAGCACGTCGCCGTTCAAGGACCTCAAGGTCGGCACCCAGAAGAACTGACCCGTTCGCACCCCATCCGAGTCTGGACTCGCATCCCGTATGCGAGTCCAGACTCGGATGGTTACGTGCGACTCGGATGGTTACGTGCGACTCGGATGGTTAGCGGCGCCAGATGGCGTCGTCGGCGCCGGGTTCCACTAGTACCACCTGACTGAGTGGCGCTACTGCGCGGTCGGGTAACTCCACAGGCGATTCCGGCAGCGCCGGCGCAGGCGGTGGCGGGGGCAGCACCACGGCGGCCGGGCGAGTGGCGAGCGCACGCACGGCGAGGCCGGCGGCCACCACCAGCAGCGACCACGCCAGGTTGCCGGTGACGTTCTGCAGGAACACCTGCGCTCGGGCGGAGAACGTGATGTCGGGCGAGGGGCCGTCGCTGACGACCTGCACGTAGCCGTAGTACGCGGTGTTCGACGTGGTGAGCCAGGCGCTCACCAACGAGCCCACGGCCAGCACACCGCCGAGTGCCGTCACCGTGGTGGCCAGACCGACCGTGGGGAACGCGCGACGCGTTGGGCGATCGGGTACCGCAGGTGGGCCGTACAGCGGGTCCATGGCTCGGGACTGTAGCCCGCGTCAGGTGGGCGCCGCAGCGGTGTGCAGGCCGTGCTCGTTCGCCCAACGAGCGAGATCGTGGCCCTCCAACGCTGCGGCAAGCAGATCGGGAAACACATCGGGTGTGCACGCCATGGAGGGCACCCCGAGCGCCGCCAACGCAGCCGCCTCATGGCGGTCGTAGGCGGGCGCACCCTCGTCGCTGAGCGCCAGCAGCACCAGCACCGTGACGCCCGACTGGCGCAACATGGCCACCCGGTCGTGCAGCAGCGCGCTGTTGCCACCCTCGAACAGGTCGGTGACCAACACGAGCAGCGTCTCGGCGGGTCGGGTGACCAGCGACTGGCAGTAGCCCACCGCCTGAGCGATGTCGGTGCCGCCACCCAACTGCACGCCGAACAACACCTCCACCGGATCGTGTAGCACTGGCGTGAGATCGGCAACCGCCGTATCGAACGCCACCACATGCGTGCTGAGCGCCGGCATGGATGCCAGCACGGCACCGAACACGGCCGCATACACCACGCTGTCGGCCATGCTGCCCGACTGGTCGATGGCCACGATGACATCGCGGGCCAGGCTGCGCTGACGACGGCCGTAGCCCACGAGACGTTCGGGCACCACGGTGCCGTACTGCGGCAGGTAGTGCTGCAGGTTGGCCTGAATGGTTCGACCCCAGTCGATGTCGGCGTGCCGGGGACGACGGGTGCGTTGCGATCGAGCCAGCGCGCCGTGCACCGCCTGCTTGGTGCGCGACGCGAACTGACGCTCGAGCTGCTCGACCACCGTGGCCACCACATGGCGGGCACTGGCTCGGGTGGCGTCGGGTAACAGCTTGTTGAGCTCCACGAGCAACGTGACCAAATGCAGATCGGCTTCCACCGCCTGCAACATCTCGGGCTCGAGCAACAACTGACGCAGTTGCAGTCGGTCGATGGCGTCGCGTTGCAGCACCTGCACCACCGGTGCCGGGAAGTAGCGGCGGATATCGCCCAACCACCGGGCCACGGCAGGTGCCGACTTGCCGAGACCGCCGGCTCGCCCGCCGGCACGGCGAGCGCCCTCCTTGGTGTCGTACACGGCGGCCAGCGCGGCGTCGATCCGCACGTCGTTGCCTTCCAGCGCAGCGGCCATCACTCCCCCGCCACCCTCACCGTCGTCGCCCGTGCCACCCAGCAGCATCCGCCAGCGGCGGTTGCGCTCGGCCGGGCTCACCCGTGCCTGCGGATCGCTCACGACACCACCCCCAACAGTTGCCGCACCGTGGCCAGCGCAGCGATGGCCCGCTCGGGATGCACCTCGTCGCCGAAGCCGGTTCCTCGCGCTGGGGCTTCGTCGGCCAACAGCAGGCCGAGTTGGCGCCGTTCGGCCGGTTCGAAACCACCGAACGTGCGGCGCAGCAGCGGCATGGTGGCATCGAACGAATCAGGGGTGAGGCCCGACACCCACGTGTCGATGACCTCCAACAGTTCGCTGTCGTGCACCAGCACAGTGCCGCTGCCGGCCAGGAAGCCCTCCACGAAGGCCGCCCCATGCGCCGGCGTGGCACCCACCGACAGCGCTCGCGACAAACGGGTGCTCACGCGCGCCCGGTTCCATGCGCCGCCATCGTGCAACAGGCGCGCAGCCCGACCCTGCACGAGGCCGTGCACGTCGGAGCGCTCGGCCACGAGGGTCAGCACGGCGGGCCACTCAGCTCTGCGGGCCGGATGGTCGACCAACCCCAGTGCGTGCTGCACCGCTGCCAGTCGCTCGACCATCGCAGCCGCTGCCTCGGGGGCGAGCGAGCGACACGCCACCACGGTGCCGGCCAGCACCCGCACCACCAGACCGTCGAACACCCGTCGCAGTGACGAGGCATCCGTGCCACGCACGTCGCCGTAGCGCATCGCCCGCGCCAGTGGCCCGAGCGTGTCGATGACCTGCACCACATCGGGGTCGTGAGCCGCGTGTGCCTCCACCATGCCCACCACCGGCTGCACGACCTCCGGAAGGTCGGCCAGCAACGCTTGGTCGAGCACCCGCACCAGATCGGCCAGCGC
The DNA here is from genome assembly GCA_947463235.1 of Acidimicrobiaceae bacterium. Lineage (GTDB taxonomy): Bacteria > Actinomycetota > Acidimicrobiia > Acidimicrobiales > Ilumatobacteraceae > UBA668. Next base: position 2,876 of record CANHST010000027.1, read on the forward strand.
CGTCGCGCCCTCGGCAAGTTCCAGCAGACGATGGGCGGCAGCGGCGCGCACCGTGGTGCCATGGGAAGAGAGTTCGATGAGCCGGATGGTGAGCTCGGGCTCCCAGCAGAGCTGCCAGGTCTCGCGGAACGTGCCGCTGGAGCCACGACCTTCCTCCACCGTCCCCCACGGCACGCCCAGCGCCGCCAGCCGATGCAGCAGCACCGAGCGGTTGCGGGCGTTGGGCGTGCGCACGTCGAGTTCCACCACCTTCACATCGGCGGTGGGCTTCAGACGCACTGCTCGCTGCTGGGCTGCGAGGTCGCGTGCCAGCGGCACCTGGGGTGCATCATCGGGTACTTCACCGATGGCATCGCCGACGATGAGCTCGCGTTCGATGAGGGCCAGCCCGGTGGAACCAGCCATCACCGTGTCGGCAGCATCGAGCACCTCGGCGAGGCCGGGACGCGGACGATCGCGCAGCGCCGCCAACGCCGTGGCAGCCCGGGTGGCAGCGATGAGGTGGTCGGGCGACGCCGACATGCCGCGGTCGCGCAACAGGCGGGCCGCCTGCACGAACCACACGCTCACCCCGGCGGGCCCGGGGTGACGGAACACGTGGTCGTACCAGCCGGGGCTGCGCACACCGGCGCCATAGCCCGTGGTGCTGGCGAGCCGACGATGGGTCCAGGGCACCCAACTGACCGCCACCTTCACCTTCGGCAGCCCGCGCAACGTGGCGGCATCGGCCTTCGCCGACGGCAGCGGCGCCTGCAATGCCGGCACGTGCCATGCTCCGCACACCACGGCGATGCGTTCGTGCCCCTCCGCCTCGGCAGCGCGCAGCACCTTGCGCATGTGGGCCTCTCGCTGTGCCTCGCGCACCGATGCAGCCTCACCACTGCCGCGTACCGCTGCCATGGCTTCGGCAACAGCCTCGAACGCTGGCTCGCCATCGCCCCGATGCTCGATGACGTCGTCCCACCAACGTTCGGGGTCGGGGTCGCCCGCCGCCGCTGCCAGCGAGCCGAGCGGGTCGTCGACCGGCGGCACCGCCAACTGCAACATGTCGTCGCGCACGTCGAGGAGCGAATGCGCGAGCGGAAGATCCATTGCCCGCACCGGCACACCGTGCTGCTGCGCCCACGTGAAGGCTTGCCACTCGGGGCTGAACGAGGCGAACGGCAGGAACGCTGCCCGCTGCGGCTGATCGGCCACGTGTCCGAGCAAGGCAATGGGGGGTTGGAGTTGCTCGTGCCCCACCCAGTCGAGCGCCCGCTCACAATCGGCGGGCAACTCCACCAACACGACCGACGGCTGAAAGGCCTGGAGGGCGCGAACGACCGACCGGGCCGAGCCCGGGCCGTGATGGCGAATGCCCAGCAGCCTCACCTCGCTCACAGCGCGCGGCAGGCCTCGTAGAAGTCGTCCCAGCCGGCACGGTCGCGCACCACGGCCTCGAGGTACTCACGCCACGCCACCGAGTCGTGCACCGGGTCTTTCACTACGGCACCGATGATGCCCGCCGCCACATCGGCAGCGCTGAGCGTGCCATTACCGAAGTGCGCCGCCAGGGCCACGCCGTTGGTGACCACACTGATGGCCTCGGCGGTGCTGAGCGAACCGCTGGGCACCTTCAGGCTCACTCGCCCGTCGGCCGTGGCGCCGCTGCGCAACTCGCGGAACACCGTGACCACGCGTCGGATCTCCTGATCGGAGGCGGGCACGCTGGGCAGGCGCAGCGCCACACCCAACTCAGCCACGCGGCGCTCGACAATGGCCACCTCTTCCTCCGCGTCGGCGGGCAACGGCAACACCACGGTGTTGAATCGACGGCGCAGTGCCGCAGAGAGGTCGTTCACACCGCGGTCACGATCGTTGGCCGTGGCAATGAGGTTGAAGCCGGGCACCGCCTGCACCTCCCCACCCAATTCGGGTAACGGAAGCGTCTTCTCGCTGAGCACGGTGACCAACGCATCCTGCACATCGCCCGACATGCGCGTGAGTTCCTCCACCCGCACGATGGACCCGCGCTCCATCGCCCGATACACGGGGCTGGGCACCAGCGCGGCTGGCGATGGGCCCTCGGCCAGTAGACGGGCGTAGTTCCAGCCGTAGCGCAGTTGCTCTTCGGTGGTGCCTGCCGTGCCCTGCACCAGCAGCGTGGAGTCGCCGCTGATGGCAGCGGCAAGGTGCTCGCTGAGCCAGGTCTTGGCCGTGCCCGGTACGCCCAAGAGCAGCAGCGCCCGGTCGGTGGCCAGCGTGGCCACGGCGATCTCGACGAGTCGACGCTGGCCCACGTACTTCGGCGTGATGACGGTGCCATCGGCCAGGGTGCCACCGAGCACGTAGGTGACCACCGCCCACGGCGACAGGTGCCAGCTCGGTGGGCGTTCGCGTTGGTCGACGGCGGCGATGGCAGCGAGTTCGTGGGCGAACTCCTGCTCGGCGTGCGGACGCAAGACGGTGGCGGGCGAGGTCATACGGGCTCCAGTTCGGTGAGCATCTGATGGCGAAGGTGGGCAAGGTCGGCCAGTGCGTAGGAAAGGCCGAGCGAGTTCGAGGTGGTGGTAGTGAGCCGCCGCAGGTGCTCGGCCAGCGCAGGCAACACCATCGGCTGCACGCGGGCGACGAGGTTCACCAAAATGGGCTTCAGCCCCACCGCCAGGCGTCCGGTGGCCAGCCCGTCGCACAGCACCGACACCACCCGCTCGGTGGGTGCCGCCAACAGCGACACGAGGTCGGGGGTGATCGGCAGTTCCGGCAGTTCGGCGAGCAACTCGGGGACGACCCGTTGCTTCGCGGCACAGCCGAGGCGCGGCGACCAGTCGATCATCCAGTCGGCCAACGGCCCTGCGGCCGCGCGTACTCGCGCGTGTCGGGTGGCGTCGGAGCGATGCCGGGCCAACAAGGAGGGCACGAGCTCCGGCGCAAGCCGCCACTGCTGTCGGAGCACCGCAAGCACCCACTCGTCTTCCAGCACCGCCCACTCGTCGATGACGCGACGCCACGTGACCGATGCGCTGGGCGGCGTGGTGGGGCGCGGGTCAGGTTCGGGCCCTGCTGGAAGCGCGACCGGCGCTGCCGGCAGCAAACCCGCCCGCCGCACCGCCACCGTGGCAGCAACCTGCTGCAGGAGTTGTTGCGATGCCGTGGGCAGGGCGGCATCGGCGGCCAGGTCGCTGAGGCCGCCGAGCGGCGCGGCAGGCGGCTCGCGTCGATCGGTGCCCAGCAACGCGGTGGTGACCAGTTCGTCCCAATAGTCGGCCACCGCGCTCATGACGCCGACCTCACGAACGACGAATCAGCAACCGGACCGATGTCGACCGCCCGGTCGGCGAGATGCACCGTGAGCGGAACCAGGCCGGAAGGGGTCCATTCAGCGGTGATGGGCACGATGCCACCCGCGCTGCACGCCAACAGTTGGCCGATGCCCGACGCATCGGCCGCCACGGGCAACGAGCCCTCGGCATCGGAGAGCACCCAGCGGCCCTCGTGGCGCGCCGGCGCCGCCCGCAGGCACACCGGCACCCGCTCAAGCCACGGTTCGAGGCACAGCAGGTCGCCGACCTGGGCGCACGCCTCCGTGAGGCTGAGCGCCTCGACCTCGGGCGCTGCGACGGGTTCCTCGTGCCGCTGACCGATGATGGACCGCAACCCCACCGCACCGGGGTAACGAAACAGGTCGGCGTGCACCTCGGTACCCACCTCCAGCGAGGTGTCGAGACTCTGTTGGTACGCAGCGAACGACAACACCATCGCCCAGCGCTGCGACTCCCGCCCGCGGAGCCACACCCGGCGGACCTCGATGCGGTCTTCACGCACATCGCTGCGGCCCATGACCATCCAGTGATCGGTGTGCGGCACACCTTGCAACACCTCCGCCTGGCGCAACTGCCAACCGATGGCCGCAGCAACCGAGTCGGCGAGGCCCGGCGCCAGTTCGGGCAATCGACGCCCGCCCTGCGCGAGCAGGTGCAGCAGACCCATTTCTGCCAACACGCGCTGGTGCCAGTCGGGCCCCGAACCCACGACGCCAGCAAGCCGACGCACACGGTTGGCAAGGGCCCCCACCTGGGCATCCACCAATCGGGCGGCCAGTTGGTCCCAGGTGCGGTACTGGCCCAGGGCCGGGTCGGCCAGCCCGGTACGCACGCGGTCGTCGAGCCAGCGGTCGAGTTCGGTGAGGCCCGCTGCCATGCGGGCAATGCGTTCGTCGCGCGACCCCGTGAGGTCGCGCTCGGGCGGGGCGCTTGGCGGCGGTGCAGCCGATGACGCCTCCGGGGCGACGGGCGCAGGCGTTGGATCGGCAACCGGCACCGGGTCGGCCACGCGACCCTCGGCGAACCGAGGGAGTTGGCCCTCTGCCACCTGGCCGCGCACCCACATCAGCAGTAAACCCAGGGCGTGTTTGCAGGGCCGCAACCGGCTGGGGCAGGCGCACCACGTGGCGGCCGCAGCGTGCTGCACCACGCATTCGTAGGGCTCGGAGCCGGTACCGATGCAGCGCCCCCACACCCGCTGGCCGTCGCAACCCGTGCCCACCCAGCGATCGGGTACCGCCATCGACTCGGCGGCCACCAGTGCATCAGGGCGTGGCGCGATGGCGAAGACCTGCTCCACCTGCCACCGCCCCTCGATCGCGTCCATGGACGTCACCGTACTCAGGGGGTGTGACGACGAAGGCAAGCACCCGGGTCGATCGACCCATTCGATGTGCGCTGGCTCGAATCGCCGAGCGAAGGACCATGGTCCCAGATAGACCTGTGCCAAGGTCCCCACGCATTCGGGAACTCAACAACCACACTGGACGACATGAACGGTATGCGCATGAACCTCACTTCCCCCGCTCGTACCCTCCGCGTTCGCCGCGTCGCCGGAACACTGCTCGCCGTAGGCCTCCTTTCGATCGGCGCAACGGCGTGCGGCAGCGATGGCGTGTCGCAGGGCGTCAAGACCCCGCCCGAGAGCACCATCGGCCAGCTCGGTGTCACCGGCCAGTGGGCCCGCGCCACCATCGCCGATGCGAAGAACACGGCCGTGTACTTCACCGTCGTCAGCGCAGTCAACGATCGCCTCACGGGCGTCGAAGTCGACGCGACCGTGGCGGCGAAGGCCGAGATGCACCAGACCATGACGATGACCTCCGACAGCAGCGCTGCCGGCGGTGAGATGCAGATGGGCCCGGTCGAGGGCATCGACATCGTCGGCAACACCCCGCTCGTGCTCGAGCCGGGCGGCTACCACGTCATGCTGTTCGATGTTGCCAAGCCGTTGGCCGAGGGCGACACGATCTCGGTCACGCTCTCGTTCCAGGTCCATGGGAAGGTCACCCTCGACGTTCCCGTGCTCGCCGAGGCACCGTGACCACGATCCGCCGCCATGTCATTCGCGTCACACTGATCGGCATGCTCGGTCTGTTCGCAGCGGCGTGCGGCGGTTCCTCCACATCCTCCGGTTTCGGCTCCGCTGCAGCGGTGCAGTTCAGCGCCGCCGACGGCAGCAGCACGTCGCTCGAGCAGATGAAGGGCACGCCCCTTGTGGTGAACATGTGGGCCACCTGGTGTAAGCCCTGTGTGAAGGAGATGCCGGCGTTCGACGAGGTCGCCACGGGATCCACCGACGTTCGCATCATGGGCGTCAACGTGGCCGACTCTGCCGATGATGCCGCCAAGTTCGCCACGGAGTTGGGAGTGACGTACGAACAGTTCACCGATCCCACCGGCGAACTCTCCGATTCCTTCGGCGTCAGCGGCCTACCCGCCACGGCATTCATCGATGCATCTGGCAAGGTGGTGGAGGTCCATTCGGGTGCCCTCACGGCTGACGAACTCCGCGGCCTCATCTCGAAGTACTTCCCCCAAGAAGGCACCACACCGTGAAGCTCCGTTCCGCCGCCCTCGCCCTGATCACGATGGCACTCCCCCTCGCCGCCTGTGGCTCCGGTACCGCCACGAATCCGATCGCCGGCCTTCAGCGCGACCCTGCCCCCGTGGTGGGCGGCCTCTCACTGCCCGATGCCAGCGCCGACGGCGCCGATTTCGCCCTCACCGCCGACGAGGGCAAGTTCCTCATCGTGTACTTCGGCTACACCTCGTGCCCGGATGTGTGCCCCACCACGCTCTCCGAGGTGAAGAAGGCACTGGCGCGGGTCGGCGAGCAGGCGAAGAACGTCGAAGTAGCCATGATCACCGTCGACCCCAACCGCGACTCCGACGAACTGCTCACCAAGTACGTGCAGACGTTCGTCAAGGGCGGCCATGCCCTGCGCACCGAGGACGACACCGCGCTGCAGAAGGTGGCGAAGGGCTTCGGTTCTGGCTACTCGGTCACCACCAATGCCAAAGGTGAGGTGGAAGTGACCCATAGCGGCACCCTCTACCTCGTCGATCCGGCGGGTACCTTGGTGCTGGAATGGCCGTTCGGCCTGAAGGCCAAGGCCATCGCCGACGACCTCGTCACCCTGTTCGGGAAGGCCTAATCCATGTCGATGCGCCGCATGCTCGCCACCGCAATCGCTGCACTGCTCCTGCCCATTGCCTCGCTCGGCCTCGCTGCCTGTGGTGGCGACGGAGGAAGCGCTACGAACCCTGCTCAGTGGGGCGCGCTGCCCAAGGACCAGAAGGCCACCTACGAGTTCGTGGTGCCGTACGGCACCGGCGTGAAGATCGACCAGGGCCAGAAGATCGATCTGATGCCGCAGCATCTCGATGTGAAGGTGGGCGAGTCCATCCGCATCAAGAATCAGGACGGTCGCGACTACATGATCGGCCCGTTCTTCGTCACCGCTGGTCAGCAGTTGGCGATGCGCTTCACCCAACCGGGGGAGCTCTCCGGCGTGTGCAGCATGAACCCCGAGGGCCAATTCGTCATCAAGGTGTCGGCCGTCTGAGGCGGATCACGCAGTGATGGAGGCGGCGATGCGACGACCGCTCCGCAGCGCACCCTCCATGAAGCCGGCGAAATCATCGGCGTGTTCGCCCGCCAACCACATGCGGCCATGTTGCGCGTGCAGCGCAGCCTGCGATGCCTCCCACTGGCCCGCACCAAAGCACGAGTAGGCGCCGAGGCTCCAGGGGTCGTTCGTCCAGTCGGTGTGGACACGCTCCCCTGCCAGCCCCCGTGCACCAGGGAAGAGCCGCTCGGTCTCTTGCACGACACGATCCCCACTCTCGGGAAGCGCACAGAACGCCGCGCCATCGTGCGACGCCATGAGGCACGTGAGAATCCCGGCGTCACCGGGCTGATCGTCGGTGGTCTCCCACAGATGGCCCCACGACCGGTCGGAGAGCACCGATCCATCGCTGCCGTAATCGCGCCAGATTCGCCGCGCGTACTGCACGCTGATCTTGCCGCCGATGCCGTAGCCGACGGCGCCCAACTCGAGCGGCATCTCCGGCCACAGCCGCGAGAGCACCGGAAGCGGAACCGCTGCGACGATGGTGGCCGCTGTCAGCACATCCCCATCCGCCAACCGAACCGATCCTGTGGACGGCATGACCTCCGCAACTGGGGTGCCGAGGCGAACGCGATGCGCCAATGGTTCGGCTAATCCCTTCGCCAGACGGTCGAGACCACCCACGACGCGAAACCGCTCGCGCTGACCACTCTGCTGATTCGCTACCACCTGTGCCGCGTAGCGCTGGCTCACTTCTTCTGGCGGCAGCATGAACTCGGTGCGGATGTCGCGGCCGATCGCCACACGGGCCATCACCGACAGGCCGAGATTGCTCAGCAGGTCGCCAAGAGTGGCCCGTTCGAAGTCGGCGGTCGGCGCCAACTGCTCCAGCGCATGCTCCCATCGCTCCCAGTCGGGGACGAGGTTGGCATGGAGGTGCATCGGCACGGCCCTGCCTCCCGCATCCACCATCGTGACCTCAGGATCGAACGTTCGGTCGCGCTCGGCCAACGGCAGACCGAGTTCGACCACCAACGCCAACACCTCGGTGTGATTGCCGTCGATGAACTCGGCGCCCCGCTCACACACCTGGCCATCGGCAAAGGTGTGGCTGAAGACTCGGCCTCCCACGCGGTCGCGGGCTTCCAGCACCACCACGTCCAGCCCGGCTGCGGCCAAGTCGGTGGCGCAGCGCAGCCCTGCCAGGCCCGCGCCGATGACGATCACGTCGTGCTGCATCTCAGTCCTTCAGAACAGGGTCGGTTGCTCAGGGCGCACCGCACGGGGCACACCCGGCCAGGGTACGTAATGGTCCATGAACACCCACGTACGACGGTGGATGGCCGACGGGCCGTAGCCCTGCAGTGCCGTCTTGTGCAACGGACACGGGTAGCCCTTGTTGGTGTCGAAACTCCAGTGCGGGTAACTGGTCGCCAGGTCGCGCATGATGCGATCGCGCGTCACCTTCGCCAGGATGCTGGCAGCAGCCACCGAGAGACAGTGCATGTCGGCCTTCACCCGCATCTCCACATGCGGCACCTGGCCGGCAAGGAAGTTCCACTTGCCGTCCACCACCGCCGCATCAGGGCGAACCGCCAGGCCAGCGAGGGCACGCCTCGCCGCGAGTCGCTGCGCGTCGGCCATACCGAGTTCGTCGCACTCCTCCTGGCTCGCAGCGCCGATCGCCCACGTGTCGCACCAACCCGCGACGCGATCGAAGATGCGCTCGCGGTTCGCCTCGGAGAGCATCTTCGAGTCGCGCACCCCGTTCACCCGCTTGTCCTTGGGCAGGATGGCGGCACCCACCATCAACGGACCCGCCCATGCGCCGCGGCCCACTTCGTCGATACCCACGATCACCTCGTGGCCATCTGCCCAGAGTTCCTTCTCGATCGTGCGGGTCGGGGCGCGACCAGCCATGTCAGCGCAGCACGATGGATGCCGGGCCGGCGGCTACCTCACCGACGGTCCACCACATCGGCGAGAGATCGTTCACCACGGCGGGGTCGACCGCGGCCAGTAGTCCGCCGGAGGTCTGCGGATCCATGCACAGCGCTTCCCCTGCGGCCGTGGCAGAACTGGTGAGGTGCGCTGCCACGTACTCGCGGTTGCGTGGATCGCCGCCGGTGCGCACGCCACGAGCGGCAGCCTCCCGGGCACCGGGATACGCCACGATGCCATCGGTGTGCACCAGCACCTGCACGTCGCCACGCTCGGCCATCTCCCAACCATGACCAGCGAGTCCGTAACCCGTCACATCGGTGACGGCATGCACCGCAGAACCGAGCGCCTGCAACTCTTCCGACGCTGCGCGGTTCACCATGCGCATGCCGGCGATGGCCGCTGCCTTGTCGGCAGGCGAGCCACCGGCCAACGCCAGTGCGGTACCAATCGGCTTGCTGAGCACCAGCACGTCACCAGGGCGGGCGCCGCCCTTACGGAACACGCGATCGGGGTGCACGACGCCCTGCACCGCTAGCCCGAAGATGGGCTCGGGGTTGCGGATGGTGTGCCCGCCAGCGATGGTGCCGCCAGCTTCGGCCACCACGGCGGCAGCAGCGTCGAAGATGGCCATGATGGCCTCGCGGGGGAAGTGCTCGGGGAAGGCCGCCACATTGACCGCGATCACCACTCGGCCACCCATCGCGAACACATCGCTGCACGCGTTGGCAGCGGCGATGGCACCGAAGTCGGACGGATGGTCGACCAACGGCGGGAAGAAGTCGGTGGTGCTCACGAGTGCCACGTCGGGGGCCACCTGATAGATGGCGGCATCGTCGAATGGGGCGAGGCCGACCAGCAGCGACGGGTCGAGGCCCGCCGGCATCTCGCGCACCAAACCCGTGAGCAGCGACGCACCCCACTTCGCAGCGCACCCTCCACAGGAGGTCCACTCGGTGAGCTTGAGGTCGGCAAAATCCTGCTCGTAGGTCGTCACGACCACAGCCTACGGTGTGCCCATGCACACGGTCGGTCCCTACACGTTCAGCGAGCACGATGCGAAGAAGACCGTCGACAACGTGTTCGTGGTGTGGGAACTCATGGCCCAAGGTCGCGATGCCACCGTGATGGAGGCGCACCGACCGCAACTCACCGGCGACCTCGCTACCGACCTCGATCGCACGTGGGCGGGGTGGGCGGCCGCATCCGATGCCCTGCGATCGGCCGGCGAACTGCCCGCCACCGCGCACGGCACCGTGGCGCAGTTGAACACCAGCAAAGGTGGGCTACCGAAGCTGCCTGCGGCAGCGGTGCGGGTGGGCTGGCGCGGCGTGGAGGGCGACACGCAGAAGACGCGAGTGCACCACGGACGACCGTGGCAGGCGTTGTGCCTGTGGAGCACCGAGGTCATCGACGAATTGCGCGCACAGGGCCACCCCATCGCGCCCGGCCTCGCCGGCGAGAACATCACCCTCAGCGGGCTGCACTGGCCCGATGTCCGGCCGGGCGTGCGATTGCGCATCGGCGAGGTGTTGTGCGAAACCCGCGCCTACGCGCTGCCGTGCTTCCAGAACACGGCATGGTTCGAGAACGGCGACTTCAACGCAATGCACCACGAACGTGGGCCGGTGAGCCGCGTGTACGCCGTGGTGTTGGAGCCCGGCGAGATCCGCGTGGGCGACCCCGCCATCCTCGAACCCTGAGGTTGCCGGCGCTCAGCGCCAGCATCGCTCAGTCCGCCGAGTGGGCCAACGCCGACGCGGCATCAGCAAAGGCGAACTCGAGGTACTCGTGCTCGCAGGGGCTCGCCTGCACCGCCCACAGCGTGCTGGCACCGTCGGGTCGGAGCTCTGCGATCATCGAGGCCGTCGTGGCTTCCACGTCGTCGGCGTGCATGCACACACTCCAGCCGGGGTCGCCGCACGAATCGTGGGAACGCAGGTGGGTCTGCAACGACGCCGGCGTCACCGGCCGCTGCGCCAATGCACGCTGCGACGCCTGCCAGCGCGGGTCCACCAGTCGATCCACGGGTTGCCGCGGGTGCCGGTGAGCGGCGTCGAATGCAGGGATGGTGGTGCGGTTGGAAATGGCTCGCACGTCGAGCACCACCTCCGTCGCGTACTCGGTACCGCTGGTGTCGAGCACGAACGCCGACTGCGGATCGGCCACGAGAAAAGCGTTCCAGTAGGGGCGGCCATTGGGCACCAGCGCCGGGTCGTGGCCGCTCCCTCCCTGGCCATACCGCTGGATCAACTGCACGATCACGTCGACCGCGGTCGACGCAGTGGTGGCGCGCTCGAGAGCCAACCGCACGAGGTCCATGCCGGTCAGCCCCACCGGTGCACTCCGTGGATCCAGCGTGGTGTAGACGGTGGTGTTACCCACCGCCACCCCTGCCTCGTTCACGCCGTGCTCAGCACCCCAGCCCCAGGCAGGCCGCGACAGCACACAGGACAGAGTGGGAACACCGTGTGCCGCGACCTCGATGTGCGTGGCGCGCAGCGACCCTGAATCGGTTCGTGCAGGCGACCACTCCAACAACTGCACCTCGTGAGGTGGGCGATCACTGTTCTTGGCAAACAGCGTGGTGCCGTTGGGCGTCGCAGGCGCCAGCGCCACGAGCACGTCGCACATCAGCTGAACGACTCACCCTCGGCCGGCGGAGGTGGCAGCAACCCCTTCGGCTCGGGCCACAGCGCCTCGCCCTTCACCTCATTGGTGGCCCAATCGGGCGCGATCTCGGGCGACACCAGCGTGACCGCCGGCGAGGTTTGCTCCCAGAGCACAGCGGGCCGAGCCCCGTGCCAGCGAACAGCGAAACTCACGGATCCGCCGACGCCATTGGGCAGGCCATAGACCTCGAAGTTGTTGCCGGCCCAGTCGACGGGCATGCCAAGCGGCAGCAGCGCAGCACCGGCCGCCGTGGGTTGCACGAGACGAGCTTCGGCCCACGCCAAGAGTCGAGCCGGATCCGGCGGAGCGATCGTGGGCAACTGGCCGCCAGCGCGCACGCGTGCGCGCAGCGCCGCCAGATCGCCCTGCGCCATGTCGTCGCTTGCAGCAGCGAACACCACTCCGGCCGCATCGAACGCCGCAGCGAGCGCCCAATCCGCTGTGCCGTGCTTGGCAGCCAGTTCAACTGCGTGAGCGACATCGGGAAGCCATGGATCGGCCTGTTCGCCCATCCGCACCAACTGACCCACGCCGAGCAGGAACGCCACGGGGTCGTCATCGGGGTGGACGGGGCCACCGAGCGCAAGTTCGCAGCGCTCGGCCACGATCTGTTCGTTCAATGTCGGATCGGGCAGCAACAGTCGGCTGGCGCGTTCCACTGTGGCCAACCAACCGCGCACCACACCGGCCATCGGGGGTACGCCGCCGGGGAGCGCACCGGCACCGCGACGGTCGTGCGGCAGCGCCACCGTGAGCGTGGAGTGGTGGCCCAACGGAAACGCGACGCTGCCAGCCGGGAGATCGATGCCTTCGATCGGCGCCGTCGGCGGGCGCACCGACAGCAGTGCCCCGTGCGTGAAGGCCACGGCGATGGGAAGCGGCGATTCGTTCTCCACCTCGATGATCGTGAGACCACCGTGGTCGGGCACGGAGTAGACACGCTGCACGGCATCGCCATTGGGAATCCGCACTCGGGTCTCCACCACGGCAGTGCCCTCCACGCGCGTCTGGCGGACCGCTGCTTCGTGCTGCGGAGAATGCCAACGGTCGTCGGCGGCAATGTGCCAGTCGAGCATCGGCTCATCGCGGCCGTCATGGTGTGGCCAGGGCTCGATGCCACCCCATGCGCTGACCGTGGCCCGCCAACGTCCACCAAGCACACCCGTGCTCACTCCGCTCTGCGTCACCACGTCACTCCATCTCGCTCTTGCGGGAGCGCTGCATGAGTGCCGCAAGGGCTTCACGTGCAGGGCGTCCCTGGTGACAGACCGCCACCATCTGTTCGGTGATCGGCATCTCCACATCGTGACGTCGAGCGAGGTCGAGCACGCTCGGCGAGCTCTTCACACCCTCGGCCACCATCGTCATGGACGCCAGCACCTCGCTGATCAGCTTGCCCTCACCGAGCTGGAAACCCACCATGTTGTTGCGGCTCTGCTTCGACGAGCACGTGGCGATGAGGTCGCCCATGCCGGCCAACCCGGCAAACGTTGCCGGTTGCCCACCCATTGCCACACCGAGTCGCGTCATCTCCGCCAAGCCACGAGTGATGAGCGTGGCCCTCGAGTTGTCGCCGAACCCCATACCCTCCGCCATACCGGCGGCGATGGCGATGACGTTCTTCACCACACCGCCCACCTCGCAACCCACCACATCGGCGTTGGTATAGATCCTCAGGCTCGGGCGACTGAAGATGCGCTGGAGTTCGGCAGCGATATCAACGTTGTCGATGGCCACCACGCTGGCGGCCGGCTGGCCGATCAGGATCTCCTTGGCGAGGTTCGGCCCGGTGAGCACGGCCACAGGGTGACCCGGCATCTCATCGCGGGTGACCTCGCTCATGCGCTTGCGCGACGAGCCCTCGAGCCCCTTGGTGAGACTGACGATCGGCACCCACGGCCGAACGTAGCGAGCGGCCTGAGCCGCCACATCGCGATAGCCGTGCGATGGCACTGCCATCACCAACACGTCGGCGTTGCCCACCGCTTCCTCCAACGAGCTGGTGGCGCGCAGTTGGTCGGGCAGCGTGAATGCCGGCAGATAGTCGCCATTCACGTGCTCGCGGTTGATCTGTTCGGCGAGTTCGGGCCGACGGGCCCACAACATCGTCGGCGTGTTCACCGCCGCCATGGCCGCCACCGTGGTCCCCCACGAACCGGCCCCCACCACCCCCACGTTGATCGGCATGTCACACAGCGTAGGTCGCAGCCATAGCGCAGCGGATGCCCGCAGTTACGATGCGCACGTGGATCCCGTCGTGTTGGTGCCGGTGAAGGCGTTTGCCGACGCCAAGGCGCGCCTGTCACCGGTGCTGTCACCGACGGAACGTGAGCGGCTGGCACGGTGGTCGGCCGAGCGCGTGGTGGCAGCTGCAGGCGAGGCGCCCGTGTACGTGGCGTGCGACGACGACAGCGTGGCGCAATGGGCCACCGACCACGGCGCATCCGTGTTGTGGCACCCGGGCGTCGGTTTGAACGCCGCCGTGGCCAACAGCGTCACCGATCTTCGGGCGCTCGGCGTACAGCACGTCGTGGTCGCTCACGGCGACCTGCCTCGCGCAGCACAACTGGCGAGTGTGGCGCAGAAGGACACCATCACGTTGGTGCCCGACGGCGTTGGCGATGGCACCAACGTGTTGGCGCTGCCCACTTCGGTGCAGTTTCAATTCGCGTACGGCGCAGGATCGTTCCAGCGGCACCTGGCCCACGCGTTCACCATCGGCGTGGCAGTCGCCGTGCGGCGCGATTCACTGCTCTGTCTCGACATCGATGTACCCGCCGACCTCACGCACCCACTGGTGCAGGAAGTGTTGCCCCCATGGCTGCAAACGAACCTGGCCAACCCGACCTCGCCACAACGCTGACATCGCGCGATCTGCCCGTGCCGACATCGGCACTCGCCATCGGGGCGCACCCCGATGACGTGGAGTTCGGCTGCGGTGCAACCTTGGCCAAGTGGGCCGCAGCAGGGTGCACCGTGCATCACCTCATCCTCACCGACGGCTCGAAGGGCACGTGGAACCCTGATGCCGATACTGCCGCGTTGGCCGCAACCCGCGAGGTGGAACAGCGTGAGGCGGCGCGCCGACTGGCGGGCACCCACGCCGGCACCGTCGTGTTCCTCGGTCAGGTGGATGGCGAACTCGACAGCAACCTCACGATGCGCGGCCGCGTCGCTCGAGTCATTCGCGAGCTACGACCGCAGGTGGTGTTGGGCCACGATCCCTGGAAGCGTTACCGCCTGCACCCCGACCATCGCCACGCCGGCCTACTCGCGTGCGAAGGCATCGTGGCGGCGCGCGACCCGCACTTCTTCAAAGAGCACGGCCTCGCCCATCACCGACCAGACACGCTGCTGTTGTGGGAAGCCGATGAGCCCGACCACGTGGAGGACGTGACCGGTTTCGTCGCCGCCAAACTGCATGCACTCGAGGCGCACGAGAGTCAGTTCGAGAGCACGATGAAGGCCGTGGATCCCGAGCAGATCGCCGCGTTCCGCCAGCGCATCGCCCAGCGCCTTGCGGGCCTCGGCGCTCGCTACGGCGTGGAGTCAGCCGAGATCTTCAAGCGCATCGCCGACCTCTGAGGCATCGGCAGCGCCGAGCGGCGTCCAACCATGAAGGCAGCCAGCGATGCCACCACCGCTCCGACGAGCAGCGCGATCGACGAACTGTTCCTGCGCCCGCCAAGTCCGGTGTCGACGAGCGCCGTTGCCGGTTGGGGGTCTGGACGAGCGGACACGGCCCCACCGCCATCGCTGACGATGACGGTCCCCACCATGCTCGGGTGAAGGTTGCAGATGTAGGTGAAACGGCCCACGACGTCGAACGTGTGGGCATAGGTTCCGCCGTTCTGCAACAGCTCCGAGCTCCAACCCTGATCCTGAGCCGTCACCGTGTGAGGGGCCGTGCCGATGTTCGTCCAGGTGACGGTGGCACCTTTCACCACCGTCACCTCCTTCGGAGCGAAGTCGAAGTCGATGATGTTCACTGCGGCGGTGGTGCCATCGGTGGCGGCGCCCGTGATGAGCGTGGCCGGATCCGCTACCACCGTGATGGTGGCCGGCATGCGGCCAGTGAGACCGTCGCGGTAGGTGTACGTGCCTGGCTTCTCGAACCGGAAGCTGAACGTCTCTCCGTGGTGAATGAGTTCACTCGCGAAGGCATCGTTGTCGCCGGAGATGATGTGCGGACTCATGCTGTCGACCGTCCAGGTGACGGTGCCACCTGCGGCGATCTTCGCATCAGCTGGGTCGAAGGCGTCGGCTCCCACCGTGATGGCCAACTTCGTGGGTGGGCCCGCTGGCGCCGATGCAGCTGCCTCGGGTGGCGGCGCCGCACCATCGGCACCGGTCACCAGAATGGTGCCCACCATCTGCGGATGGACGGTGCAGTAGAAGGTGAACGTACCGGCGGCCGCAAAGGTGATGGCCTTTCGACCGCCCGCCGACACGATGCCGGTGTCCCAACTGCCATCCTTCGAGGTGGCGGTGTGCGGCGCCACGCCGGCGTTCACAAACCCCACTGACGCCCCCTGTGTCACCGTGAGCGTCGTGGGTGAGAAGGCGAAGTCGACGATGCGCACATCGCCCGACTTCACTGCCGGCACTGCCCGCTCCTTCGGCGGCGGAGGCGGAGCGCCATCGGCACCGGTCACCAGGATCGTGCCCGTCATGTTGGCGTGCAGCGAGCAGAAGTAGAGGTAGGTGCCAGCCGTACGGAAGGTGTGGCGCGCCGTTTGCCCCCTTGAGAGCAGACCCGTGTCGAACGAGCCGTCACGAGCTGTCGCGCTGTGCCGTGCGGCACCGGTGTTCACGAAGGTGAGGCTTCTCCCTTCGGTGATCGTGATGGTGGCGGGTGAGAACTGGAAGTCGGCGATGCGAACATCCCCTGATGACGTCACGGACGGCGGGGGCGGAGCAACACCCGCGCCCTTCACCGCGATCGTGCCCTTCATGTCGGGATGGATGTCGCAGATATAGGCGAACGTGCCGGGTGTCGTGAACGTCCGGGTGAACACCTGCCCCGAGCGCACATCAGGGCTGTGGAACGAGCCATCGCCGGCAGCCACCGTGTGGCGAGCGAGCCCGCCGTTGGTCCAGGTGACCGTGGCGCCCTGCTCCACCGTCAGCAGCGACGGCGAGAAGTCGAAGTCGATGATGGTCACCCGCGCCGGGCCGGCGGGAGTGCCACCGCCTGACGGCGGGTTCGTTACCGGCGACGTCGTGACCGGCGGGGTCGGCGGCGCGGTGGGCGGAGGCGGTGGTGGCGGCAGCGTGCCACCGGTCGGCGGTGCCGACACGGCGACCACCCCAACCATGCTCGGGTGGATGTCGCAGAAGTAGCTGTAGGTACCCGGAGCGCTGAAGGTGCGGCGGAAGCTGGCGCCAGCAGCCACGTTGCCGCTGTCGAACGAGAACGAGCGCTCCGTCACCGTGTGCGCCTCCCTGTCATTGTTCGACCACACCACCGTGTCGCCCACCGCAACGCTGATGGTGTTGGGCGTGAATGCGCGACCGGCGAGACGGACGGTGACGGTCTGCGGGACGGGTGGTGGCGTGCCCGGCAGCGTCGTGCCGGGCGCCGGCACCGTGGTCGCCGGCCCGGTGTTCGTCACGGTGATCGAGCCGGCGTACGCGTCCATGTTCTTGTTCTCGTCGTCGCGATACTGCACCGTGCCGAGCGAGGTGAACGTGAACGAGTACGACGCGCCGGCAGCAAGCCCACCGGAGTCGAACGCCACGGGTCCGCTGAGGCTGCGGATGCGGTGCTTCGATGCATCTGCGAGTTGCCACGTCACCGTGGTGCCCAACGACACCGTGAGTTGCTGTGGGCTGATGCCGCCATTGATCGTGACAGTGGCCTGACCGGCCGCCTCCGAGTGTGCCGAGAGGGCGAGCGGGACGAGCAAGAGCGTCAGGGTCACGACCGCCATCTGGACCCGGCGCAGGTGCTTGCCGACCACGTAGCTACGGGTGCAAGTTTCCATGCCTCGAGTGTGCGCTTCGTCCACGCCCCGCTACAGAGTCGCTCGTCAGACCCTGGATGGTCTGCCGTACCACCGGATGTCCACCATCGGTCGTACGCCTTCGGTCATTCCTCTGTGCGGAATTGTCCGGCAACACGACCGCCGCCGGGGTCGCCGGCGAAGGCCTGGGCGATACCGATCCATTCGGTGGCCGCAGCACCCATCACTGACAATGCGGTGTCCGCGGGGTGACGTCGTTGCGTCACCACCAGGCAGAAGTCGATGGCGTCGCCGGTGACGCAGTCGTCGGCGGGTTCACCCCACGCCCATGTGCTGCCATCGGGAGCCCGCAACGCTACGTACACCGACGTTTCCGGCAACTCGAGACCGTTGATGGCGTAGCTGAACGGCCGTGCTCTCACTCCGATGTGAGCAACATGCTTCAGCCTCGCAGTGGGGTGGCGATGGGCTCCGAGCGCATCGAACACGTCCTGCCCATGCGCCCAGGTCTCCATCAGTCGGGCGGTGATGAACGAGCGCGCCGCCATCGATGGCCCGTACCAAGGGACTCGCGCCGACGGATCCACCTTTCGGGCTTCGTCCACGAGCGATGCCCGATCGCGACGCCACGCATCGAGGAGTTCGGCTCCGCTCGTGGCCCGCCCGGGTTCCACCGAGGCGGCGGTGCCACCCTCGGCGAGCAACCGCTTCGTGTCGTCCGCAAACGCGTCGGCATCGGTCAAGGCGAGCAGCGCGCGCTGATCGAAAAACCACAGGTGGCTGATCTGATCGCGGATCGCCCAGCCGGTCGCCGGCGTGGCGAGACCCCAGTCGTCCTCGGTGAGCGCTGCGACGACCTCGTCGAGGTCGTCGTGTTCGGCGATGAGGTCGTCACAGATCTGATCCATCACATCATCGTTGCGGAGCCCACCGGAAAAACACGAACGGGGGGCCGAAGCCCCCCGTTCGTCGACCTCATGAAGAGGGTCACTTCTTCTTGGCTGCTGCCTTCTTGGCCGGAGCGGCCTTCTTGGCCGGAGCGGCCTTCTTGGCCGGAGCGGCCTTCTTGGCGGGGGCCGCCTTCTTGGCCGGAGCGGCCTTCTTGGCCGGAGCGGCCTTCTTGGCGGGGGCCGCCTTCTTGGCCGGAGCGG
>CANHST010000028.1 GCA_947463235.1 Acidimicrobiaceae bacterium
CTCATCTCCGCACCGCTCGACGTGCTGGGTACCAAGACCGCAGTGTTCCTCGCCATCGTGTACAACTACGTCGGCTTCATGGTGCTGCCCATGTTCGTGGCGCTCGATCGCATCGAAGGGTCGTTGCGCGAGGCTTCGAAAGACCTCGGGGCCACACGCAGTTCCACCTTCATGTCGGTCACGCTGCCGCTGTCGGGGCCCGGCGTGGTGGCCGGCATCGTGCTCACGTTCATCCCCATGTGCGGCGACTACGTGACCGCCACGGTGCTCGGTGGCACCAAGGGCCTGATGGTGGGCGCGCTCATCGACAGCCAGTTCCGCGGCGCGCAGAACTGGCCGCAGGGCTCGGCCATGGCGGTGCTGATGATCGTGATGGTGCTGCTCTCGCTCGTGGTGGGCGCCGCCCTGGTGTGGCTGGCCCGCAAACTGCTGCGCCTCGGTCGACCCGCGATCGACGCCTACCGCAGTCGTCCTCGTCGTGAGCCCAAGCCCAGCCGCTTCCCCGACCTGTTGCAACCGCTGCTCGGCATCTGGACGTTCCTCGTTCTGTTGTTCCTGTTCATCCCGATCTTCCTCGTGATCCGCCACTCGTTCAACGGCGGTCCGTCGTTCTCCGTGTGGAGCGGCAAGTACAGCACGGTGTGGTGGGGTGGAGCCCCGGGCCGCACTCCATCGGGCATTCCGATGATCGGTCTGTTCAAGTTCGATGAGGCCGGGCCGATGCTGGTCCGATTCTTGGTCATCATGGCGGTGGGCATTTTGTTGCCGCTCATCTGGCGTGGCATCAAGGGTGAACCCAACCGCCATCTCACTCGCTGGTCCGCGCTGGTGGCGTTCGTGATCGCCGTCGTGGTGAACGGCCTCACCACCGACTGGTATCTCTCCATCTTCCAAAATGCCGGCGTCGGCGACGGGCTACGGGGTTCGTTCCTTGCCGCGTTCGGTGCCACCATCATCGCGGTGGTGATCGGCGGTCTCTGCGGTGTTGCCTTGGCCCGCCATCCGGGCAAGTGGAGTGCAGTGATGATGGCGCTGCTGTTCCTCATCCTCGTCACCCCCGAGATCATGGACGCCATCGCGCTCGCCGGTTGGATGCAGCGCCTTGGCGGTCCGTTCAATAGCGACACCTTCGGCATTCCGTTCGGCATGCTCCGTTTGTGGGTTGGCCAGTCGCTCTACGCGAGCGCCGTCGTCACCCTCATCGTGCGAGCCCGCCTCGCCGGACTCGACGGGGCATTGGAGGAAGCCGCCGGCGACCTTGGCGCCCCGCCAGGCAGGGCGTTCCGCCAGATCACGCTGCCGCTCATCAGTTCGGCGCTCATTGCCGGTGGTCTGCTGTCGTTCACGCTGTGCCTCGACAACACCGTCATCTCGTCGCTGATCAGCGGCGCCTCGTCCACCTTCCCGGTGGCGCTCATCTCCGCCACCAAGAGCGAAATCAAGCCGTTCTGGGGTGTGGGAGCGGTGGTGCTGTTCGTGATGACGATGGCGTTGCTGGCGTTCGTGGCTCGCGTGTTGAAGAAGAGCGGTAGCTCTTCGGGCGAGATCGCCGCCACCCTCGGCGGCGGCTGACACCCCCATGCGTGTCGTTGTTGTAGGGGCCGGATTCGCCGGCCTCCGAGCTGCCGCGGATCTGCGTGCCGCCGGTGCCGATGTGGTGCTGGTGGAAGGCGGCACGCGCCCTGGTGGGCGAGTGCGAACCGTGCACTCGGCGTTTCAGGGCGGCCAGTACGCCGAGAGCGGCGCCGAGTGGGTGGACAGCATCCACGAGCGACTTCTTGGCGAACTCGATCGTCTCGGCATTCGCATCCTGGGCAGCGGCGAGCAGTGGACCGACATCCGCCGGTGGTTGCACCGTGAGGGTCGCTTGCTCAACCCGCAACAGGTTCGCGAGGAGGATCCCGACCTCGATCGGCAACTCGCCGAGTTCGACCGGATCGTGGAGGACGCCGCTGCTGGCGTGACCGACGCTGCGGCGCCGCATCTGCATCCTGCAGCTGCCTCGATCGATGCGCGTTCCGTTGCCGACGTGATCGCAGAGGCGGGTCTTGGTGCGCTCGCCAGCGTCTTCAAGTACCGCGATTCGCAGGGCGAGTTCG
Organism: Acidimicrobiaceae bacterium; assembly: GCA_947463235.1. Lineage (GTDB taxonomy): Bacteria > Actinomycetota > Acidimicrobiia > Acidimicrobiales > Ilumatobacteraceae > UBA668. The sequence goes on from CANHST010000028.1 coordinate 2,100, forward strand.
CGTCCGAGCCGTCGAAGGTGTCGTTGTTGTTCCTTGCGCAGCAGCGAGCACAACAACGCGACGCCTCCGGTGGCCGACACATCATCGCCCGACGTGTGGAGGGTGGCTTCAGTCGGGTGGCCGAGTGCCTCGCCGCCGAGTTGGGCGATGTCGTGCAGTACGGCGAACGCTTCGTCGGTGTGTCGCAGGACGCAGACGGAGTGACGGTGCACACCGACCAACGCACCCTCGCGGCCGACCACCTGGTGCTGGCGTGCTCGTTCGTGCCCCTCCGTCGGGCAACGTTCCACGACCCTCTGCCTGTGGTGCTCCACGACGCCATCCATCAACTCGGCTACGGCACCGTCACCAAGACGTCGGTGCAGTGGTCCGAGCGGCAGTGGCCCGAGGGCTACGCCACCACCGATGGCCGCGCGCAGCGGGTGTACGAGCCGTCGGTCGACCAACCGGGACCTTCCGGCATTCTGACGGCCTACTGCGGCGGCGATGGCGGCCGCGAGTGGGCCACTCTGCCGGAAGCCGACCGGGTGACGCAGATCGCGCAGGAAATGCGCTCGATGCACGGCATCACGGCCGATGTGCTGGGCGCCTACTCGCGAGCGTGGAACACCGAGCCCCGCTACGGCGGTTCCTACGCGGTGTACGAGCCAGGCCAGGTGTTGCGGTTCTGGGAGGCAGTCCGTCAGCCGTGGGGCAGGGTGCATTTTGCCGGCGAGCACGTGTCCACCTGCACGGGCTACATGGAGGGTGCGCTGGAGAGCGGCGAAACCGTCGCGTCGCGGATCGTCGCCGCGGGCTAGCCTCGTCGCACCATGCCAAGTACCACCGCGCCACGAACCGGGCCCGATTCCGACGGGCCTCCTCGCATCGCACTCGCGCCCGAAGGGGCGCCGTCCTGGATGGCTGATGCCATCACGGCTGGCGGCGGCCATCTGGTGCCGCTCGAGGAAGCGGAGGCCGTCGTCTGGGCGGCGCCACGCGACCCCGAGGCGCTGCGGATCACGCTGCTCAGCCATCCCCATCTCGCCTGGGTGCAGTTGCCCTTCGCCGGTATCGAAACGTTCGTCGATCTGGTCGACGACGATCGTCTCTGGACCTGCGGCAAGGGTGTGTACGCCGAACCCGTCGCCGAACTGGCGTTATCGCTCGCGCTCGCCGGGCTGCGCCATGTGGGCCAGTACGCGAGGGCAGCCGAATGGGGGCGCCCGCACGGTCGCAACCTGAAGGGCGCCAACGTCACGGTCCTCGGTGGCGGTGGCATCACCGAGGAATTGCTGAGGCTTCTGCAGCCGTTCGACTGCCGCGTCACGGTGGTGCGCAACCGGGTGGCCGAAATGGAGGGCGCCGAAGAGGTGCTCGAGCCCGATCGGTATGTCGACGCCATTGCCGATGCCGACGTGGTGTTCTTGGCGCTGGCGCTCACCCCCGAGACCGAGGGCATGATTTCGCGCAGCGAACTCGAGCAGATGCGGAGCGACGCCTGGATCGTGAACGTGGCTCGCGGTCGGCACATCGTCACCGACGATCTGGTGTGGGCACTGCAGGAGGGTGTGATCGGCGGCGCTGCCCTCGATGTCACCGACCCCGAGCCGCTCCCGGCCGACCATCCGCTCTGGAGCCTGCCCAACTGCATCATCACGCCGCACGTGGGCAACACCCCCGAGATGGCGGTGCCCTTGCTCAGTGAGCGCATCGCCACGAACATTCGGCGCTTCGCCGATGGTGAGGAACTGGTGGGCCCGATCCACGTCGATCTGGGTTACTGAGTCGTGGACGCCGGCCGCGAACTCCGCGCGTTCGTGCGCGACGGCCGGATCATCACCATTCCCGCCAAGCACGCCAAGAAGCTGGTGCTGCTCGACTGGTTGGCACAGGACTTCGAACCCGGCAAGCGCTACAGCGAGCAGATGGTGAACCTCATCATCGGGCAGCGCCATCCCGACACCGCAGCGTTGCGTCGATATCTGGTGGACGAAGGTTTCATGGCACGCGAAGCCGGTCAGTACTGGCGTGCCGGAGGCAGCACCGAGCCCTGACGAGCCGTAGGGTTGGTGCATCGGCACCTATTACGACCTGCTCGGTGTGGCGCCCGATGCGCCGACCGTAACGATCCGCGACGCCTACCGTCGCGCCGCTCGTACGCATCACCCCGACCGCGCCGGCGAGGGCTCTGCAGCGCGCATGTCCGAGGTGAATCGGGCGTGGCACACGCTGTCCGACCCTGCCCGTCGCCGCGACTACGACCTCTCGCTTCGCAATCCCGCGGCGGCGACGGCCGCCACTGCTCCGAGGGCCACAACGGCACCGCCGAAGTTCGTGGAGCCAAGGTTCAACCCGCTGGCTCGCTATCAGAATCCACCTCGATTCCCCTGGCGTCTTCTCGGTGTGCTGTTCGTGATCGGAGTGGCGCTCGTGATCATTTCTCAGGCGACTGCCCCAGACCCGGTGACCCCGAAGGTGGACCGTCTGCTGGCACCGGGCGACTGCGTGGCCTTCCGTTCGAACGGTGATGCAGCTGAAGTGCTGTGCTCCGAGGCGCATGAAGGTGTGGTGGAGGTGCTGGTGACCACGGGCGATCCGTGCCCGGCCGACACCGAGCCGCATCGCGACGAGCAGGGGCTCGGAACGGCATGTGTCCGGCCGATCTGACGGGTGGCAATCGGCAGGTGCCCTGATAGATTGCTACGCCTGTGAGGGCGATTAGCTCAGTCGGCTAGAGCGCTACGTTCACACCGTAGAGGTCACAAGTTCGAGCCTTGTATCGCCCACCACGCAAGGCCCCGTCCGGTTCGCCGGCCGGGGCCTTTTGCATTCTCCGGCGGCAATCCAACCGATCGATGGCGATGCCCACTAGTTTTTGATCATGGCACGACTTTGCGAACGACCAGGATGTTCGCAACCTGCTGAGGTGAGCTACGGCATTGATGCCGATCGCCTCACGGTATGGATTCAGGCCTTCGACGATGCCGCCGGATATCGGGCCGGGGTGCTGTGCCGTCGGCACGCCGATGCAATGGTGGTGCCCCTAGGCTGGACGCTCGACGACCGCCGTGAGGTGGCGCCGCGTCTGTTCAAGCCACGGGAGATTGCTCCGGTGGTGAAGTCGAAGTCGAAGCGTAAGAAGCAACCGGTGGTCAGCGACGACACCGGCCAACTCGAGTTGGATGTGGTGCCCGACGAGACCGACGGCCTCGATCGCCCTGCGCCCGAGGTGGCCATGGGTCCGCGCAGCGGGGTCAGCCCGTGGAAGCCCGTGTTCGATCAGTCCGATGATCTCGATGGCCTGCTGGCCACCAACAGTCCGTTGCTGTCGCGAGCCTTCGGGCGTCGCGAGCGTCGCGAACCGACCTGAGATGGATGTGCATGCCTCGCTCGAGGCGCCGTGTGCTCCCGATGAGCTGTTTCGCTTCGTCGACGACCTGACGCAGTATCCGAACTGGGTGGATCTGGTGCATCGCGCCAGTGCGGTCGCCGACGCGTCGGGACCGGTGTGGCAGATCGAATTGCGCGCCCGCATCGGCCCGCTGGCGCGTAGCAAGCAACTCCGGATGCGTCGCACCACCCACGACACCGTGGGGCACGTGGCCGTGTTCGAGCGCGACGAGGTGGACGGCCGGCGCCATGCCCCGTGGGTGCTGCGCGCCGACGTCACCCAGGTGCCAGGCGGGTCGTCGTTGCAGATGCACCTGCACTACGGCGGGGCACTCTGGACCGGCGGCGTGCTGGAACGAACGCTCGCGGATCAGATCACGAATGGTCGCGCGCGGCTGCAGTCGCTGGTGCGTTCCACGCGCTGAGGCGTCCGTCGGCCCGTCGCTCCAACCGCAGCGGCATCCCGAAGCACTCGCTGAGGTTGGCCGACGTGAGATGCCGTCCGATCGGTCCCTTGGCCACCACCTTGCCGTCGCGCAGCATCAGCACGTGGGTCATACCGGGCGGCACTTCGTCGAGGTGATGGGTGACCAGGATCAGCGGCGGCGCAACCGGGTCGAGGGTGAGTTCGCTGAGCGCCAGCACCAGTTGCTCGCGCCCACCGAGATCCAGGCGAGCAGAGGGTTCGTCGAGCAACAACACGCCGGGGTCGTTCATCAGCGTGCGAGAGAGGAGCACGCGCTGCTGCTCGCCGCTCGACAACGTGCCCAGGGAGCGCTCCGCGGTCCAGCCCACACCCATCCGTTCGAGGCATGCGTCTGCTTGCCGCTCGTCGTCGGCGGTGTATCGGTGCCACCACGGTTCGAGGGCCGCGTAGCGGGCCGTCTTCACCACCTCGCGGGCGGAGAGCTCGGGTCGGATCTCTGCCGCCAATGCCGCCGACATGTAGCCGACGCGCCGACGAAGTTCGCGTACGTCGGTGCGACCGAGGCGCTCGCCGAGTACTTCCACCTTGCCGGCGCTGGGATGCTCGTACAACGAGGCGATCCGCAGCAGGGTGGTCTTTCCCGATCCGTTTGCTCCAAGGACCAGCCAGCGTTCCCCCGCGTTCACCTGCCAGTCGATCGGGGAGAGGATGCTGCGGTCGTCTCGAACGAATGTGACCTTTGTGAGTTTCAGAACGGGGCTCATTCGGCCGATGACACTAGGCGCGGAGTTCCGTGCGCGCTGAAAGCCCCACAAATGATCCGACTGTTAGCCTGAACCACCAGATGCGCCGCCTCGCCCCCTTCGTGCTTGCCTTCGTTGCCTTGGTGTCGGTCGCGTCATCGGTACCAGCGCGGGCCGACGACCCTGCGGAGCAGGCAGCCAAGGAGATTGCCGACGCTCGTGAGCAGGCGAATGCGGCTGCCGATGCCTATTTCACGGCGGAATCCGAACTCGACTCGCTGGACATGGAAGCCCAAGCGCTCGAGGTGCAGATCGCTGATCTGCAGAGCCAGGTGGACGATTTGCAGGCTCGTGTGGAGCAGATCGCCGTCAATCGTTTCACCAGGTCGTCCGCCAGCTCATCACCGCTACTGAATGGTTTCTCCACGCCTGAGGAACTGATGCAGGTGGCAGCGTTGTCGGCGGTGATCAACGACACCTCCGACGAGGATTTCGACAACTACGACTCCCTGCAACTGCAGCTCTCGCGGGCGTCGAAGGAGCTTGCCGACAAGCGCAAGCAGGGAGAGCGCCAGAAGGCGAAAGCTGTGGTGTTGCGCGACGATGCCCTGGCCCAGGTGGAGAACCTGAAGACGGTGGAGGCGCAACGCCTGCAAGATGAGAACGTGCGCAAGGCGCTCGTGGCGGAGGAAGCCCGCCGCGCTGCCACCGATGCTGCCGCGATCGCTGCTGCTGCCACCACCACGACGTTCGACCCCAGTATCGACCCGCTGCTCATCGAGGGCGGTGGCGGCAACATCGGCGCCCCGCAGACCACGGTGGTGGCACCGGTTGGTGCCGGCGGGCAGACCGGTGCCGGCGGCGCTGGTGGGCGCCCCGGCGGCGCCGGTGGCAGCGATTACGGCGGTCCGGGCTTTCGTTGCCCCACCGAACCGGCGGCAGTGGCCTTCGGCGATACGTGGGGAGCGCCGCGCAGCGGTGGCCGTCGCCACGAGGGCGTCGACATGATCGGCCCCATCGGCACCCCGATCTACGCAGTGGTTGATGGTCATGCCAAGGCGTGGAGTTCTGAGCTCGGTGGGTTGGTGCTGTCGCTGTACGGAGCCGACGGCAACCGCTACTTCTACGGCCACATCGACCACTACGGGCTGCTCGGCGATGTGAAGGCCGGCGATGTCATCGCCTACATGGGCCAGACCGGCAACGCTCGCTTCAGCGTGCCGCACCTGCACTTCGAGATCCATCCTGCCGGTGGTGCTGCGGTGAACCCGTACCCCACGGTGCGCGCTCACTGCTGACGCACGGTTCGCGACAGCGTGCCTTTATCGGTAAGGCTCGCGGCGATGGATGAACTGTCGTCGGCGTTGGCCGAAGTGGTGGGTGCCCGCGAGGTCGTCGAGTTGGCGCGGTTGTCGGGCGGAGCATCGCGAGAGACGTTCCGGTTCCTCGCCGACGGGCGGCCACTCATTCTGCAGCGCCAACGCGGCGGCGACATCCGCGACATGGGCGTGGAGGCCGATGTGGTGCGGGCCGCCTTCGCCGCCGGTGTGCCGGTACCCGAGTTGGTGGCGTCGTCGAACCAGCCGTCGGCCGTGGGTTCGGCGTTCATGGTGCTCACCGCGGTGGAAGGCGAGACCATCGCCCGCAAGATTCTGCGCGACGACGAGTTCCGCACGGCCCGCGAAGTGCTGCCGGCGCAGTTCGGTCGGGCGCTTGCTCAACTGCACACCATCGACCCGGCCACCGTGCCGGGCCTGGCACCGCAGGATCAGGTGCGCATGTACCGCCAGTTGCTCGACACCTCTGGCGAGCCGCACCCCACGTTCGAGCTCGCGTTCCGGTGGCTGGAAGAGCACCAGCCGCCGCCGTGCCCGCCCACGCTGGTGCACGGCGACTTCCGCCTCGGCAACGTGATGGTGGGCGCCGACGGGCTGCGTGCAGTGCTCGACTGGGAACTCGCGCACATCGGCGACCCGATGGAAGACCTCGGCTGGCTGTGCGTGAAGGCGTGGCGTTTCGGCAGCCCGAAGCCCGTTGCCGGGGTGGGGGAGTACGCCCAACTCATCGAGGCCTACGAGGAAGCCAGCGGTCTCACCGTGGACCCCGAAGTGGTGCGCTGGTGGGAAGTGCTGGGCACGCTGAAGTGGGGCATCATGTGCATCGGGCAGGCCAACGCGCACGTGTCGGGTGTGGCCCGCAGCCACGAGCTGGCTGCCATCGGTCGCCGCGTGTGCGAGAACGAACACGACCTGTTTCTGGCACTGGAGGAACGCTGGTGAACCCGCACGACATGCCGTCGGCCGAGCAACTCGTGGAGGCCGTGCGCGAGTGGCTGGAACGCGACGTGATGACCAGCACCAGCGGTCGCCTGCAGTTCCACGCCCGTGTGGCAGTGAACGTGCTGGCGATGGTGGAGCGCGAGTTGCAGGTGGGCCCCACGCAGGCGGCCGTGCACCGCGATCGTCTGGAGCAGCTCGGCTGTGCCGACGAACGCGATCTGGCGCGGCGCATCCGCGACGGCGAACTCGACGACCGTCTGCCCGAGGTGCGCGAACTGGTGTGGGCCACGGTGAAGGACAAGCTCACCGTCGCCAACCCCAAGTACCTCGACTAATTCGCTCGCTTCGGCGACAGCGTGACGGGCTGGCCGGCGGCCAATTGGCCGCATGCGGCGTCGATGTCGGTGCCGCGGTTGCGGCGAACGGTGGCGTTCACGCCGAAGCCTTCCAACAGGTCGCGGAACTCGTGCACCCGCTTGGGTGTGGAACCCACGGTGGGGTAGCCGGGGGTGGGGTTCAGCGGGATGAGGTTCACGTGCGCAGGCAGCTGGAATCGTCGGCAGAGGCGGGCCAGTTCCTTGGCATCAGCACCGCGGTCGTTCACGTCGGCGATAAGCGCCCATTCGAAACTGAGGCGGCGGCCTTTCACGGCGAGATAATCGGCGCATGCCTCCATCAACTGGTTCAGCGGATAGCGCTTGTTGATGGGCACCAATTGGTCGCGAAGTTCGTCGTTGGCGGCGTGCAGCGACACCGCCAAATTCACCGGCAACGGCCGCTCGGTGAGCTTGCGAATGCCGGGCACCAAGCCCACGGTGCTGATGGTGAGATGGCGGGCCGACATGCCGATGGCGCCGTGGAACCGCTCGACCGCGCCCCACACGGCGTTCTCGTTGGCCATCGGCTCGCCCATGCCCATGAACACCACGTTGGCGAGACGACGGTCCATGGCCCGCGCATCGCGGGCAGCCACCACCACCTGCTCCACGATCTCCCCAACCGTGAGGTGGCGAGTGAACCCGGCCTGGCCCGTGGCGCAGAACCCGCACGCCATGGCGCATCCGGCCTGGCTGCTCACACACACCGTGACGCGATCGGGGTAGATCATCAGCACGGTCTCGATGCGGCTGCCATCGTCGAGTTCCCACAGGTACTTCACGGTGTCGCCGCCGTCGCTGACGCGACGCACCACCTGACGCAGCGACGTCGGCAGCGCCGAGGCGAGTCGCTCGCGCAGGGCCTTTGGCACGTTGGTGATATCGGCAGGCGCAGCAAGTTGCGTGTAGAGGCCCGACCACACCTGGTCGAGCCGGTAGCGCGGCTCACCGTCGAGCAGCGCCGCCAGTTCGTCGCGGTCGGGGGTGTAGAGGGTGGTGGTCACGCGACCTCGGCGACCAGTTGGTCGTAGGCAGCGATGCGGGCTCGCACCACGTCGAGGCTGGCGGTCCAGAACTCGGCGTCGGTGACGTCGAAGCCGAAGACGGCACCCAGTTCCTCGGCCGAGTTCATGCCGGCACGCGAGAGCGCATCGTCGTAGTGTGCTTGGAACCGCTGCGGGTCTTGCTGGTACTTGGCGTAGAGGCCGAGGCCGAAGAGCAGGCCGTAGGTGTAGGGCCAGTTGTAGAAGTGGCTGCCGTAGTAGTGCGGCTTCAGCGCCCACATGTACGGGTGGGCGGTCTCCTGATCCAGCCCGTCGCCGTAGGCGTCGCGCTGGGCCTGCAACATGAGGTCGTTCAGTTCGCTCACCCCGAGGGTGCGGCGCTGACGGCGGGCGAACACCTCGGTCTCGAACAGGAAGCGGCTGTGGATGTCGACCACCACTTGGCACGAGCCCTGCAGGTCGGTGTCGAGCAGTGCCAAGCGGTCGCGGCCGGTGAGGCGCTGCAGGCCTTCCTCCACCACGAGGGTTTCGCAGAAGATGCTGGCGGTTTCGGCCAGCGCCATCGGCACGGCTCGCTGCATGGGCGTGCGCTGGGCGAGCTGGGTGTTGTGGTAGGCGTGGCCCAGTTCGTGGGCGGTGGTCTGCGCGGAGTCCACGCTGCCGCTCCAGTTCAGGAACACCAGCGAGCGGTCGTCGATGAACGGCATGCAGAACGCGCCGCTGCCCTTGCCTGGCCGGGGGCCTGCGTCGATCCACTGCTCGTCGACCGCACGATCCACGATGCCGGCCAGCGAGCCGCCGTAGGCGCCGAACGCCGTGCGCACGATGCCGAGGCCTTCCTGCCACGAGATCTCGGCGGGAGCGAAGGGGAGCGGAGCGAACATGTCCCACCACGGCAGTGGGCCGTCGTGGCCGTGCAGCTTCGCCTTGCTGCGCATCCAGGCGCGGAAGTCGGGCAGCGAGGCAACGACGGCGTGATGCATGGCGTCGAAGGTGGCGCGGCTGACGCTGTTACCGAAGAGCGAGGCGTCGAGCGGCGATGTCCAGCCGCGACGACGGTTCACCACGTTGGCCTCGCCCTTCACGCCGTTCATCGCTGCGGCGCAGGCGGGGGCCACGTTGGGCCACGTGAGCATCTCGGCGTCGTAGGCGGCGCGGCGCACGGCGGGATCGGCGTGCGAGGCCAGGCCGCGCACGGCGGCCATGGGCAGCGACGGGGTGGTGCCGTCGGGCATGGACACGGTGGCGGTGAGTTGGCTGGTGACGACGTGCTGCAGTTGCCCCCACGCCGACGAACCCGTGGAACGCAGTTCGGCGTAGAGGCCTTCCTCGGCCTCGCTCATCTGGTGCTCGGCGCGATCTGCGAGCTTCTGCAGCGGCCCGAGGTGTTCCTGCACCTGCGGGCTCACCTCGGCCAGTGCCTCCACGCCCAGCGATGCCAACCATTCGGCGAGTCGCGACACGAGGGGCCGTTCGCGGTCGGCCGACATCGTGAACTCGCCCATCAGGCCCTCGGCGCGTTCGTTGTAGCTGTCGGTGCTGGTGGTGGCGTAGATGTAGGCCTCCAGCGGGCCCGCATGATCCTGGAAAGCGTTGATGGCGCTGATGGCCGCATCGGCGGCGGCGCCGTCGGCAGCCGTCACCGGGCGAGGCTCGGTGGCGCGGATGCCGTGCTCGTCGAACAGCGCCTCCAGACGCGTCACGTCGGCCGAGGCGCGGTCCATCGAATCGGCGAACGACCGAGCATCGAACGACTCGTGCAGGTCGGTGACGCTCCAGCGCGGCAGGTCGTCGCTGGTCGGTTGCGGATCTAGGGTGGTCACGGTTGCAGTCCTCCGGGCGGCCGCGAATAGGCCTGGTCGGTGTGGGTGATGTGGAAGCCGAGCGCGTGGTACATGGCCACGGCGTTCGTGTTCAGGGCATCGACATACAGCATGCCCTCCGCTGCGCCAGCCTGGTGCAGCGATGTGAGGCCGGCGAGGGTGAGTGCCGTGCCGAGGCCGAGGCCGTGGAAGTCGGGGTGTACGGCGATGACGTAGATCTCGCCGACGGTGGCTTCGTCGGCGCTGGCGTGCAACTTCGTCCAGCAGAACGCGGCCAGTCGACCGTCGCGTTCGTGGAGCAGGAAGCCATCGGGGCGGAACCATGGCTCGTGTTCGCGTTGCTGCAGCGTTGCGAGATCCCACCCTCCCTGCTCGGCGTGCCAGGCGAACGCAGCGTTGTTCACCTCGAGCCACGCGGCTTCGTCGGCACCCACCACGAACGGTCGGGTGGCCACATCGGTGACGCCTCCGGGCGGCAGAGGGCAGCGCATCTGCAGCAACGAGCGGCCGGGTGCCAGCCCGAGTGTGGCGGCGGTGGACGCAGCATCGACATCGTCGTGTGTCCACCACGTCACGGCGGCATCGTTGGGCACTTCGGCCAGCAGCGTCGTCAACAGATGCTGGCGCACCTCGGCGGTGCAGGCGGGGACGCCCGACCAAGCGATGGAATCCACGAGGTATCCGTGATTCCCCATCGATGCCTGCGCATAGCCGACGGTGGTGCCCTCGTCGTCGACTGCCAGAGCACCTACATAGCCAGGCCGTGGTGCTCCGCTCAGATCGGCGCGTAGGTGATCGTTCAGCTGCGCGCGGCCATCGAAGTTGGTGTCGCGGAGAAACGTCGTGACCACGGCCCGATCTTCCGGGCCGAGCGCGCGAAGAATTCGGACGTGCACCATTGCGACGAGGCTAATGGGGGAGGGCGTAACCTCGGCTCGATGGGAACGCCGCGAACGCCGAAGGGTCGGGCCAAGGTGGTGTTCGCTCGATTGGCCGACGAGTACCCCGAAGCGCTGTGCGAACTGAACCATCGCAACCCGTTCGAACTGCTGGCCGCCACCATTCTGTCGGCGCAGACCACCGATGTGCGGGTGAACCTGGTGACGCCGGCGTTGTTCGATGCGTACCCCGATGCGACGGCGTTGGCGGTGGCCGACCCGACCGCGGTGGAGCAGATCGTGCGCTCCACCGGCTTCTACCAATCGAAGGCGCGCAACCTCATCTCGATGGCAGCCTCGTTGGTCGAACGGTTCGATGGGGAGGTGCCAACAGCGATGGAGGATCTTGTGACCTTGGCGGGGGTGGGTCGCAAGACGGCCAACGTCGTTCGCAGCGTTGCCTTCGGATTGCCAGGGCTCCCGGTCGACACTCATGTGGGGCGACTGTGCCGCAAACTGGGTCTCACCGTGGAGGACGATCCGGTGAGAGTGGAGACAATCGTCGGATCCTTCCTGCCGCCCTCCGACTGGGGTGCCTTCAGCCTGCGCGTGATTCTCCACGGGCGGCGTGTATGCGATGCGAAAAAACCACACTGCGTGGTTTGCGTGTTGGAGGACATCTGCCCGTCGTCGACCGCCCCGACGAAACATCAAGCATCCATCAAGTAACGCTACGTAGCGAGAGAACACTTGCTGTGTCAACGATTCGGTGTACTATGGCACCTGATCAGGTTCCCGCCACCTGATCTGACAGCGACGCTGGGATCCGCCGCCTGGTGTCGCCGGAAACGGGCCCTTATGGGGCCCGTTTCCGCTTTTTCGACCTCTAGTACCTGAGGCGACCTTCGGTCCGAGCATGATCGGACCTTGGGCTTAGGACTCACGCTCCGTGGGCGCCGTTGGCGGTCTTCGCGGCCTTTCGCAGCAGTCTGGCGGCCTGTCGGAGCGCCCGTTCGGACTCCACGAGAGCGTTGATCATGTCGCCCTGATCGTCGCTCTGATACTGGGGTACCAGATCGGCCACCTGTTCGTGGTAGCGCTCCACATGGTCGGCGATCACGGCAAGCGCGGCGGACGGGTTGGTCGACATGGCGACAGTCTGCACCGATCCGAAGGTGCGTGCCCACACGATCGGAATGCACCCTGGTCGGGCAGCAGTGACTCGGTAACGTGGCGGCGTGACCCGAGTGCCCGTACGCGACGATCTTCGTGCCCTGGAGGGTTACCACTCGCCGCAGGTACAGGTGCGGGTGCGTTTGAACACCAACGAGTCGCCGTTCCCACCGCCTGTCGCATGGCGCGATGCCTTCGCCGAGGAACTGTCGCGGGTGGAGTGGCACCGTTACCCCGACCGGGCCGCCTCCGAACTGCGGGCCGGCATCGCCGCCATGCATGGGGTTCGACCCGAGCAGGTCTTCGTCGCGAACGGGAGCAACGAAGTGCTGCAGACGGTGCTGCTCACGTTCGCCGGCCCTGGCCGCACTGTGGCCACCTTCGAACCGACCTATCAGTTGCACGGCCACATCGCCCGTCTCACCGGTGCCACGGTGGCGGAGGGCGAGCGAGCCGCCGATTTCACTCTCGATATGGGTGAGGTGCGGCGGGTGATCCGCGATGCATCGCCCACGGTGACGTTTCTGTGCTCCCCGAACAACCCCACCGGCCTCGAAGAACCAGAGGCCAACGTGCGCGGAGTGCTGTCGTTGGCGCCGGGGCTTCTGGTGGTCGACGAGGCATACGGTCAGTTCGCCAGCTGGTCGGCCATGGGTCTGGTCGACGACGAACTGCCAATGGTGGTCAGCCGCACGTTCTCGAAGACCTGGAGCATGGCCGGGTCGCGCCTCGGTTACCTGGTGGGCCCCGAGTGGCTGGTGGCCGAACTCGACAAAGTGGTGCTGCCGTACCACCTCGATGCGGCCAAGCAGATCGCCGGACGGCTGGCGCTCACGTTCGTGGCAGAGATGGACGAGCGGGTGCAGCTCATCGTGGCCGAACGCGAACGCTTGGCCGCCGCCATGGGTTCCATGCCCATCGACGTGGTGCCCAGCGGCGCCAACTTCATTCTGTTTCGTCCTCGCGGCCGATCGGGTCGGGCGGTGTGGCAGGGCCTGCTGGATCGCAGCGTGCTCATCCGCGACTGCTCGGGTTGGCCACGGCTCGCCGACTGCCTTCGGGTCACCGTGGGAACCCCGCAGGAGAACGACGAGTTCCTCACCGCCCTTTCGGAGGTCATGCAATGAGCCGTTCCGCCACCCGCGCACGGGCCACCAAGGAAACCTCCATCGAGCTCTCCATCGACCTCGACGGCAGTGGCACGGCGTCGGTCAGTACGGGTATCCCGTTCTACGACCACATGCTGGAGCAGTTGGGCAAGCACGGTGGCTTCGATCTGCGCATCGCCGCCACCGGCGACCTGCACATCGACACGCATCACACCGTGGAAGACGTGGGCATTGCGCTGGGTGAGGCATTCCGCGAAGCGTTGGGCGACAAGGCCGGTGTGCGTCGCTTCGCCAGCGGCATGTTCCCGCTCGATGAAGCATTGGTGGAAGTGGCGCTGGATCTGTCGGGTCGCCCGTTCGTGGTGTGGAACGTGCCGATGCCCGAGGTGCTGCCGCTGGGCAACCCGCCGTTCGATCCGCAACTCGCCGAGCATGCCGTGCACTCCTTCGCCACCGCTGCAGGTATCACCCTCCATGTGCGTCTGTGCCACGGCACCAACGTGCACCACATCATCGAGGCCACCTTCAAGGGGCTGGCGCGCTGCCTGCGCGATGCCGTGCGCGTGGAAGGTTCGTCGGTGCCATCCACCAAGGGCGTGCTGTGACGGCTCCGCTCGTGGCGGTGCTCGACTACGGCATCGGCAACCTGCGCTCGGCGCAGAAGGCACTGGAGCACTGCGGTGCCGACGCTCGCCTCACCGCAGACCCGGCCGTGGTGGCCGACGCCGCCGGTGTGGTGCTGCCGGGCGTTGGCGCCTTCGGGGCCTGCATGCGGGCGCTGCGTGATGCTGGCTTGGAGCGCGTGTGCCACGACGCCGTCGCGTCGGGCCGGCCGTTCATGGGTATCTGCGTGGGCATGCAAATGCTGTTCTCGCACAGCGACGAGACACCCGATGCCACCGGCCTCGGCATCATCCCCGGTGCCATCCGCTGGATCACTGAGGAGTTGCCTCGCCCACAAATGCAGTGGAACCAACTGCAGGTGGTGCGCGCCGACCCGATGCTCGACGGATTGGGCCCGGCCCCATGGGTGTACTTCGTCCACTCGCTGCACGGTGTGCCCGACGACCCCGCCACGGTGGTGGCCACCACCGACTACGGCGGCACGGTGAACGCCGTGTTCCGTTCGAGCAATGTGTTTGCCACGCAGTTTCATCCCGAGAAGTCGGGGCCGTCGGGCCTCGCGCTGCTCCGCAACTTCGTCGCCTCGCTGGAGGATCCATCGTGATCGATCTGTATCCCGCCATCGACCTGCGCGAGGGCAAAGTGGTGCGCCTGCTGCAGGGCGACTACGGGCAGCAGACCACGTATGGCGACGACCCTGTGGCGGTGGCCCGGTCGTTTGCTGAAGCCGGTGCTGCATGGATCCACGTCGTCGACCTGGATGCGGCGCGCAGCGGCTCACCGGTGAACCGCCCCGTGGTGGCGGCCATCACGGCGGCGCTGGATGGCATGGCGTCGGTGCAGACGGGCGGTGGTGTTCGCAGCGTGAGCGATGCACAGGCGTTGGCCGATGCGGGCGTGGCGCGTGTGGTGATGGGGTCGGCGGCTGTTGCCGATCCCACGCTGGTCGCAGCCGCCTCGCAGGTGGTAGCGGTAGCCGTGGGTCTCGATCATCGCAATGGTGAGGTGGCGGTGCACGGCTGGACCGAGGGCTCGGGCGTGCAGTTGGCCGACGCGCTCGGCTGGTTCCCCACGGCTGCGGCATTCGTCATCACCGACATCGCCCGCGACGGCATGCTCACCGGTCCCGACGTGAATGGGTTGGCGCTCGCCGCTCGCTCCACCGCGGTGCCCGTCATCGCGAGCGGCGGTGTGGCCGAACTGTCGGATCTCGCAGCGCTGCGAGCGGTGCCGGGTATCAGCGGCATCATCACCGGCAAGGCGCTGTACGAAGGCCGCTTCACGGTGGCGCAGGCGTTGGCGGAGTTGGCCCGATGAGGACCGCCCGTGTGATCCCATGCCTCGACGTGACCGCCGGTCGCGTGGTGAAGGGCGTGAACTTCGTCGACCTGCGCGACGCCGGCGACCCGGTGGAACTTGCCGCCCACTACGACCTCGCCGGTGCCGACGAGTTGGTGTTCCTCGACATCACGGCCAGCAGCGATGGTCGCGCCACGATGGTGGATGTGGTGGAGCGCACCGCCGACCAGGTGTTCATTCCGTTCACCGTTGGTGGTGGTATCCGAGCCGTTGCCGATGCGCGCACCATGCTGCGGGCCGGTGCCGACAAGGTGAGTGTGAACACCGCGGCCGTGCAGCGCCCCGAACTGATCGCCGAGATCGCCGAGGAGTTTGGCGCCCAGTGCTGTGTGTGCGCCATCGATGCCAAACGCACCGCCGATGGCAGCGGCTACGAGGTGTACCTGCACGGCGGCCGCACGCCCACGGGCATCGACGCCGTGGAGTGGGCCGTGCGCGCCACGCGACTGGGTGCCGGTGAGATCCTGCTCACGTCGATGGATCGCGACGGCACGAAGGAGGGGTTCGACCTCGGCCTCACCCGCGCCGTTGCCGACGCCGTGGGCGTGCCGGTAATTGCCAGTGGTGGTGTGGGCACGTTGCAGCACCTGGCCGATGGCGTGCTGAAGGGTGGCGCCACCGGCGTGCTGGCCGCCAGCATCTTCCACTTCGGTGAGCACACCATTGCGGAGGCGAAGACCGTGATGGCCGCCAACGGCATCGCGGTGAGGCCGGCGTGATGGAACTGGTTCGTTCACCGTTCACGCTCATCGACGGTGGGCTGAGCACGTCGCTGGAGGAGATGGGTGAGCGCCCCGCCGGCCTGTTGTGGACCGCAGCGATGCTGCTGGATCGCCCGGAGGTGCTCACCGCAGCGCATCGTCGATACGTAGAGGCTGGGGCCGACGTGGTGATCACCGCCAGCTATCAGGCCAGCGAACCGGGTTTCGTGGCAGCCGGCGTGTCGGCTGCCGATGCCCGCAGGGTGCTGGCCACCACCACCGAGGTGGCCCGCGCATCAGGTGCATCGATGGTGGCTGCATCGGTGGGTCCGTACGGCGCGTATCTCGCCAATGGCAGTGAGTACACCGGCAACTACGACACCTCGTGGGCCGACATCCGCGCCTTCCACCGTGCGCGCCTCGACGTGCTCGCCGACACCGGCCCTGATCTGTTCGCCATCGAGACCATTCCATTGGCCGCCGAGGCTGAGATCATCGTGGAGGAACTGCGCGCCATCACCGACGCACCAGCCTGGGTGACGTTCTCGTGTATCGATGAATCGCATACATGCGGCGGCGACGTGTTCGCCGAGGCAGCGATGCGCGTGCGCGATGCCGTGCACGCGATCGGGGTGAACTGCTCGGCACCGGGCACCGTGGCGCCCCTGTTGCGATCGGCTGCCGCTGCAGGAGTGCGCACACCGTTCGTCACCTATCCGAACCACGGCGCCGCATGGGACGCAGAGCACAAGTGCTGGATCGGTCCTACCGGTGGCGCCGAACTTCCCGGCCACGTACCCGAGTGGTTGGAGGCTGGTGCCCGGCTGATCGGCGGTTGCTGTGGTGTGGGCGTGGAGGGAATTCGCGCCCTGAATGCGCTCCGCAACTCGCTCGCCTGACAGCCCGGCGTTATGGTGCCGGACATGGCAAAGATGAAGTATCGACGTTTGGGTGGCAGTGGTCTGCAGGTGAGCGTGCTGTCGTTCGGCAGTTGGGTGTCGTTCGACAACCAGATGAAGGACGACGCGGCAGCCGAGTGCATGCAGGCGGCGTTCGATGCCGGCTGCAACTTCTTCGACAACGCCGAGGCATACGCCGGTGGCGAGAGCGAGGCCATCATGGGCCGCGTCATCGGCCAGTTGGGTTGGAAGCGCCACGAGTACATCGTGAGCACCAAGTTCTTCTGGGGCATCCACGGCAACACGCGCAACATGCGCAACACCCTGAACCGGAAGTATCTCTCGCAGGCCATCGACGGTTCGCTCGAGCGCTTTGGGCTCGACTTCATCGACCTCGTGTACTGCCACCGCCCCGATCCCAGCACGCCCATCGAAGAGACCGTGTGGGCGATGAGCGACATGGTCAGCAGCGGTAAGGCGCTCTACTGGGGTACCAGCGAATGGTCGGCCGACGAGATCCGCGCCGCGTGGCACATTGCCGATCGTCATCACCTCCACAAGCCGGTGATGGAGCAGCCGCAGTACAACCTGCTCGCCCGTGATCGGGTGGAGAAGGAATACGCCCGCCTCTACGAGGACATCGGTCTCGGCACCACCATCTGGAGTCCGCTGGCGTCGGGTCTGCTCACCGGCAAGTACAAGGACGGCATCCCCGAAGGCAGCCGCGGAGCGCTTGCTGGCTACGAGTGGCTCGCCGACCGGTTGTCGGAGGAAGCCACCATCGCGAAGGTGGAGCGCCTGCGCCCCATCGCCGAGGAACTCGATTGCACGATCGCCCAGTTGGCCATCGCATGGTGCGCACACAACCCGAATGTGTCCACCGTGATCACCGGGGCCAGTCGGCCGAGCCAGGTACACGAGAACTTCAAGGCACTCGACGTGCTTGCCGCGCTCACGCCCGAAACGGTGGCGAGGATCGAAGCGGCCGTCGCATAGCCTCCAGGGCATGCGTACATCTCTTCAGGATCTGCTCGCGACGGGACGAACCCTGCTGGCCGACGGTGCCACCGGGACGAACTACTTTGCGGCAGGGTTGATGGCGGGCGAGCCGCCCGAGTTCTGGACCATCGATCGCCCGGAAGAAGTGTCGGGCTTGCATCAGCGTTTCGTGGATGCCGGCGCCGACATCATCCTCACCAACACGTTCGGCTGCAACCCGCACCGCTTGAAGTTGCACAAGGCCGAGGCTCGCACGTTCGAACTGGCGAAGGCAGCGGCCGAGTTGGCTCGCGGCGTTGCGGATGGCGCGCCGCGCCCGGTGGTGGTGGCAGGTTCGGTGGGTCCTACCGGCGAACTGTTCGAGCCACTTGGTGCTCTCACTCACGATGCAGCCGTGGCGTCGTTCAGCGAGCAGATCCGCGGTCTCAAGGCAGGTGGCGCAGATGTGGTCTGGATCGAGACCATGTCGGCACCGGAGGAAGTGCATGCGGCAGCGACCGCGGCCATCGAGAACGACATGCCGTATGTGGCCACCTGCTCGTTCGACACGGCCGGTCGCACGATGATGGGCGTCATGCCGAATCAACTCACCGAGGTGTTGTCGGCCGAGCCGGTGGCGCCGCTGGCACAGGGCGCCAACTGCGGTGTCGGCGCCCCCGACATCTTGGTCACCGTGCTGGAAATGCAGGGCGCTGCGGTGCCCATCGTCAGCAAGGGCAACTGCGGCGTGCCGCAGTTCGTCGGTACCGAGATCGTGTACTCGGGCACTCCCGAACTGATGGCGCGGTACGCGGCGCTTGCAGTGGATGCGGGTGCCAGCATCGTCGGCGGCTGCTGTGGCACGTCGCCCGAGCACCTCGCCGCGATGCGCCAGTCGATCGACAGCCACACCAAGGGCGACCGCCCCACGGTGGAGCAGATCGTGGAAGCGGTGGGCCCGCTCACCAACTCGGCGCCCAGCGCCAACAGCGGCGAACGCCGCAGCCGTCGCAGCCGAGGCGAGTGACCCGCCGGCCGCGACCCGACGGCAGTCGCCCCGACGTACTCGGGCGAATTCGTCTCGAAAAACGCGACTCGACAGCCCCAGAAGCCGAATTGGGACGATCCAGCCCCAGAAACCCAGCGGTCTGCGGTAGGGGCGACCTCGCGGGTTAGAGGGGGAGCCAGGCCTTGAGGAGCGCTGCGGACAACGGCACCTGTTCGGCCGGTGATTGGTCGGTGACCATCGTGAGCACCGTGTAGATCGCGCCATTCGCCACAACGAAGAGGGAGTTGTCGACACCCACCTGCGCGCCGGGCAACGCTGCGTCCGGATACGGGGTGGTGGGGCCGAGCGAGGTCTGCAGGTCCGTGAAGGCCGCTTGGTCCACGGGGTCGGTGTACAACCCGAGCGTGACCGACTTCGACTGGTCGTTGAGGCCGAGGAACTGGCAGGTGCCCGAGCCGACCA
>CANHST010000029.1 GCA_947463235.1 Acidimicrobiaceae bacterium
GCAACCCATGGCCTCGGCCCACTTCACGAAGTCGGGCACCTCGGGCGAGAGGTAGACCTCGGAGTAGCGCTCTTCGTAGAACATTTCCTGCCACTGGCGCACCATGCCCAGGTAGCTGTTGTTGAGAATGGCCACCTTCACCGGGATGCGCTCGACGCTGGCGGTCACCAGTTCCTGCGCTGTCATCTGGAAGCAACCATCGCCGTCGACGGCCCACACGGTGCGGTCGGGACGACCGACCTTGGCGCCGATGGCGGCGGGCACGCTGAAGCCCATCGTGCCGAGACCACCCGAGTTCACCCAGGTGTACGGCTCGTTGAAACGCCAGTACTGGCTGCTCCACATCTGGTGCTGACCCACACCCGACACCAGGATGGTGCCCTCGGGCGACAAGTCGCGCAGCTGCTCGAGGCAGTACTGCGGCTTCAGCGCTTCACCCGGCAGGCTGGGCTCGTACGCCAGCGGGAACTGCTCGCGCCAGCCGCTGATGCGGCTCTTCCATGCCCCGGTGTCGGCCTGCACCGCACCACCCTGCAGCAGATCCTTGATGGCCTTGATGATCTCTTCGATGATGTACTTGGCGTCGCCAACGATCGGCACATCCGGTCGACGCACCTTGCCCTGCTCGGCCGGGTCGATGTCGACGTGAATGATCTTGGCTTCGGGGGCGAAGGTGCTGACCTTGCCAGTGATGCGGTCGTCGAAGCGGGCGCCGAGCGTGATGAGCAGGTCGCTCTTCTGCAGCGACGTGATGGCCGTGGCGTTGCCGTGCATACCCGGCATACCCAGGCACAGCGGGTGATCGTCGGGGAACGCACCGCGAGCCATCAGGGTGGTGACCACATGAATGTCGACCAGCTCGGCCAGCTCGCGCAACGCCTCGGCGGCGCGTGCCTTGAGGATGCCGCCGCCCGCATAGATGATGGGGCGCTCGCTCGCCAGGATGAGCTTGGCGGCCTCCTTGATCATCCGCGGATGCCCCTTGGTGTTGGGGCGGTACCCGGGAAGGCTGTCGGCCACTTCCTCGTCGGTGGGCCAGTACCAGTCCATCGAGTTCACCAACACGTCCTTGGGCACATCGAGCAACGTGGGGCCCGGACGGCCGGTGGTGGCGATGTGGAACGCCTGGCGGACGGCCATCGGCACGTCCTGGGCGGTCATGATGAGTTCGTTGTGCTTGGTGGTGCTGCGGGTGATGCCGATGGTGTCGCATTCCTGGAAGGCATCCGAGCCGATGGCCGTGGTGGGGACCTGACCGGTGATGCACACCATGGGAATGGAGTCCATGTACGCATCCATCAGCGGGGTCACCATGTTCGTGGCGGCCGGGCCGCTCGTGACCATCGCCACGCCGGGGCGGCCCGTCACGTGCGCGTAGCCCTCAGCCATGTGGCCGGCGCCCTGCTCGTGACGCACCAGGATGTGGCGAATCGACGAATCCAGCAGCGGGTCGTAGGCGGGCAGGATGCAACCGCCGGGCAGACCGAAGATGGTCTCGACCTGTTCCATTTCGAGGGCTTTGATGAGGGCTTGTGCCCCGGTGATCTTCATGGGAACTCCTGGCTTGGAGGGGTGGCGAAAAACAAGAAAGCCTCCCGCACTGGGGAGGCTTGGACGCACGCAGATATGGGGGCGTGCGTCTACACGACGAGTACTACGAGACCGAGGGTGAGGTGGGCACGCATCGGCGTCAGTCTGGCACCGAATCGCGGTGATTCGCAACCTTTCGGGGTCGGAAATCAGCCCGGATCCTGCAAACCGGCGATGAACGGCGCCACCGCAGGGTGCACCGCACCGCCGCGACGGGTGACCGCGCTGATGGTTCGGCTCAGCAGGGGCTCGGCCATCGCCCTTGCCAGACGGTGTGCGCCGTGTTCGGCCTGAGTGGTGGGCAGCACAGTCCAGCCGAGGCCGAGGCGCACCATCTCCACGAGCACCTCAGGTTGGTGCGACTCCATCTCCACCACCTGTGGGGCCCCGATCTCGCGCAGTCGGCGATCGATGGCGGTGCGGGTTCGAGAGGTCGCGGGGAACAGTAACCACGGACCCCATTGAGCCGGATCCACGCCCGCACCGACCCCCGGCGGCGCATAGACCGCCAGTTCGTCGCGCAGCAGTGGAGTGGAGTCGAAGGGCCCGGAACCTTCCGGATCCACACACACGGCCACATCCAGTTCGCTGCGCTCCAGTCGGTCGAGAAGTTCGCCGGTGGGCGCCACCGTGTACCCGACATCCAGCGTGGGGTGCGCGCGGCGAAAGCGGCGTACGGCATCGCGACAGTGGTGTACGGCTGCGATGTCGATCATGCCCACCCTCAGCCGCCCCACCTGGCCGGCCCCGACGGCCCGCAACCACCGGGTCACTTCGTCCAGATCGGCCAGGACCCGTTCTGCGCACTCCGCGACCGTGGCGGTGTGTTCGTAGGGCACACGCCGACGGCCATCGGCGGCGAACAGCGGCACGCCGAGCCGACGTTCCAGTTCGGCGATGCCCTGCGACAGCGCCGACGGCGTGACGTCGAGCGACGCCGCCGCTTCAGCCCAGGTTCGGTGACGGGTGATGGCGACGAGGTAGCTCAGTTGGGCGGTGGACAGGTTCGGCAACACGTCGTGCATATTGTGAAGTATTACTGAACAGAACGGCACGTTCATGCCGTTTCACTTAGGGTCGTGGTCCATGACTCCTCCGAACACTCCCACCGTTGCACCGGCCACCGGTCGCCTCGGCGTGCTCACCGTTGGTCTCGGCGCCGTGGCCTCCACGCTCATCGCCGGTGTCGAACTCGTGAAGCGCGGCGTCTCCTCGCCGGTCGGCAGCCTCACCCAGATGGGCACCATCCGCCTGGGCAAGCGCACCGAGAACCGCAACCCGTTGATCAAGGACTTCGTGCCGCTCGCCAGCCTCGAAGACATCGTGTGGGGCGCCTGGGATCCGTTCCCGGACGACGCGTACGTGGCAGCCACCCGCGCCGGCGTGTTGGAAGGCGGCAAGCACATCGAGGCCGTCAGCGAAGCACTGCGCGAAGTGCGCCCCATGGCCGCGGCATTCGACCGCGAGTACGTGAAGCGCATCGACGCCGACAACACGATGCACACCATCAACAAGCGCTCGATGCTGAACGCCATCCGCGACGACATCAACCGCTTCCGCGAGGAGAAGCAGGTCGAGCGCGTCGTGATGATCTGGTGCGCGAGTACCGAGATCTTCATCGAGCCCGGCCCGGCACACCAGAGCCTGGACGCCTTCGAGGCCGCCATCGATGCGAACGACCCGACCATCGCTCCGTCGATGCTCTACGCCTACGCCGCCATCCTCGAGGGCGTGCCGTTCGCCAACGGCGCCCCGAACCTCACCGTCGACATTCCGGCCCTGCGCGAACTCGCCATCGAGAAGCGCATCCCCATCAGCGGCAAGGACTTCAAGACCGGCCAGACCCTCATCAAGACGGTCATCGGCCCGATGCTGCGGGCCCGCATGCTCGGCCTCTCGGGCTGGTACAGCACCAACATCCTCGGCAACCGCGACGGTGAAGTGCTCGACGACCCGGACAACTTCAAGACCAAGGAAGAGAGCAAGCTCGGCGTGCTCGAGCACATCCTCGACCCCGAGACCTTCCCGGAGTTGTACGGCGACGTGTACCACAAGGTGCGCATCAACTACTACCCGCCGCGCGGCGACAACAAGGAGGGCTGGGACAACATCGACCTCTTCGGTTGGCTCGGCTACCCGATGCAGTTGAAGGTCGACTTCCTCTGCCGCGACAGCATCCTGGCGGCGCCGCTGGCCCTCGACCTCGTGCTGTTCAGCGACCTCGCCCAGCGCGCCGGCCTGTACGGCATCCAGGAGTGGCTGAGCTTCTACTACAAGGCCCCGATGGTGGCACCGGGCCTCTACGCCGAGCACGACCTGTTCATCCAGCAGACCAAGCTGAAGAACACGCTGCGCTGGATGATGGGCGAAGAGCAGGTCACGCACCTCGGCCGCGAGTACTACGACGAGGGCTGATCCCCTGCAGCGCTACGTCAGGCGCTGATGACAACCTGAACACGGATGTCGTGTGCTTCGACCGGCAGATCGGGAACGATCTGTTCGGCGAAGCACACGCCCGCGTTCGGCACCGGTACCTGCGGCAGGAATCGGTCGTAGAAACCACCGCCGTAGCCGAGGCGATAGCCATCGGCGGTGAAGGCCAGACCCGGCACGATGACGAACTCCACGATCGAGTAGGGCAACGCCGGACCCTGCGGTTCGTCGACGCCGATACGACTGGTGACCATCGGGCCATCGGCGTCGCACACCTCGATGTCACCGTTGGCCACGCGAGGCAGCAGCAGGCGCTTGCCGTCGGCCGCGACACGCGCGAACAGTGCATCGGTGTCGGGCTCGCCCTTGAACCCTTTGAACGCCATCACGGTGGACGCCTGCTGGTAGCCGGGCAGCGCTGCGACGTTGGCCCACAGGTCCACGCTGCGCATCAGACGGTCGTCGACGAGGTCGCGCACCATCCGCATCCGGCGTCGCAACGTGGCCTTGTCGTCCATCGCCCAAGGTTCCCACAAAAGGCGCCCGCACGGAATCCGTGCTCTACAGTCGCCCACATGTCGATCGATCCTTCGCTCTACCGGCAGGTGCTGGGGCACTTCCCCACCGGCGTCACCGTGGTCACCGCCACCAGCGCCGACGGCACGCCAGTCGGTTTCACCATCGGCTCGTTCACCTCGGTGTCGCTCGACCCGCCGTTGGTGGGCTTCTTGCCGATGTCGGATTCGGCTCGCTGGAAGGCCATCGAGGCCACCGGCTCGTTCTGCGTGAACGTGCTCGGACACGAGCAGGCTGAGCTGTGCTGGCAGTTCGCCAAGAGTTCCATCACCGAGCCGTTCGAGGGTGTGGCGTGGAAGCCCTCACCCATCACCGGCTCGCCGGTCTTGGATGGGGCGATCGCCTGGATCGATTGCACCATCGAAGGTGTGGTGGATGCCGGCGACCATCAGTTCGTGATGGGCCGGGTGGTGGAGCTCGAGCACGCTCACCCCGACCTCGAGCCCGTGCCACTGTTGTTCTACAAGGGCAAGGTCGGCCGGTTCCATCATGAGTGACACTCGCCAGTTGGACGCACGCAAGGTGGTGATGTGGGCCGCCGTCATCGACGTCATCTGCATCGTGGTGTTCGTGGCACTGGGCCGCAAGAGCCACGACGAGGGCGGCAACATCGTGGTGGGCACGCTGAAGGTGGCTGCTCCGTTCCTCATCGCCCTGGCGCTGGGTTGGTTGGCGGCCCGGGCCTGGACATCGCCGACTGCACCCACCACGGGCATGGTGATCTGGGTGGTCACCATCGTCGCCGGCATGCTGCTGCGCCGCTTCGCCTTCGATCGCGGCACTGCCCTGCCGTTCATCATCGTGGCCAGCATCTTCACGCTGCTGTTCCTGGTGGGCTGGCGCTTCGTGTGGGAGTGGCGCACCGCGAAACGGTGACCAACGGCCCTACCCCTAGGGGTATGCGCGACGCATCCTTGAACCGAGAGGAAGGTTCAGATGACCAAGCGCATCGTCATTCTGGGTGGAGGCACCGGCGGCACGCTGGTGGCCAACCGACTGCACCGCCATTACCGGCACCGGCGTGCTGGCTTCGATCAGGTGGAGATCACCGTGGTCGATCGCGACGACCACCACATGTACCAACCGGGGCTGTTGTTCGTCCCGTTCGGACTGGCGTCGCGCAGCGAGATCGTCCGTCCTCGGCGAGCGCAACTTCAGCAGGGCATCGAGTTCATCGAAACCGGCATCGATCGCGTCGACACCGTCGCCGACACCGTGTATCTCGAGAACGGACGCGAACTGTCGTACGACCTACTGGTCATCGCCACCGGCGCCCAACTCGCCTTCGATGAAACCGAGGGCCTCACCGGCCCCGGCTGGAACGAGAGGGTGTTCACCTTCTACGACCTCGCCGGCGCCATGGGTCTGGAGACCGCTCTCGCCGAGTTCGAAGGTGGGCGACTGGTGGTGAACGTGGTCGACCTCCCGATCAAGTGCCCCGTGGCACCGCTGGAGTTCTGCTTTCTCGCCGACTGGTACTTCACCGAGCGCGGCATCCGCGACAAGGTGGAGATCACCTACGCCACCCCACTCGACGGGGCCTTCACGAAGCCGGTTGCCTCGTCCACGCTGACGGCGTTGCTGGAGGAGAAGGGCATCCACCTCGTCACCGAGTTCAACACCGGCTCCGTGGAGATGGATGACGACGGCATGTCGGGCAGGTTGGTCGGCTACGACGGCCGCGAGGTGCCATTCGACCTCGCCGCCATCATCCCCTTGCACAGCGGTGCCGACTATGTGGGCCGCAGCGAGGGCCTCGGCGACGACCTGAACTTCGTGCCCACCGACAAGGCCACTCTGCAGACGCTGGCAAAGCCGAACATCTTCGCCATCGGCGACGCCACCAACGTGCCCGCCTCGAAAGCCGGTTCGGTCACACACTTCGAAGGCGAGGTGCTGGTGGAGAACATCATCCGATTCCTCGAGCACCGCGAGCTGGACAGCACGTTCGACGGCCACGCCAACTGCTTCATCGAGACCGGCTTCGGCAAGGCACTCCTCATCGACTTCAACTACGAGACCGAACCGCTCACGGGGCACTTCCCCACCGCGGTCGGCATGCCGCTGTTGAAGGAGAGCCGCATGAACCACCTGGGCAAGTTGATGTTCCAGTGGGTCTATTGGCACGCCCTCCTGCAGGGCCGCGACATCCCCGGCATCGGCGCCGACATGCCGACGGCCGGCAAACACATCCAGAGCAAGGAAGAGGCAACGGTATGAGCACCGCCACATTCGCAGGCACACCGGTCGAGGTGAACGACGAAGGCTTCTTCGTCGACCCGACCCAGTGGACCAAGGAGATCGCCATCGAGTTGGCCGCGGCCGACGGCATCGCCGAACTCACCAGCCAGCACTGGCAGGTGTTGGAGTTCATGCGCAAGGAGTACTTCGAGAAGGGCACCGGACCCACAGTGCGAGTGCTCGGCAAGACCTCCGGCGTGAGCGTGAAGGACCTCTACCTGCTGTTCCCGAAGGGCCCGGCGAAGATGGCAGCCCGCATCGCCGGCATTCCGAAGCCGAAAGGATGCATCTGACATGACCGACACGATCAACCCAGAGAAAATCCACCCAGAGAAAATCCACCCAGAGAAAATCAACAAGGTCTCGATCATCGTGTCGAAGGGTTCCCTCGAGGGGATCTACCCGGCGCTGATCATGGCCAACGGCGCACGCGCCGAAGGGATGGAAGCAAACCTGTTCTTCACCTTCTTCGGCCTCGACGCGGTGAACAAGAAGCGCATCGACCACATCAAGGTGGCCACCGTGGGCAACCCGGCGATGCACATCCCCACCCTCATCGGTGGACTGCCCGGCATGAGCGGTTTGGCCACCCACATGATGAGCAAGACCATGGAGAAGCTCGACATCCCGCCGATCCACGAGTTCATCGAGATGATCGGCGACACCGGTTGCGGCATGTATGCGTGCAAGGCATCGGTCGACATGTTCGATCTGTCGGAGGACGACTTCGTGGAGCAGATCCAGGGGATCATCACCGTCGGCGACTTCTACGACATGGCCGCCGGAGGCCAGATCATCTTCACGTGACACATTGCGGTGGGGGCCGGGGCGCCCCCAGCGCGCGTTACTTGCCCGTGTAGGTGATGGTGGCGGTGCTCAACACCGACGCATCCGTACGGCTCTTCAGGGTGGCCTTCAAGGTGTGCGTACCCGAGCAGCCCGGGCCCGATGCGCTGAAGCTCTGGCGCGAGCCGGAACTGATGAGGATGCCCCACGCCGTGAAGTGAGCGGCACACGCGGCCGTACTGGTGGGCTCGGAGATCTCGACGTAGTAGCCCTGCAGGTAGATCGAGCAGTTGCTGATGGAACCCTGCACGTGCACGGTGCCGCCAGAAGCGGATGCCGTGACACCTGAGAGCGCGCCGCACTTGCCGGCCACGAGTGCGCCTCCACCGGCGTTCGTGACGGCCGCTGGGAGGGCGACAAGGGACAGCGCCGCGGCGCTGAGCGCGGCAAAGAAGGCCCGGGAGGACTTCATGGATTCACCTTTACGGGAGCGTGGGTGGGTGGGCGGCCGACGAACGGCACCCGGTGTGGACAGTACCGATCTGTGCCGACGCCGACCATTGGACCATGGTGCTACGACCCCCGATGGATCGGTGTTTGGTCCTCCAGAAGTGAGGGGTTCGTGCCGATGACTGTGTGGGTACTCACACATGTCGCATCGCTCGCCTCGCTCTCTCGTCGCTCTCGTCACCGCACTCGCGGGCCTTGGCGTGGTGATTCCGGTGGCGAACGAGGCCGCCCACGCATTCGCTGCCGCACCACCCGACGTACCCGTGGAGCAAGGCTTTCTCGCCACCGACGGGGCCGATGCCTGGCTCGCGCAGCACCCCGATTCGGCCTACAGCCCGTTCGGCATTCTCGTCGACTATCGCGACGGCATCGGCGAGGGCGCAATCGCCGCCGTCCGTGACAGTGCGGGCGTGACGCTGGCACGCACCTACCCGTCACTCGGCGACATGGAGTTGGTGGAGACCTCCGCATCGCATCTCGACGTCGCCCTCACACTGCTGAGCTCGGACCCGGATGTGGTGTCGGCCCGTCACGACACTGCGGTGCACGATGAGCGGACGGCCGTGCAGCCTCTGGCTGCAGCAGTGGACCCGGCAGCGGCGAATCAATGGGAACACGGCGCATTCCCCGGCATGAATCTGGGCACCAACCACGGCGTCGCATCCGTGATCGTCGCCGTGATCGATGACGGCATCGACCTCACCCACCCCGATCTCATTGACGCCATCTGGACGAACCCTGGCGAGGTTGCCGGCAACGGCATCGACGACGACCGCAACGGTTACGTGGACGACGTGCACGGCTGGGACTTTGCGAACAACGACAACAACCCCACCAGCGTCGGCGGGCACGGCGTGCACACTGCGGGCACCATCGGCGCTGTTGCGGGTAACGGCATCGGCGTCGCTGGCGTGGCAGCCGGTGTGACGATCATGCCGCTGCGGTTCATCGGCGACGCTCGTAGCGGGCTCACCTCCGATGCGCTTGCTGCGCTGAACTATTCGGTCGCCCAGCGGGTCCGCATCTCCAGCAACTCATGGGGTGGCAGCACGGCCGATGCCAGCCTTCGCTCGGGCATCACGGCAGCGGGTGCCGCCGGCCAGCTCTTCGTGGCGGCGGCCGGCAACTCCACCCAGAACATCGACATCACGCCCGCCTACCCGGCGGCGTTCACCATGACGAACCTCATCAGCGTGGCGTCATCGAACAGCACGGGCGGCCTGTCCACGTTCTCGAACTTCGGCGTCACCGGGGTGGACCTTGCAGCACCGGGCGAGCCGATCTACTCGACGTACCTGAACGGCGGCTACCAGTGGATGGCCGGCACATCGATGGCGACACCGCAGGTGGCTGGCGCCGCCGCCGTACTGCTGTCCGCGTACCCGACGCTCACGGTGGCGCAGCTCCGCACCGCACTGCTCACCAGCGTGCATAAGGCAGCGGCGTTCACCGGCAAGGTGGCCACCGGCGGTGCCCTCGACGTGACCGCAGCCCTGGCCACGGCCGCCACGATGGTGAACCCGATGCCAGCCATCGTCACCGTGCCGGCCACCACAACACCGGCCACCACAACACCGGCCGACACCAGCACGCCGCCCAGCACGGCACCGGCCACCACTGCGCCGGCCACCACAACACCGGCCACCACAACACCGGCCACCACTGCGCCGCCAACGACCACCCCCGTCACGCGGACGCAACGTGTCCTCAGCCCCAACACCACCACTCGGTTGTGGAACGGCACCACGGTGACCCTCAGGTGGCAAGGCACCGGCAGTGGCACGGTCACCGTGCGAGTGGTCAACACGCTCACGGGAGTCGCGTCCACGATCGGTACCGGAAAGCCGGTGACGGGTTCACTGGCGTGGAAGGTGAACGTGGCGCCAGGCCGCTATCTGGTGCAGGTGTCGAACGGCGCGGTCATCGACCGTTCGGATGCCGCCGCCTTCATCTACTCACACATTCCGGGAGCCACGGCACCTGGCGCACCATCGGTCAGCGTTGCCAGTGCAACGGGCGGTACGGCCCACATCGTCACCAGGTTCAGCGCCGCAACGGGTGGCGCGGCCAAGGCACTGGTCACCACCACGTGTCGGCGGGCGGGTTCGCCCACCAAGGTCGCCTACTCCACCTCAGGCAACGTGACCTTCACGGGTTTGATGCCCCACACCACGTATTCGTGCAGCAGCACGGTCACCAACGCTGCGGGGCTCACCTCAGCCGCATCGGTGGCACGCTCCATCGTCATCGCGTGACCACCGCCGCATAGTGTCGGCGACATGTCCGCTCCCCTCGCCTCCCACGTCGATGTCCTGATCGTCGGTGCCGGCATCTCCGGTATCGGCGCCGCCTGCCATCTGCAGATGGAAAGTCCCGGCCGCACGTTCATGATCCTCGAAGGACGGGCCGACATCGGCGGCACCTGGGACTTGTTCCGCTACCCGGGCGTGCGTAGCGACAGCGACATGCACACCCTCGGCTTCAACTTCAAGCCGTGGAAGGCCGACAAGGCAATCGCCGATGGCCCCTCGATCATGTCGTATCTCCGCGAGACGGTGGCCGAGCACCACCTGGCTTCCCACATCCGGTTCCGCCATCTCGTCCGCACCGCGCAGTGGGACACCGACGGTGCCAGGTGGACCATCACCGCGCACGACGAGGCCACCGGCAGCGACGTGCAGTTCACAGCGAACTTCCTGTTCATGTGCTCGGGCTACTACAGCTACAAGGAGGGCTACACCCCTCCGTTGCCGGGTATCGACCAATTCGGGGGCACCGTCGTACACCCGCAGAAGTGGCCCGAAGACCTCGACTACGCCGGCAAGCGCGTCGTCATCATCGGCTCCGGCGCCACCGCTGTGACGCTCGTGCCAGCAATGGCCAAGACTGCAGGGCACGTCACGATGCTGCAGCGCACGCCCACGTACATCGCAGCGGGCCCCGACCGCGATGTGGTGGCGAACACCCTCCGCAAGGTGCTGCCCGATGGTATGGCGTACTCGATCACCCGATGGAAGAACGTCACGCTCGGCCAGTTCTTCTACCGCCGCAGCCGCACCCAGCCCGAGAAGGTGAAGGCCGGCCTGCTCAAGCGGGTTCGCAAGGCACTCGGCCCCGACTACGACATCGACACCCACTTCACCCCTCCGTACAACCCGTGGGACCAGCGGCTGTGCCTCGTGCCCAACGGCGATCTGTTCGCGGCCATCCGCAACGGCACTGCGTCGGTCGTCACCGATCACATCGATACCTTCACTCCCACCGGGATTCGATTGAAGTCGGGCGAGGAACTCGCAGCCGACATCGTGGTCACCGCCACCGGCCTGAACATGGTGATGCTCGGCGAGGTCCATGTGGAGGTCGATGGAGCACCCGTCGACTTCTCCACCACGTGGTCGTACAAAGGCTTCGCCTACAGCGACGTGCCGAACCTGGCGTCGTCGTTCGGCTACATCAACGCGTCGTGGACGCTGCGCGCCGACCTCATCTGCCAGTACGTCTGCCGCCTGCTGAACCACATGGCCGCCACCGGCACCGATCAGTGCACCCCGCGCCTGCGAGCCAGCGACGCGAACATGCCTGCGACGCCATGGATCCAGAACTTCTCCTCCGGCTACATGGAGCGCACCATGGATCAGTTCCCCAAGCAGGGCGACCGTGAGCCGTGGATCAACCCGCAGGACTACCAGCGCGACAAGAAGATGTTCGCCGAGGCCCCCGTGGACGACGGCGTGATGCAGTTCAGCCGGGCACAGGTGCCCGCCTGAATCAGAGAGTGTTCGTGATGGCGCCGGTCTCGGCGCCCTGCACGAGCTTGGCGTACTTGCCAAGCACGCCCGACGTATAACGCGGCGGGTTCGGCATCCAGGACGCACGACGCTTGGCGATCTCCGAGTCGTCGACCAGCAGATCGAGGCTGAGTTCGTGTACGTCGATGCGAATCTGATCGCCATCGCGCACGAACGCAATAGGGCCGCCGTCGACAGCTTCGGGTGCCACGTGTCCGATGCAGAAGCCCCACGTGCCGCCGCTGAATCGGCCGTCGGTGATGAGCGCACAATCGGCGCCACGACCCACGCCCTTGAGCGCACCGGTAATGGCGAGCATCTCGCGCATACCGGGGCCGCCCTTGGGGCCTTCGTATCGGATGACCAGCACGGTGCCGGGCTCGATGGAGCCGCTCATGATGGCGTCCATGGCTCCGTCCTCACCGTCGAAGACACGGGCCGTTCCCGTGAACTCCTTCTGCTCGGCGGACAGACCGGCAACCTTCACCACGGCACCCTTGGGCGCCAGCGACCCGGTGAGGATGACGATGCCGCCCTCGGCGTGGATCGGCTTGTCGAGCGGGTGCACCACCACGCCGTCGGGCGCTGGCGGGTTGATGTCGGCGAGGTTCTCGGCCATGGTCTTGCCGGTGACCGTGATGCAGTCGCCGTGCAGCAGACCGGCATCCAGCAGCATCTTCAGCACCACCGGCACACCGCCCACGCGGTCGAGGTCGCTCATGTGGAACTGGCCACCCGGCTTCATGTCCGCGATATGCGGCACCTTGGCGGCAATGCGGTTGAAGTCCTCGAGCTCGAGTTCCACGCCGGCTTCGTTCGCGAGGGCCAAAAGGTGCAGCACCGCATTGGTGCTGCCGCCCAGCGCGGAAGTGATGGCAATGGCGTTCTCGAACGCCTTCTTGGTCATGATCATGCGGGGCGTGATGCCGAGACGCAGCAGGTTCACCACGGCCTCGCCAGCCATACGCGCATCGCTCTCGCGACGGCCGTCGATGGCGGGCGGCGACGCGGTGCCGGGCAGCGACATGCCGATGGCTTCGGCGATGGAGCTCATGGTGTTGGCGGTGAACATGCCACCGCAGGCACCTTCGCCCGGGCAGGCCTTCTCTTCGATGGCACGCAGCTCGGCGTCGTCGATGGTGCCCGCCGCGTGCGCACCCACGGCTTCGAACACGCTGGTGATGTCGAGCGCCTTGCCGTTGTGGTGCCCCGGCATGATGCTGCCGTTGTAGACGAACACGCTGGGAA
Organism: Acidimicrobiaceae bacterium; assembly: GCA_947463235.1. Lineage (GTDB taxonomy): Bacteria > Actinomycetota > Acidimicrobiia > Acidimicrobiales > Ilumatobacteraceae > UBA668. Next base: position 13,173 of record CANHST010000029.1, read on the forward strand.
GGTCGCAGCGCGCCGCCGCCATCAGCATCGCCGGAATGCTCTTGTCGCAACCGGCAAGACCCACGAAACCGTCGAGTCGCTCGCCATGCATCACCGTCTCCACCGAGTCGGTGATGACCTCACGGCTCACCAGCGACGCCCGCATTCCCTCGTGCCCCATGCTGATGCCATCGCTGACGGTGATGGTGCCGAACTCCATTGGGAAGCCGCCACCAGCGCGCACGCCATCCTTGGTGTGCTCGGCCAGCTTGCGCAACGTCATGTTGCAGGGCGTGACTTCGTTCCACGCGTTGGCGATGCCCACCTGAGGCTTCACCCAGTCGGCGTCGGTCATGCCGACCGCGCGGAGCATGGCGCGTGCAGGGGCCTTCTGATCGCCGTCGGTGACGTCGCGGCTGCGGGGCTTCACATCGACAGGGGTGCCGTCTTGCTGAGTCATGGCTGCAACCTATCCGCGTGCGCCGGTCTCCGCCGAGCGAGCGAGTAGGTTGACCTCGTGAATCGCGCCTCCCAGTCGTCGCCGCGCGTCGGGCGTTTCGGCCCGCGGTCGCTGAGCTTTCGCGTGCTGGTCGTGGTACTCGTTCCGATGGCAGCGATGCAGTTCCTGGCATGGCGCGACCTCCGCAACGAACGGAATGAATCTCGATCGGCAGCACAGGTGGCAGCGCTCACCCGTGAACTCCACGATGCCGCCGATCTGTATGCCCCGGCGGGCACAGAGCTCAGCCTGATGAGTGCCACGGTGCAGGGTGAGGCCAAGGGTCTCGACCGGAGCACGGTAGATGATGCGTCGTCGAACGAACTCTCTGCGCTGCTCACATCGGCACAGGCCTCAACCGACGATGCACTGGCCACGCTGACAGCCGAAGGCATCAACACCGACATCCGCACCATGATGAATGCGCTGCGGGCCAGCTTCGCCGACGGCTCCCTTGACGCAGCCACGATCGCACAGGCATGGATCGACCTCGGCACGAAGTTGCATGAACTCACCGACAGCCTGAGCGTGAAAGTGCGCGCAGCCGCCACCACCAGTTCGCTGCTCTCGATCAACACCGAGAGCAACCAACTGGTGGCCGTGCTCGGATACGCGAACGACGAGATGTGGCACACCGCCCAGGCCGGCTTCAGCGGCGCGCCCGCAACTCATGTGATGCACATCCACGAGTCCGGCGGGTCCCTCATGGCAACGCTCGACCAATTGGAGAACACGATCTCGGCCCCACGCCAGGACGAGCTCACCTCGTTGCGCGACAGCACGGCGTTCAACACCTACACCAGCAATCTCGACGCCTTCACCATCGCTGTCGCATTGGCCGCCGATGCCGACCACCCCACCCCCACTCGAGTGGTGGATCAACCCATCGACATTCAGTTGGTGGCATCAACCCTCGCAGCATCGGCGCATCGGGTGGATGCGGTGAACGGGTTCGTTCACCAGTTCTTCATCGAAGAGGTGACCCGCGCCGACGCCGACCGCGTCAGCGCGGAACACCGCAGCCGCGTTGCCGCGGCGATCATGATCAGCACGCTCGTGGTCAGCCTGGTGCTGCTGATCCTCGTGATGCGCTCCATCCTTCGCCCGCTGGGGCGGCTGATGCGCCAAGCCCGCAAGGTGCGCCAGGGCGACCTCGCCATCGAAGAGGTGAAGCCCACGGGGCCAACCGACCTGCGCGTGGTCACGCGTGCCTTCAACGACATGGTCACCAGCCTCCAGGCCTACGAAACGCAACTCGATCGCCTCGCTCAAGGCGACACGAAGGTGGACCCCACGCTCCCAGGGCCGCTCGGCGACACCGTGCGAAGGTCAGTCGGGCAACTCGCCAACCTGACGGCGCAACTGCATGCCAGCGAAGCCGCCGCCGTGCGCCAGGCCCGGGTGGACGCGCTCACCGGTTTGGCAAACCGCACCGCAGCGATGGAGCAACTCGCGGTCATCGGGTTGCAGGCACGTCAGACCGGGCAGGCCGGCGCCATCATCTTCCTCGACCTCGACGGTTTCAAGAGCGTGAACGACACACAGGGTCACGCCGAGGGCGACCGCATCCTTGCCGAGATCGCCGAACGTGTGCGGGTGGCCTGCCCGCACGATGTGGTGGCCCGCATCGGCGGCGACGAATTCCTCGTGCTCATTCACGACGCCACGAACATCGAAGAGGTCACTTCCAAGGCGCACGCCCTGATCACGGTGATGTCGCAACCATGCATCGGCACGAAGGGCCAGTTGTTCGCACTGTCGGCCAGTGCCGGTGTCGCACTGATCGAGGGCGACCGCGATCCGCTCACGTGTGTCGCTCAGGCCGACACCGCGGTGTATCACGCCAAAGAACGCGGCCGAGGGCGCGTGGAAGTGTTCGATGCACAACTTGCAGCCGTCATCGAGGAGCGCGCCGAGATGGCGCTCACGATGCGGCAGGGCTTGGCAGATCGCCAGTTCTTCCTGTGCCTCCAACCGGTGATCGACGTGGCCACCTCGCGGCCCGTCGGTGCGGAAGTGCTGCTGCGGTGGAACCGGCCCGGCATCGGCGAAGTGGGTCCGAGCGAGTTCATTCCGGTCGCCGAGAAGACGGGCGTCATCGTGGACCTGGAATCCTGGGTGCTCGAGGAAGCTGTTGCCATTCTGCGCGACTGGCGCATCGACCCGGTCACGGCGCAGATGCGCTTGGCCGTGAACGTGAGCGGCCGTCACGTCGTGGAAGGCAACCTCGCGCTACTGATGGAAACGCTCTGCGCGAATGCCAAGGTTGACCCCGGCCTGATCGATCTGGAGATCACCGAAACGCACCTCATGTCCGATGTGTTCCGCAGCATCGTGGTGGTCGACGACCTTCGCTCCCAGGGATTCAACGTGTCGATCGACGACTTCGGTACCGGGTACTCGTCGATGAGCTACCTCCACCGCCTCACCGTCGACGCGCTCAAGATCGACCAGGTCTTCGTCGCCGGCATCTGCAACGACGGTCTCGATCGCACCATCGTCGAACTGCTTCTTCGGTTGGGTGAATCGCTCGGGCTGAAGGTGGTGGCCGAAGGCGTGGATAGCGAAGACAAGTTGCTCCTCCTGAAGGAACTCGGTTGCCCGTGGGCGCAGGGCTTCCACATCGCCAAGCCGATGAGCATCGACGACGCAACACGCTGGCTGAAGCAGCAGCATTCGCTCGCCTCGTTCATGGCCTGAGGAATAGTGTCGGCACCATGAGTGCCTACGATCCCGCCCGCGTCGTCGCCGACCTCCGCGAACTGCACCACCGCACCGGTGGCACCGAAGGCAGTCGCCGACTGGCCTGGACACCTGATTGGTTGCAGGCCCGTTCATTCTTCCGCGAGTCGCTGGCCACACTGCCCGTGGAGATCGAGGAGGACGAAGCGGGCAACCTGTGGGCCACCTTGCATGGCGAGAGCCCCGACACCCTTTTGGTGGGATCGCACCTCGACAGCGTGCCCAAGGGCGGCTGGCTGGATGGCGCCCTCGGCGTGATGGCCGGGGTGGAACTGCTGCGCGCCGTGGCCGCCGGCGGCAAGCCACCCATCACGGTCAGCGTGGTGGATTGGGCCGATGAAGAGGGCGCTCGATTCAGTCGCAGCCTGTTCGGTTCGGCTGCCTGCATGGGCACGCTCGACATCGACGTACTGCGCGGCCTCACCGACAAAGAAGGCGGCAAGCTGCCCGAGATCCTCGCCCAGCATGGCGTCGACATCGAGAACCTCGATGGGGCGCGCACGCGCATGGAACACGTGAAGGCGTACGTGGAAGTGCACATCGAGCAGGGCCCCATCCTGGAAGAGAAGGGCCTGGGCATCTGCACCGTCACCGGCACGAAGGGCATCGAGCGCGAGCGGCTGATCTTCCGCGGTCAGGCTGCACACGCGGGAACGATGCCGATGGAGATGCGACGCGACAGCTTTCGAGCTGCTGCTCGCTTCGCCCTGGCCATTGCCGAGATCGGCGAACGCCACCAGGGAGTCACCACCGTGGGCCATGCGCAGTGCTGGCCGGGGGTGGTCACCGCCGTGGCCGGCGAGACGCGCATCACGATGGACATGCGCCACATCTCCGCCGAGAGCCTGCAGGCCATGTTCGACGAAGCCCACCAGGCAGCTGCAGCAGCGGCCGAGGCCGAGGGCTGCACCATCGAGTGGGAACACATCTTCCGCATCCCTCCCATGCCGTTCCACCCGGCGCTGCTCGATGCAGCACGCCGCGCAGTGCAGGCGGTGGAGGGCCACGACGTGGAGCTGCCGAGTGGCGCGCTGCACGACGCCAGCGAGGTGGCCCGCGAAATCCCTACCGTGATGATCTTCAGCAGCTCTACCGCCGGCCTCAGCCACACCAAGGAAGAAGACACACCGGAGGACCATCTGCACATGGCCGCCGATGCGTTCCATCGCACGTGCCAGGAGGCCATCCAGTTGGTGGCCAGCGGAGCGCTGTAGCTCTCACCAAACTCTCAGCAAGTCCCAACACGGCACCAAGCCACGACCTGCACACTCATCGCATGACGCACCGCGTCGGGTGCCAGTGAGATCGCCACTTCATGGGTGGCGTGGCGGTCTTGCTGGACACCAGCCCAACGATGGCGTCAGCGGGCCCTCACCACCGCTCGACGTCGGAGTTGTGGACTGCAGATCGCGTTGCCTTCCGGACGCTGACGGCCTCCACTGCGGCGGCGACGATCAAACCGACAGCCACCACCGTCACGGGACCGACCACGAGGTAGCCCAGGTAGCCGTCGTCGTCGATCCGCGCCGACAGCACTCGAGCGCTGAACGCGAGCAATGTTCCGGCCCCGACGAGCAGGCCCACCACCTTCAGCGACCCGGAACAGACGAGGTGTCGCTGCCACGCTCGCGCCAACAGCCAGATGCTGCCCACGAACACGAAGGAGAACACGATGCCCAGCAGTTGGACGTAGTCGGGGCTCCAGCGCTGGGGCAGTTGCCACATGCCGCAGCGCTCTGGTGCTCCCTCGCGACACACACTGTCCAGCCGGTCACCCAGCCACCAGAACACCGCGATCGGGGCAGCCACTACCGCAAGCACGCCCAGCACTCGGCAGGTTCTTGCTTCCCATCGCATGTAGACAGTGTGTCAAATTCTGTGTCCACATCACAATCGAGCGGCCAGATCAACCCTTTTTCTGGTTCAAGAGCGCAGTGACGATCTTGCCGTCGGCCTTGCCCTGTGTGGCCTTCATCACGGCGCCGACGATGGCGCCCATGGCCTTGCCGTCGCCGGCGCAGAACTTCGCCCACGCATCGGCCTGCTCGACGATGACCTGATCCACCACCGTCTCGAGCGCCGAGGTGTCGAGCGCCTCGAATCCCTTCGCCGTCGCAATGGCGACAGCGTCGCCACCGCCATTTGCGATGATCTCGGAAAGGATGGCCTTCGCCTGCGTGGCCGTGACCTTGCCCTCCACCTCGAGGGTGGTGAGCCCGGCGATATCGAGCGCCGGCACGGAAGGCTCGGGGCCGAGATCGGCGAACGCCTCCTTCACGTACACGAGTGCTCGCGCCGCGTCGCCACCCAGATGGGAAACGGCGAGCACGTAATGATCTTGCCCACGCTCCACCACGCTGGTGACCGCCTCGCTGTTGGCGGGCTGACCCGACAGCACCGAGAGGTGCTCGCGGCGCTGCGCCGGCAGGGGCGGCATCGCTTCGCGGACCCGATGAATCCACTCGGCCGAGGGCACCACGGGCACGAGATCGGGCTCGAGGAAATACCTGTAATCGTCGGCATCTTCCTTCACGCGGAGCGTGTGGGTGCGGCCGTCGGTTTCGTCCCAGTGGCGAGTCTCCTGGCGCACCTTGTCGCCGCTCTCGAGGAGGTCGATCTGCCGGCGCGCCTCGTACTCGATGGCACGGCCCAGCGACCGGATGCTGTTCACGTTCTTGATCTCGCAGCGTGTGCCGAGCGGCGCGCCGGGCTTGCGCACGCTGATGTTCGCATCCACGCGCAGCGAGCCTTCTTCCATCTTGGCGTCGCTGGCACCGATGGCAACGAGAATGCCGCGGAGTTCGTTCACATACTCGCGGGCATCATCCGAGGTCTGGATGTCGGGGCGGCTGACGATCTCCACCAGGGGCACACCGGCGCGGTTCAGGTCGAGCAGTGAATAGTCGGCGCCGTGCACACGACCACCCGAGCCACCGATGTGGGTGCTCTTGCCGGCGTCTTCCTCCATGTGGGCACGCTCGATACCCACCCGGACGCCGTTCGGCAGGTCGAGGTAGCCGTCGATGTTCAGCGGTTGGTCGTACTGGCTCACCTGATACGCCTTGGGCATGTCGGGGTAGAAGTAGTTCTTGCGGTGGAAGGTGCACGGCTGGATGGTGCAGTTCAACGCCAGGCCGATGCGCATGGCCAGTTCCACCGCTTGCTCGTTCAGCACCGGCAATGCCCCGGGCAAACCCAGCGTGACCGGGTCGATGTTGGTGTTCGGTTCGTCACCGAACCGGTTGGGGCTAGAGGAGAACATCTTCGTGTTCGTGGCCAGTTCCACGTGCACCTCGAGGCCCACGACCAGTTCCCAGTCGCCAGGAAGACCATCGCGTTCGCTCATGCCAGGCTCCTCTCGAGGGCTGCGGCCACACGGAACATCACGGGCTCCTGCAGCGTGCCGGCCAACACCTGCACACCCACGGGCAAACCGTGAGCGCCCGTGCCGAAGGGCACGCTCATGCCCGGATGGCCGGCGAGGTTGGTGGGAATCGTGTACGTGTCGCAGAGGTACATCGCCAGCGGGTTGTCGCCCTTGCTACCGAACTCGAACGCGACGCTGGGCGACGTGGGCGTGAGCAACACGTCGGCGTGCTGGTAGGCCCGCTCGAAGTCGTCGTGAATGAGGCGACGAACCTTCAACGCCTTGCCGTAATAGGCGTCGTAGTAGCCGGCGCTGAGTGCGTACGTGCCCAGCATGATGCGACGCTTCACCTCGTCACCGAAGCCCGCTTCGCGAGTGGCGCCGTACATGGCGTTCGTGTCGGTGGCCTCCACGCGCATGCCGTAGCGCACACCGTCGTAGCGAGCCAGGTTGCTGCTGGCCTCGGCCGGGGCGATGAGGTAGTAGGCGGTGAGGCCGAAGCTGAATGCCGGCACCTGCACATCCACGATGGTGGCGCCCTGCGCTTTCAGCGTGTCGAACGCTGCCTCCAGGCGTTCCTGCACATCGGGGTCGGCGCCCTCGGGCAGGTCGGTGATGCGACCGATGCGCAAACCCTCAACACCTTGCTGCAGCGACGCCACGAGCGATGGATGCTGCTGCGGGATGCTGGTGCTGTCGTGAGGGTCGTGGCCACCGATGACGTCGAGCACCAGTGCTGCATCTTCCACGGTGTTCGTGAACGGACCGATCTGGTCGAGGCTGCTGGCGAACGCCACGAGGCCGTAGCGGCTGACATAGCCGTAGGTGGGCTTCACGCCCACCACGCCGCACAGGGCCGCAGGCTGGCGGATGGAACCGCCCGTGTCGCTGCCCAGCGAGAAGTCGCTGAACCCGGCGGCCACCGCGGCAGCACTGCCGCCGCTGCTGCCACCCGGCACGCGGCTCGTGTCGTGCGGGTTGCGGGTGGGTCCGAACGCGGAGTTCTCGGTGCTGGAGCCCATGGCGAACTCGTCGAGGTTGGTCTTGCCGACGGCGACAGCGCCGCTGGCCTTCAGTGCCGCCACCACGGTGCCGTCGTACGGTGGCAGCCAACCCTCGAGAATCTTCGACGAGCATGTGGTGGGCACCCCCCGGGTGCACATGTTGTCCTTCAACGCCACGGTGACACCGGCGAGCGGGCCGGGGTCGTCGCCGCGGGCGACGGCTGCGTCGACTGCAGCGGCCGAGGCGCGGGCTTCGTCGGCCATCACGTGGTTGAACGCATGAATGTCGC
>CANHST010000030.1 GCA_947463235.1 Acidimicrobiaceae bacterium
GCAGTGGTGACGCCCTCCACCAGCAGACTGCCGTCCTCCGCCAGCACCTGATAGTTCACCGTCGCCTCGAACGCGTTGGTCATGCCACTGATGACGATCGGGTTGCTGAGCGGGCTGTGGTCGAACGGTTGCTCCAGCAGCATCGGCGGCAGCACCCCATCGGTGAACTCGGCGCGGGTGGCGGGGTCCACCATCACGCCTTCACCGGTGAGCATGTCGCGCTGCTCCCCATCGATGCGGAACCTCACGTTGTCCACTCCCGGCAACTGCGTGAGTGTGTACGTCACCTGCGCCACCGCAAGTGTCACCGCCAGGCTGCCGCCCATCGACTCGTACTCTGCGCTCAGATCCACCGTGGCGGCATTGCCCACAACGCTCACACCGCGCAACTGGGTGCCGACGGGGATCAGCGACGTGATGCCGTTGGTCTGCTCCACATCGGTCGGGCCCGCGAGCAGCGCCCGCACCAGTTCCTCGGGATCCATCGTGCCGAGCCAGCGACCCACCACGGTCAGGGTCTCGCCACGCACGAAGTACAGCGCCACGCCGGGCTCGTCAGCGGGCGGCAGGGTGACCGTGGTCGGCGTTGCTGTCGTCGAGGGTGCTGTGGTCGAGGGCGCTGTCGTCGGCGGTGCGGTCGTCGGCGGTGCTGTCGTCACCGCCGTCGTGGATGCCGACGTCGTGGCGGGCAGCGTCGACGGAGGGGTGGAATCAGTGCCGGATCCGCAGGCTGTAGCCAGCAGCAATGCAAGCGGAGCGACGATTCGAAGTGTGGTTCGCATGGCACACCTCCTCAACCTCATGGTGCGCCCTTTCGGGCAACTCCGCCAGTCAGCGGTTGCGGTGCGCTTCCTGGAGGAGCTCGAACTCCTCCACGCTCATGTGCACCTCACGCGCCTTGGACCCTTCGCTGGGGCCAACCACGCCGCGTTGCTCGAGGAGGTCCATGATGCGGCCGGCACGAGCGAAGCCCACCTTGAGCTTGCGCTGCAACATCGAGGTGCTGCCGAGCTGGCTGCGCACCACCAACTCCATGGCCTGGCGCATGAGTGCTTCGTCTTCGTCGTCGTCGGCGCCGTTACCGCCGAAGTTGCCGCCACCGAGCTGGCCGTCTTCCTCGCCCTCCACGCCGCTGACGTACACCACCTCGGGTGCCTGGCGCCGCCAGTGCGCCACCACCTTGCGTACCTCTTCCTCGCTGACGAAGCAGCCCTGGATACGTTGCGAATGGCTGGAGTTGCCAGGCAGGAGCAGCATGTCGCCCTTGCCGACCAGCTTCTCTGCGCCCGGCTGGTCGAGGATGACGCGGCTGTCGGTGAGCGACGACACCGCAAACGCCATACGGGCCGGCACGTTGGCTTTGATGACACCGGTGATGACGTTCACCGACGGCCGCTGCGTGGCAACGATGAGGTGGATACCCACCGCACGGGCCTTCTGGGCGATGCGGGTGATGCTTTCCTCCACGTCGCGAGCGGCCACCATCATCAGGTCGTTCAACTCGTCGACCACCACCACGATGTACGGCAGGCGCTCGTACTTGTGGGTCTCGCCCTCTTCCAGCACGATGGCTTCGCCATGCGCATCGCGGTGCAGATCGCCGCGGTCGTAGGCGGCGTTGTAGCCGAGGATGTCGCGGAAACCGACCTCGAACAGCAGGTCGTACCGCTTCTCCATCTCCTTCACGGCCCAGCCAAGTGCATTGGCGGCCTTCTTCGGGTTCGTGACCGGAGCGGTGAGCAGATGCGGCAGTTTGTTGTACTGCCCCATCTCCACCTGCTTGGGGTCGATGAGGATCAGCCGCACCTGGTCGGGGGTGGTGCGCATCAGGATGGAGGTGATGATGCAGTTGATGCCGCTGGACTTGCCCGCACCGGTGGCACCGGCGATGAGCAGGTGCGGCGTGGTGGCGAGGTTCAAGAAGATGGAGCGACCGGCGATGTCCTTGCCGATGGCCACATCGAGCGGATTGTTGGCGGTCTTGGCATCGCTGCTCGTCATGATGTCGCCGAGACTGACGAGCTGACGGGTGTGGTTCGGTACCTCCACGCCGATGGCCGACCGGCCCGGAATGGGGGCCAGGATGCGCACATCGGTGGCGGCCATCGCGTACGCGATGTCGCGGTTGAGGCTGGTGATGCGAGCCACTTTCACGCCACTACCGAGTTCGAGTTCGAAGCGTGTGACGGTGGGACCGATGGTCATACCCACGAGCGTGGTGTCGACGCCATGCGACCGCAGGCTGTCGACCAGGGTGCGGCCGCGAGCCTCCACCTCCGCCTTGTTGATGGTCTGTGCAGTGCTACGGGTGAGGAAGCTCACCGGAGGCAGAGTCCAGGCACCGCGCTCGGCACCTGGACCGAGGTCCAGTTCCACCTGCTCGCCGGGGCCAATGGGCGGCATCGCCGAGGGCTTGGTGGTCTTGGGCCGCTTCGGTTTCGCCGGCACTTCGGCCTCGGCGTACTCGTCGTCGGCGGCGAAGTCGTAGATCTGGGGCGCTGCGGCTTCCTTTTCGGCGGCGCGATCGCTCTTCAGGGTGGAGACGTCGGTGAAGGCCTTCTTGAGACGCCGGCCCACCGGCACGGCCACGGCGGTGGCGCCCTTCGACACGTTGGAGGCCGCCGTCTTCACCGATGAACCGGTGATGATGAGCACCCCTCCGAGGAACAGGAGACCGAGCACCACGATGGCGCCAGCCGAATCGAGCAGCTTGCGCAGCGGTTCGCCGATGAGCGCACCCAACCAACCGCCCGCTCGGCCCAGCGTGTCGAAACCGGCCCAGATCTCTTCGGGCCCGCGCACCACGTGCAGCACGCCCAGCACGGCCAGGCTGGACAACCCCCAGCCGGTGGCCAGGCGCCATCGGTGCGAACTGCGGCCCTTGCGAACCAGGGCAACGCCGATGCCCAGGAGCGCCACGGGGACGAGAAAGCGCCCGACACCCGTGAACCAGCCGACCACCGTGTTGGCTCCCCGACCGAACGGGCCGGCCAGCTTCAGATAGATGGCCAGGCCCAGCAGTACGCCGAGCGCAATGAAACCAAGGCCCCAGAACTCGTCTTCGCGGTCGCCGACCGCAGCCTTGATGCCGCCGGAGGCCGCCGACTTACGCGACTGGGCCTCCGCGGGCGCGGTATCGCGCTTGCTGGAAGCGGCCGCGTTGGTGCGCGGCTTGCGCGGAGACTGGGTTGCCATTTCCTCACGGTACCAAGGGGGTGCGCGTGAGTGAGGGCAATCAGTTCACAGGGTCGACCGACTTCACGGCCCCGGTGGGGCCAACCACGATGTCGAGACCACCACCGCATTGCGCCGTCGCCAGCACGCCGTAGAGCGTGCTGCCCGTTCCATTCCCGTTCACGTAGAAGCTTTCCAGGATGGCCTCGGGTACCTTCGACCGGATCTGACTGAGCACCTTGTCGGATTCGTAGTCCATGTCGGCAGCGGCAAACGTGCCACCGGAGGCCGCCTGCCCCTCCTTCGACGACAGTTCACCGTCGACCCACAGCCACGGCTGCGCCACCTTTGCGTCGTTGAGTGCCACGAAGAGGTTCACGACGCGTGCCGTGGCGTTGATCTCGAAGTACTGCTGTGCCCCACCGAACTGCTGCTCGAGCGCGGCGATGGCCGTGTCGATGTTGGCCAGGTTCGGGAGTTGATCGTCGGGTTGTGCAGTCGCCGACGGCTCGCAGATGGTGACATCGGGCGACGTGGTCGAACTCGACGGATCGCTGCTGCATGCCGCACCGAGCAGCGCTGCGAGGCAGACCAACGGGAAGAGGGAGCGCATGGCCCCGCAGGCTAGGGCTGAGCGTCCTCGGTGGACAATCGGGCCCTGGCGCGACGGGTGATGAAGAACAGGCCGATCAACTGAAGACCGCCGAACGCCACCAACCACACTTTGCCTTCCCACCACTCGCTGGCGTCGACACTCGGCACCGGTAGGGCTCGAGGATCGCCACCCGGCACGGGGCCCTCCGAGGCCACGATGGTGGTGGTCGTGGCGTCGTCGCCATCCTCAGCAGCGGCGACCGCAACCGACACAGATGGCTGCACCGTGTGGGCGACCGCTTGGCTCGGGACCGAACCAAAGAGCAGGGATGCAGCCACCACTGACAGCAACAAAGAGAGAGGGCGCCGAGCAGTGGACATCGATCAACACGCTACGTGACGAACCCCCACACGGATACGGACCCTTTGACCTATTCGCCCATAGTGGTCGAGCCACCACAAAGCTCCGCTGCGCTACGCCGTACTTGGTTGGTCGGCTCCGCTTCGCTACGCCTCTGGGCCGAATGGTCGGCTCCGCTTCGCTACGCCGTACTTGGTTGGTCGGCTCCGCTTCGCTACGCCTCTGGGCCGAATGGTCGGCTCCGCTTCGCTACGCCTCCATGACCACGGGGACGATCATCGGGCGGCGCTTGGTGCGCTCGTTGACGAACTTCCCTGCGGCACGACGCACATTGCGTTCGAGCGACTCCACATCGCGGACACCCGATGCCAACGACGACTCGACGGCCTCCGCCACGCGATCGCACGCTTCGTCGAGGAGGTCTTCGGCCTCGGGTGCGTACACCCAGCCACGGGTGATGATCTCCGGGCCCACCAGCACCTTGCCGGTGCCGATATCGACGGTGACCACCACCACGACGACACCTTCCTCCGCCAACACCTTTCGGTCGCGCAGCACACCCTGGCCCACGTCGCCGACGATGCCGTCGACATACAGGTAGCCGGCAGGCACCCGACCCACGGCCGACAGGCCTTCGTCGCTGAGTTCGAGTACATCGCCGTCCTCGCACACCAACACGTGGTCGCGGGGCACGCCCATCAGGTAGCCGAGTTTGGCATTGGCGACCATGTGCCGATACTCGCCGTGGATCGGCACGAAGAACTCGGGGTTCGTGATGGACAGATACGTCTTGAGTTCATCGGCCTGCGCATGGCCGGTGGCGTGCACATCGGCCACGCCCGAGTGGATCACTTCCACGCCGGCGCGAAGGAGGTCGTCGATCACGCGGTTCACGTTGCCCTCGTTGCCGGGAATGGCGTGACTGCTGAGCACCACGGTGTCGTGCTGGCCGACCTTCACCCACTTGCTCTCGCCGCGCGCCAGCAAGGCCAACGCCGACATGGGCTCGCCCTGCGAACCGGTGGACACGATGCACACCTGCTCGGGCTTGTACTTGTCGGCTTCTTCGATGTCGATCAGCGAGGCATCGGGAATCTTCAGCACGCCAAGGTCGCGTCCCATGCGCACGTTCTTCTTCATGCTCAGACCGAGGGTGGCCACCACTCGACCGTTGGCGATCGCTGCATCGGCGATCTGCTGGATGCGGTGCAGGTGACTGGCGAAACTGGCCGTGATGATGCGGCGGCCCTTCTGCTCGCTGAACACGTTGCGCAACACGGCACCGACGCTCGTTTCGCTGGGAGCATGACCGTGCTCCTCGGCGTTCGTGCTGTCGGCGAGCAGGAGACGAATGCCCTCGGTGGTGGCGATGGTGCCGATACGACCGAGGTCGGTGCGACGACCATCGACCGGGGTGAGATCGAGCTTGAAGTCGCCGGTGTGCAGGATCACTCCCTGCGGGGTGTGCAGGGCAATGGCATGCGCATGAGGAACCGAGTGCGTGACGGGAATGAACTCCACGTCGAACGGACCGATCATCCGTCGCTCGCCATCGCGCACGGCGATCAGTTCGGTCTTCCCGAGAAGGCCGGCCTCTTCGATGCGGTTACGCGCCAGACCCAGCGTGACAGCGGAGCCGTAGATGGGGAAGCTCAACTCGCGCAGCAGATACTGCAGGGCGCCCACGTGGTCTTCGTGGCCGTGCGTGGCCACGACGGCCACGATGTCGTCGGCGCGTTCGCGGAGCCATGTGAAGTCGGGCAGCACCAGATCGATGCCGTGCATGTCGGCATCGGGGAACATCAGGCCGCAGTCGATGAGGAGGACCTTGCCCTCCTGCTCGATGGCCATGCAGTTGCGGCCGATCTCACCGAGACCGCCGAGGAAGACAACGCGTACGGAAGCAGCCATCACCGACCGCGCCGGGCCTGCAGGTTCGCCATCACTTGAGGAGCACGCTCGTCGACGAACGCGGGCGCATCGCCCATGGGGAGGCGGGCTTGACCCACCTGGAAGCCGAGATGGCGCATCATTGCCTTTGAGGGAATGGGGTTCGGGGCGTCATCGCCGGTCTCGAACGCAAAGCTCTCCAGCAGGCGAGCGTTCACGGCGCGAGCGGCGACGGTGTCGCCCTTCTCCCAGTGGTCGAACAGTTCTTGGTGATCGGTACCCGACCAGTGCGTGGCCACGCCGATCACGCCGACCGCTCCAGCGGCCAGCAGGGGAAGGGTGAGGCCGTCGTCGCCGCTGTACACCTCGAAGCCCTCGGGGGCATTGGCGATCAGCACGGCGGTTTCGCCGGGGTTGCCAGCGGCGTCCTTCAGCGCAACCACGTTCGGCAGTTCGCGAGCAAGCTTCAACAGCAGCGCCGTGGAGATCTTGCGACCGGTGCGAACGGGAATGTCGTACACCACCTGCGGCAGCGGCGATGCCGCCGCCATGGCTCGCAGGTGCGCCTCGATACCGGCCTGCGACGGCCGGTTGTAGTACGGGCACACCGCGAGGATGCCTGCAGCACCGAGGGCCGTGGCTTCCTTCGTGAGGTGCACCGAGTGCGCAGTGTCGTTGGTGCCCGTGCCAGCGATCACCGGGATGCTGACCGCCTCGATGACCGCAGCGAACAAGCTGAGCCGTTCGTCGTCGGTGAGCACCGGCGCCTCGCCGGTGGTGCCTGCAATCACAAGACCGTCGTTGCCGTTGTCCTGCAGCCACCTGGCCAGGCGGCGGGCCTCATCGAGGTCGAGCGCCCCGTCGGTGGTGAACGGCGTGATCATGGCGGTGAGCACCCTGCCGAAACGAGCCATCAGAATGATCCTTCCGCTGTGCGGTCGATGCCTTGGGTGAGAATGAGATCCTCGTGCAACTCCATCCACACATCGTGGTAGCTGCCGCACATCACTCCCGTGAACATTTTCGTTTCACCGGCCACCACCAACTGGCACGTTCGTGCCAGACGAGGGCCGTACGGCGCAAGACGCGCGAGCACGCCACCCATCGCAGCCACGATCGGCGCAGCGGCGCTGTCGATGGCCACCAACCGGCTCACTACCTCGGCGTCGTAGTCGGCATCGGTGTGGTCGTTCGGCTGTCCGTTACGGAGCTGCCAGTCGCCGCACAACATCTTGAAACGATCGTTGAGCTGCAGGAACTCGTGATACGAGTCGTGCAGGTGGGCCGACATATGCGCCCCGCCCACGTCTTCGGCCAGGGCGATGTGGTGCTCTTCTCGCCCGACCGGCGTGAGCTGCCACAACTCGCGCGCCTCACGGTACTGAGCCCATTCCCGCGCCAGCAGGCCCTGCAGGTGCTCTTCCACGAGCGACAACGGCAGATCGGCCACTTCAGCAATCGTGTCGGCCTTGGCAAATCCCTTGATGCGCAGAGCGTGAAACGTGCGGAAGAACGGGTCGGAGGCGGTGGACATCGGCTTCCAGCGTAGTGGACACCACCGTCGTCCGCCGTGGCCGCACACGGGCCGAGCCCAAAACGCGAAGAAGGGAGCGCCAGACGGCACTCCCTTCTTCTGGAACAGGGTGTTCGGTGCTCAGTGAGCGCTCGGGGCCTCGGCGCCGAGTTCGAAGGCGGAGTACTCCTCGCCGGTGTCGGCCCAGTCCTCGAACTGGATGACGTTCATCTCTTCGAAACGACGACGCAACCACTTGTCGTTACGGTCGAGCAGACCGAGCTTCTTGCAGTTCGGCACGATCTTGCTGAACAGCATGCTCTGGAACACCAACCGGGTGGGGTCGGCCATGATCACCGGCAGGATGTCGCGGGTGTTGATGCCCATGCGCTCCCACACTTCCTGCTGCATGAAGCGGTCGCGCATACGCAGCGCAGCCTCGAAGGCGAACTCCTGACGATCAGCGATCTCCTTGTCGCTCATCTCGTCGTAGACCTCCTTCAGCGAGAGCACGCCGAAGGCGACGTGTCGGGCTTCGTCGCTCATCACGTAGCGCAGCAACTTCTTCAGCAGCGGCTCGGTGGTCATGTCGTGCTGGAAGCCGAACGCGGCGAGGGCGAGACCCTCGACCATCACCTGCATGCCCAGGTAGGTCATGTCCCACCGGCTGTCGTTGATGATGTCGTCGAGCAGCATCCGCAGGTGAATGTTCACCTGGTACTGGCCGCCGAGCTTTTCATCCAGATAGCGGGCAAACACCTCGACGTGACGAGCCTCATCCACCACCTGGGTGCTGGCGTACAGCTTGGCGTCATACCACGGCACGGTCTCGACGATCTTCGCCGTGCAGACGAGTGCACCCTGCTCGCCGTGCAGGAACTGGCTGAGGCTCCAGTTCTTGCCTTCCATGTTGAACTCCAGCCACTCCTTGTCGCCCCACTTCTCCACCGGCGTGCCGGCGAGCAGCGAGGTGTCGAGACCCACACCGATGAGCGCGCGCTCTTCGATGGCGATCTTCTCGGGGTCCACCTCGATGGACCAGTCGAGATCGGTGGTGGCATTCCACTGGCCGGTCTTGGCCTTCTCGTAGAGCTTGCGCAACGCCGGGCGCTGGAGCGAGTAGTCCCAGGTGAAGATGGTGTCGGCGTTGTTCTTCACCACATGCTCGACCTCGTTCGGGTCGGCGTTCGGGATGGCGAGGATGGCCTCGACATCGTTGATCTCGGACCGGCCGATGATCTCTTCGGTGCTGTTGTGGGTGACGGTCATGTCGGGGATGGCTCCTGTGTGGCTGATTTCAGGTTGGTTGGTTACGAACTGGCGAGCGACGGCTGGAAGGCCGGCAGCACGAAGGTGGCGATGAACGCACGGGCGGACTCGGGGTCGCCGAGATCCACGTGGTCGCTGGGTGCGAGGAAGAAGCTGATGACCATGCGGGCCAGGAACTCCACGAGTCGACTGGCCTCGCGGCGCGGCACGTACTCGCCGACGATCGGGATGAGAAACACGGTGGCGATGCGGATGATGCGCGGCAGGCCATCCACGGTGAGCGAGGTGAGGGCTTCACCGGGCTCGCTGGCCAACATGCCGGCGAGGTGCTGGTCGCTGCGCAGTTCCTTGGTGGCGCTGACCACGACACGCACCAACAGATCCTCGAGATCGTCGATGTGATCCAGATGGCTGGCGAGGCGCGTGAAGAACTCTTCGAGCTCGCGCACCCGAAAGGCTTCGAACAACACGTCCTTGCCGCCGGGGAACAACCGATACAGCGTGGCCCTCGAGACACCCGCCTCGTTGGCGATGTCGTCGATGGTGATCTTGGCCATGCCCCAGCGCTCGATGCACACCTTCGCCGCATCGAGCACGCGCTCCTCGACCGAGGGCACGGGAACGGCGGAGGCCGGGCTGGTCATGAGGTGAGACACTAAGAGGCATTTCGTCTCACCGTCAAGGGGCACCTTCATGGTGCTCTTCGGCCACCGCGTCACGCCGCGCCAGATCACACCGCGTCACACCACGCCACACCGCAATCCCGACCAAGCCAGTCGGAATTAGGACTCGGTTGCTATCGTTTCCTGGCCGGTGTCCCGCGCACCGCACTCGTGAACCTCTTTCAAGGAGCCTCATTCCCATGAAGCGTCAGATCCTCGTGCTCGCCACGGCCGGCGCGGTGTTGTTCGCCGCCTGCGGCAGCGATAGCACCTCCTCCCCCGCCGAGACCACGGCGGCAGCCGCCGACACCACCACCGCCGCTGGTGGCGATGCCAAGTCCTGCGCCGATGGCAAGACCCTCGAGGCCGGCAGCCTCACCATCGCCACCGGCGACCCGGCGTTCCCGCCCTATGTCGTCGACGACAAGCCCGAGAGTGGCCAGGGCTTCGAGTCGGCACTGGCGTTGGCCGTTGCCAAGGAACTCGGCTTCGAAGGCGACACCGTGAAGTGGGTTCGCACCTCCTTCGACACCGCCGTGGCCGGCGACGACAAGACCTTCGACTTCAACCTGCAGCAGTTCACCATCAACGCCGACCGCCAGAAGGTGGTGTCGTTCAGCGACCCGTACTACACCGCCAATCAGGCACTCATCGGCTACACCGACGGCCCGGCCGCCAGCGTGAAGAGCATCGCCGACCTGAAGAAGTTGAAGCTCGGCGCCGCAGCCGGCACCACGAGCCTCTCCTACATCAACGACGTCATCCAGCCCGAGGCCGAGGCGTTCACCTTCAACAGCAACGCCGACGCCGCCACCGCGCTCGACAACAAGCAGATCGACGCCATCATCTCCGACCTGCCCACGGCCATCTTCTGGGCCAACGCCGGCGCCGAGTTCGGTGGCATCGACAACACCAAGGTGTTCGGCCAGTTCCCCCTCGGCGACCAGGGCGGCGACCAGTGGGGTCTGCTCTTCACGAAGGACAACCCGCTCGTGGAGTGCGCCAACATCGCGCTGGCCACGCTCGCCTCATCGGGCGATCTCGAGAAGCTCACCACCGAGTGGATGAGCAACTACACCGAGGCACCCACACTGCCGGAGAGCTGAGGCTCTAGCCTCTCCCACCATGACCGACCACGACGAGGGCGCCGACAACGTGTCGGCGCCCTCTCGCGTACCCGGACAGCTCACCCGCCGCGAACAATGGCTGCGTCGTCGCCGCCGCCGCTCGGCAACCGTGGCGCTCGCATCCACGGCGCTCACGTTCGGCATCGTCATCGCCGTGGTCACCAGTTCCAGCGGCTGGCCGAAGGTGAAGTCCCTCTTCTTCGACCCCGCCCGCTTCAAGGACGACTTCCCCGAGTTACTCGGCTACCTCTGGGTCGACGTGAAGCTCTTCCTGCAATGCGCACCGCTGATCGTCATCTGGGGCATGGTGATCGCCCTGTGCCGCAACACCCGTAATCCGGTGCTCTTTCCGCTGCGTGTGTTCGCTGCCGTGTACACCGACTTCTTCCGCGGTGTGCCGGTGATCCTCACGATCTATCTCATCGGGTTCGGCATCCCGAAGCTCAAACTCATCGAGGGCGACTTTCACTTCCTCGGTTTCGGCGGTGCCTGGAACTCGCCCTATCTGTGGGGTCCGATCGCACTGGTGTTGGCGTATTCGGCCTACGTGGCGGAGGTGTTCCGCGCCGGCATCGAGAGCGTGCATGAAAGCCAGCGCGCCGGCGCACGCTCATTGGGGCTCTCGCAGTCGCAGACGTTGCGCCACGTCGTGCTCCCCCAGGCCGTGCGCCGCGTCATTCCGCCGCTGATGAACGACTTCCTGTCGCTGCAGAAAGACGTCGCCCTACTGAGCATTCTCGGCATCGTCGAGGTATTCCGACGGGCCACGTCCATCAAGGACAAGACCTTCAACTTCACACCACTGGTGGCTGCGGCGGTGATCTTCCTCGTACTCACGATTCCGGAGACCAGGTTGGTCGACTGGTACACCAACCGACAGCGCAAGCGCACCGGCGGGACGGTGATCTCATGACCGCCAAACTTCGCATCGACGATGTGCAGAAGTCGTTCGGGGGCAAGCACGACCGCAAAGTGGTACTGAACCACGTCTCGCTCGATGTCGGTGAGCACGAGGTGGTCTGTCTCATCGGTGCCAGCGGTTCCGGGAAGAGCACGCTGCTGCGCTGCATCAACCTGCTCGAACCCATCGACGACGGCGCCATCTTCCTCGATGGCGTCGATATCAGCGAGCCGGGTCTCGATGCCGACCCCATTCGGCGTCGCATCGGCATGGTGTTCCAGAGCTACAACCTTTTCCCACACATGAGTGTGCTGGAGAACATCACGCTGGCGCCCACGAAGGTGCTGCGCCACGACACGGCCGAGGCACGCGACGCCGCCCTCGAACTTCTCAGCCGGTTCTCGTTGGCCGACAAGGCGGCCGCCTATCCAGACCAGCTTTCCGGGGGGCAGCAACAGCGCGTCGCCATCGTGCGGGCGTTGGCGATGAAGCCCGAACTGATGCTGCTCGACGAAGTGACCGCGGCGCTCGACCCGGTGCTGGTGGGCGAGGTGCTGAACGTCATTCGCGAGATGCGTACCGAGGGCATGACCATGGTGCTGGCCACACACGAGATGGGTTTCGCTCGCGAGATCAGCGACCAGGTCTGCTTCCTGAAGGATGGTGTGGTGCTGGAAAGCGCACCTCCCGACCAGCTGTTCACCTCTCCGAGCCACCCCGAGACCGCCGAGTTTCTCGAGCGCGTCATCGCCAGCGGCCGACTCTGACCGCGCTCAGTCGGGCGTCGCCACCATCGAGATGATGGAGGTGCCGGCAGGCACGGCATCGCGCACGAGATCGCGCACGAAGGCGAGCGCATCGGACTCGTCGCTCATCGCCACGTGTTCGATCAGCGTCACCGCCTTGGAGCCGAGTGCATGCTCCACCGCACCGAACGCGTGATTGAAGTTGTCGAGCTCGTGCTCGTGCGGCACCTTGCGGAGTTCCACTTCAGCGCGCACCTCGTAGCCCATCGGCGCATGTTCCCACCTGAGCGGAGGGAACACAACCGACGTTCAGCCGGTCTTGCGGCCGCTGGTGATACCGCACACCACCTTGCGGTGCAGGCAGAGAGCCACCTCTTCCTGCAGGCGCGCTTCGTCCCAACCGTTCATGAAGTCGGCATGACCCGTGAGTAGCCCACCGCTGGCCAACTCCAGCCCGTCCGGGGCGCCATACACCGAGTACTCCACACTGAACTGCAGTTGCGGGATCGGCGTCGGGAACCCTTCGGGGCACACACCCTTGGAGCTGTACGCCACATGTGCGTGGTGATCGTCACTGTCGAGGTGCTCGGCATCCCAGCAATCGGGGAAGGTCACCAGTAGGCGCAGGTTGCGACCCTGGTGACATTCGGGTGGCGTGACATCACGACGAATGCCGGTGCCACACGACCACGCCACGATCGAGAGCGGTTGCTCCTTCTCGGTACCGGCATTGCCCGCCACCATCACCAAGCCCTTGGGGAACGCTTGCACGATCGTCGGGTCCACATCGATGCCAGGCCGGTAGTAGGCGGTGCTCTTCACCGGCACGACCGGATTGCCATCCTTCAACAGCGACGGCGCCCAATAGGCCGCCTTGTCCATCTTCTGGTCGCATGTCGTGTCGTGCTGCACCAGCTCGTCGACCTTCGTGTGTGCATCGACGCCGACGTTGCCGAAGAAGTCGTGCAGATGGCTGGCACCGGGCTGACCCGGATACACGATCGGGTCGTCCATTGCCGAATGGTCGTAAGTGCACTCCACCACGAACTGCGGCACTGCACCCTGCGGACCCGCAATCGGGTGGTCGGGCTGGCCGAGCGACGTGACGTCGGTGTGGATGTGTTGGTGACCGGTCGTGGCGGTAGCGCCGCCCTCACCCGTGCTGCTGCACGATGCCAGGGTTGCCACCACCGCCACGACGAGCGCGAGACGGTGCATGAAGACCGATCAGGGAGCCGGGCTCTTGGCGGGCACCTTGATGGCCGCAAGATCCACGGCGAACGGCACGTCGGTGGCCGGGTGTGCCGGGGCCGTCTCGGCGTCCTTCATGCTCTCCTGCGGTTGCAGTTCGGGCAGCGTCGCCGTCTTCCAGTCCACCGACTTCGGGGCCGTGGTGGCATCGATCAGCCACTGGGTGATGTCGTACTCGCCATCCTTCCAGTCGCCCGAACCCGTCGCGTCGCAGGGTGCCAGCGTCTGGAGGTTGTTGGGCTTCGACGTATCGGCCTTGTTGTCGCTGAAGCAGTTGCCCAGCGTGCTGATGTCGGAGCCGGCGGAGGCCACCAGAATGTCGGCCAACCGGTTACCCGTGACCTCGTTGCCGATGATGCGGTTCTGCTGCGCGTCCCACAGGAGCGCGCCGCCCGGATCCACCGGAGTCTTCTTCTTCTGCTCCGAGCACGGAAGCGCCCAGTCGGCCTCGGTCGGAATCGAGTCGTTCGGGTCTTCCTCGAGGAAGGGAACACCAGCGATGCCGGTCTTGTCGTGGTCGTACACGAGGTTGCGTTGAATGTCGGACTTCACGCCACCTGCCACGAGGATGCCGTTACCCATGGCGAGAATGGCCACATCGATCGCCGGCGTGTCGGGCTGGTTGTTCGAGTACACCTCGTTACCGACGATGGTGGTCTCGCGGCTCGGGTAGCAGAGCTCGTAGCTGCCGCTGTTCGGCACGATGCCAGCGCGGTTGAAGCGGAAGATCGAGTTCACGATCAGCAGGTTGCCGCCCGAGTTCGTGCCCGAGTAGCCGAGACCGTTGTGCTCGGCGACCGTGTGGTCCAGCACCGCGTTGCAGGGGTAGCACTCGCCGATGTACACACCGGCATCGGGGCTTCCCGCTGCGTAGATGTAGTCGAGCTGACCGTTCATGGAGTCGAACGCGTACACGCCGTAGTCGCCGGTGCGGTAGGTCGTGAGGTACGACCCGCGATAGCCGTCGACGCCGGTCCAGAAGAAGCCGTTGTGGGTGTAGTTCGTGGCGGTCATGTTCTCCACGGCCACGCCCTTGGCGCCCACGATGCGGATGCCGTTCTCCAGCTCCAGCTTGCCGTCGAGCACCACCGTGTTGCGGTCGAGACCGCGAATGGTGAGGTTGTCGGTCTGCACCTGCACGGCCTCGCTGTAGGTGCCGGGCTTCACCAAGATCAACGCACCGGGTTCGGCTGCATCGACTGCTTCTTGAATCGTGGCGAAGTCGTCGGGCACCGTGATGGTTCCGGAGGCCCCACTCGGCGTGGACGTCTCGCTCGGTTGGGTTGCTGCGGTGGTGGTGTCGGGTGCAGCCGTGGTACCCGACGACGACTTGTCGCCACCGCACGCGGCGAGGACGAGAACGGCGGCGAGCGCTCCGGCAAGGATGCGACGTTGCATGTGGTTGGTGCCTTTCATGGATGACTCGATGGATCGTTCGTTCAGGGTTCGGTGACGGTGATGGAGCCGAACATGGCGGCCTTGGGGGTGCCATGAATCGTGCAGTAGTAGACGTAGGTGCCGGGACGGTCGAACACTCGCGAGTAGGTGTCTTTCGGCTGGAATGCTGCCTCGAGCACTCCCCACTCGGTGGCCTTGGGGTCGTCGGCGGGCACCACGTTGTGCGGGTTCCGACCGTTGTTCTCCCACAGCACCTCGGTGCCGGCCTTCACTTCGATGACCTGCGGGATGAAGTTGTTGTCCAGCGACAACACCTTGGTGGTCTCACCGTTGGGCGGGTAGGTCACTTCGCTGGGGGCCGCAGTCGTGGTGCTGGACAACGCCTTGACGCTGTCGTTGGGATCGGCACCGCATGCCGTCACAGCCACCGACAACGCAAGCGCGGTCACGATGCAGAGAGTGCGCACGACGAATTCCTTCCCCCAGAGACCGGACCTTGCACAGCCAGATCGCTCACCGGACTCTAGTGTGCGGTAGGTGAGCGACGACAAAACTGGGGACTCCGACCTGCCCTTCGAGACCCTGGCGGCGGTGGACGCGATCGACGATGTCGCCGTTCCCCCCGAACCTGCACCTCGCACCGCGCCGGTGTGGGTGGTGCTCTTCGTGGCGCTCGTCGTGTGCACGAACATTGCTGCCGGCACCTGGGCGGCACTCGAGTCCGAGCATCCGCTGAAGTTGCTGGCCCTGTCGTCGCGGAACCGCTACCTCGTGCTCACGGTGCCTGCCCTCTCGTCGTCCCCGTTGCAATGGGCCATCGTGGGAGCACTGCGGTTGATGGCAGCAGCCATCGTGTGTCACATGATCGGCCGGTGCTACGGCGACCGGGCCTTGCGATGGTTCTGGCGCTTCCTCGGGATGCCGCAGGAGCAGGTGGCCAAGTTCGAGCAGCAGGTGGCTCGAGCCGAGTGGTTTGTGGTGCCGTTCTTCGTGGGCAGCAACATCATCTGGGCGCTCACCGGTGCGGCCAAGACCGATTGGAAGCGCCTCGCCCCGATGTTCGCCGTGGGCGTCGCCGTGCGCCTCGCCCTCATCTGGTGGTTGGCCAAGGCGTTCGAATCGCAACTGCGCGATGTCATCGACTGGACCACCAAGTATCAGATGTGGATCATCATCGGTTCGGTGCTGATTGTGGTGCTCGTGAACGTGCGCAACTTCCGTCGCGGCCGCTGACGCACGTGGGGCTTCGGCTGCGGCCCAATCACACACCCAACACAGTCACACACCCAAGAGGGCGTCGAGGCCGATGGTCACCCCAGGGTGATCGGCAACACGCTTGCAGGCCAGCACCACGCCCGGCATGAAGCTGGCGCGGTCGTAGCTGTCCTGTCGGATGGTGAGGGTCTGCCCCTGCGCGCCGAGGATGACCTCCTGGTGCGCCACCATGCCGCGCATTCGCACAGCGTGGAGATGGATACCGGCCGGGCCGACACCGCCACGTGAGCCGGGATACACCTCATGCTGGGTGGGGTCTGCGGCCCACTGATCGCTTGCTGCAGCCATGCGTCGGGCAGTGGCAACGGCCGTACCCGACGGGGCATCGATCTTGGCGTCGTGGTGCAACTCGATGATCTCAGCCGTCTCGAAGAACGGGGCGGCGAGCTCGGCGAAGCGCATCATCAGCACTGCGCTGATCGCGAAGTTCGCGGCGATCAAGCAGTTGCTGCCGCTGAACACGCCGCGGAGGCCATCCACGTCGGCATCGCTGAGACCGGTAGTGCCCACCACCGCGTGCATGCCATGCATGGCAAGCCACGGCAACGTCACCCTGGCCGCCTCCGCGACCGTGAAGTCCACCACCACGTCGCAGCCGGCATCAGCGAGCGCCCGCAATTCCGCGGCGACGGTGAGGCCGTGGGTCTGATTGCCAGCTGCGTGGAGGTCGACCGCGGCAACGAGCGCCAGGGCTGGATCGGCCGCCACCGCATCACACACCGCGGCTCCCATTCGGCCGCTTGCTCCCACCACACCCACACGGATCTCGCTCATGGAAATGACGGTAGCCCCTGCACTACGTGCTCGGCCCCACCGTTACCACGACCGGCTCGGCAGCCAGCACATCGCGGATCACTTCGTTGGCTGCGTCATGGTCCACCGCAGCCCAACGGGCCACTTGCTCATCGATCGGCCGCACGACACCAGTGGTGATCAACTGACCAGCGGAGCGTGCCATCCGAGCGCCCGTGTCTTCGAGGCCGAGTTCGAAGGCGCCGGTGAGATACCCCTTCGCCACATCGAGTTCATCCTCGGTAATGCCATCGGCCACGAGTTGCTGCAGTTCCTGATGCAGTAGGTCCTTCACTTCCTCGGCGTGGTCGGGCTGGGTGCCGGCATACATCTGGAACACCCCGGCATCGGCGTACGACGACACCCCCGAGTACACCGCATAGGCCAAGCCGCGCCGCTCGCGGATCTCTTCGAACAGTCGGCTGGACAGACCGCCACCGAGTACGTGGTTCACCACGTCGAGCGCCTCGCGACGAGCGTCCTGCCGGGGCAGAGCCCGGCCGCCCATCACGATGTGCACCTGCTCGGTGTCGTCATCGAGGTGCTCACCCGCACCCATCGCACCGGGGGCGATGCGCTCCGGTCGCACACCACCGGTAGCCACTCCAGCGAACGCTCGCTCGATCAGCGCCAGCATTTCGTCATGCGGCAGTGGCCCCGCTGCTGCGGCGACCATGCAGTTCGCCCGATAGTGGAGTTCGAAGAACTCGCGAACATCGTCGGGGGTGATGGCCTGCACATGTTCCCGGTCGCCACCCGGGTCGCGCCCGAGCGAGTGCCCCTCGAACAACCTGGCCGTGAACGTGCGATGCGCCACATCATCGGGCGACTCGTCGTCCATCGCCAGTTCCTCGAGAATCACCTGTCGCTCGGCGTGCACGTCGGCATCGCGCAATGCGGGCCGCGTGAGCACGTCACCGAGCAACTCCACGCCGAACTCGGCGTGTCGCGCCGGCAGACGGCAGTAGTAGGCCGTGTACTCCTTCGAGGTGAAGGCGTTGAAGTCGCCACCCCGGCGGTCGACCCCACGGGAAATCTCCTGCGAGGACCTTGTCTCGGTGCCCTTGAAGAGCAGGTGTTCGAGGAAGTGGCTGACACCACTCACTTCTGCGGGTTCGTCGCGCGAACCCACACCCACCCAGACGCCGGTGGCCACCGACAGCGTGCCGGGCACGCGTTCGGTGGCCACCGTCAGGCCTGAGTGAAGTTGGGTGATCCGAAGGTCGCTCAAGGCAACAGGTTCGTCGCGTCAGCGGTGACGACGACGGCCGCCACGGTCGCCACCGCGATCGCCGCGGTCGCCACCGGCGTTGCCGCCGGACTCGCCGCCGGGGCCGAGGTCGCCAAGGTCGCCGGCAAGCTCCGCGTCGAAGGCATCGTCGAAGGACACCGTGACGGCGCCTTCCACGTCGGCTGCAGCGGCGCGCGGGGCACGCTCGCCACGGTCGCGGTCGCGGCCACCACGGTCGCGATCACGGCCACCACGGTCGCCACGATCACCGCGGTCGCCACGATCGCCCGACGATGACGCTGCGCCCTCGGGGATCACCGGATCCCAGCTCTCACCGGGGGTCAGGCTGACCTTGCCCTTCTCGTCGATCTCCTCGACGATGACCTCGATCTCCTGACCGAGCGTGAGCACGTCTTCCACGTTGTTGATGCGCTTGCCCTTGCCGAGCTTGCTGATGTGCACCAGACCGTCGCGGCCCGGGAGGATGTTCACGAACGCACCGAACTTGGTGATGTTCACGACGCGGCCCGGGTAGCTCTTGCCGAGCTCGGCCATCGGCGGCGACACGATGGCGAGAATGCGAGCCTTCGCATCCTCCATGCGCCACGCCTCGACGGCGCCGATGGTGACGATGCCCTGGGCGCCGTCGTCGTCGACGGCGATGTCGGCACCGGTCTCCTGGGTGATGGTGTTGATGACCTTGCCCTTCGGCCCGATGACCTCACCGATCTTGTCCATCGGAATGGTGATGGTGATGATCTTCGGCGCCGTGGCGGCCACTTCGTCGCGAGCAGCGGCGAGGCAGGCGTTCATGTTGTCGAGGATCTCGGTGCGGGCTTCCTTCGCCTGGTTCAGCGCGGCGGCCAACACATCGGCGGGGATGCCGTCGATCTTGGTGTCGAGCTGCAGGGCGGTGATGGCGTCGGAGGTACCGGCCACCTTGAAGTCCATGTCGCCGAATGCATCTTCGGCACCGAGGATGTCGGTGAGGGTGGTGTACTTGCCCTCGGCGTAGACGAGGCCCATGGCGATACCGGCCACGGCCGCACGCACCGGCACGCCGGCATCCATGAGGGCCAACGAACCCGAGCACACCGAGGCCATCGAGGTGGAGCCGTTGGAGGCCAGCACTTCGGCCACGAGGCGGAGGGTGTAGTTGAACTTGTCCATGCCCGGCAGCACCGGCAGCAGTGCACGGGCGGCGAGCGCACCGTGACCGATCTCGCGACGCTTGGGCGAACCCACGCGGCCGGTCTCACCGTTGGCCCACGGGGCCATGTTGTAGTGGAACAGGAAGTACTTGTTGGTCTCCGGGCCCAGCGTGTCGAGCAGCTGGTTCATACGCGGCATGGCCATGGTGACGACGTTCATCACCTGGGTCTCGCCACGCTGGAACAGGCCGGTGCCGTGCGCCGTGGGCAGCACGCCCACTTCGCTGCTGAGCGGACGCAGGTCGCGGGGGCCGCGACCGTCGATGCGCTTGCCCTCTTCCACGATCCGCTTGCGGACGAGCTTCTTGGTGAGGCTGCGCACGGCTTCCTTCACCTCGCGCTCGCGTCCGGCGAACTCGCCGCCCTCGCCACACAGCTTGGCCAGTGCATCCGCAGCCACGGCATCCGTGGCGGCGTTGCGCTCGGCCTTGCCGGCGATGGCGACAGCCTTCGACAGCTCGGGAGTGGCGATGGGCTCGACGGCCGAGAACACCTCGGGTGCGTAGTCGACGCTGACGGTGTACTCCATCGGCACGATGGGGCCCTTGGTGGCAATGACGCTCGCCACCAGTTCACGCTGAAGAGCGATGCTCTCCTTGATCCAGGTCTTGCTGGCCTCGAGGCCAGCGGCGAGCGCGGCTTCGTCCACCTTCGGGGCGCCGTCGGCGTAGTAGTCGAAGCTCTTCGACGTACCGCCGGCCTCCACCATCATGATGGCAACGTCGCCGTTGTCGAGCTGACGGCCGGCCACGACGAGTTCGAACGTGCTGTTCTGACCCTCCTCGTAGCTGGGATGCGGCGTCCATTCGCCAGCCTGGCTGTACGCCACGCGCACGGCACCGATCGGGCCGTCGAACGGGATGCCGCTGAGCATCAGCGATGCCGAGGCGGCATTGATGGAGAGCACGTCGTGCGGGTTCTCCATGTCGGCGCCGATGATCGTGAGCACGACCTGGACCTCATTGCGGAAGCCATCGGGGAACGCCGGGCGAAGCGGGCGGTCGGTGAGGCGGCAGGTGAGGATGGCGTCCTCGGTGGGACGGCCTTCACGACGGAAGAACGAACCGGGGATCTTGCCCGCAGCGTACGCACGCTCTTCGACGTCGATGGTGAGGGGGAAGAAGTCGGCGCCGGGGCGGGCTTCCTTGGCAGCGTTGGCCGTGGCCAACACCGTGGTGCGGCCCAGCGATGCCACGACGGCACCCATGCTCTGCTGGGCCAGCTTGCCGGTCTCGAAGGACAGGGTCTTGTCGGTGCCCGATACAGGTGCCGACACTCGGATGGCTTCCGCCATGACGAGCTCCTTTCATGCCGCGCGCACTCACGCAACGGCAGTTGGAGCGGAGGTCGGTTCCCAGTCGTCAACACCGAACCTGCGACGGCGGTTCGGTACTCGCGACTGACAACCGATCCAAATGGTTCCGCTCGGTTGGTATGTCCTGCCCAGCCTACCAGCCATTCCCCCACCAGGGGCGGAACCCCCTCCCCACCCCGCCCCACCCC
>CANHST010000031.1 GCA_947463235.1 Acidimicrobiaceae bacterium
ACAGCACCACCGGCTCGGAGCCGATGCCGAGTTCGGCGCGCAGCGCCGTGAGCCGATCGCCGGGCACGATGAAATCGGTGTCCACGAAGTTCGGGATCACGTGCACCCGGTCGCGATGCGACCGCTTCACCTTGGCAACCACGTTGTCGCGGAGGTCGTCGCTGAGCACGGTGACCGCCGCAGCGCGGTGATAGCTGACGCGCTCCAGCCACCTCGCCACCGCGATGATCCGCTCGTTCGTGATGGCTCCGGTCTCCACCGCTGCATCGGGAAACACGTCCTGGATGTTGAACACCAATGGCCCGCGACGCACCAGATGTGTCACCCAACCGGTGAGCCCCATCGTGAGCGGCGGCGACATGGCGATCACTGCGTCCACTCGGCCACCGCGCAGCGACGAAAGGCCAGCCAGCGCGCTGAACCCGAGGAAGCCGAAGGCACGACGCAGCAGGTTGCGCTTGTCGGAGCCGGGGAACGGGTGCACCCTCGTGATCGAACCCCACGGCGTGACCTCGCGGCGCACCCATTTGCCGTCCCATCCGTCCTCGATGCGGTGCTCTCGGTACCAGGGCAGGGCGGCAACCACGTGCAGTTCGTGGCCGAGGGCCACCAACTCGTGAACGATCCGCGTGATCACCTCGCCCGTGGGCGCCGTGTCGGGGGCGAAGTGCGGGCAGAGCACCGCGATGCGCAGTTTCATGACAGCTCCAACGCTCGCGCATAGACGGCGGCAAGTGCTGCCCCACTCGCCGCCGACGTGAAGTGGCGGGCACGGGCATGGCCAGCCACCACCAGTTCGCTGCGCCGACGATCGACTTCGTCGAGCACGTCGGCCCATGCGTGGGTATCGATCGGTCGCACCAACCCGGCATCACCCACGATCTGGGGCATGCAGGTGGCGTCGCCGCACACCACCGGGGCTCCCAGGGTCATGGCTTCGATCAGCGGGGCGCCGAAGCCCTCGTAACTGCTCGGGAAGACCATGGCGCGCGCCATGGCCAGCAGACCATTGCGATCCGCGGCGG
This sequence comes from Acidimicrobiaceae bacterium, assembly GCA_947463235.1. Taxonomy (GTDB): domain Bacteria; phylum Actinomycetota; class Acidimicrobiia; order Acidimicrobiales; family Ilumatobacteraceae; genus UBA668. Next base: position 1,026 of record CANHST010000031.1, read on the forward strand.
GAACTCGGCCGAGCCGGAGCACGCGCGGGTCGTCGCACGCCGCCACCGCTGCCTCGGCCATGCCGGCCCCGCCGGTGAGCACCAGACGAAGGTGGGGGTCGGTCCAGTGTTCGCGCATCATCTGTAACAGAAACTCATGGCCCTTGTGCGGGTGCGTGACCGCCGGGTACATCAGGATGGGACCGTCGCCCAGGGAATAGCGAGCGCGGAGTTCGTCCTCCGGAGTGATCTCGCTCGACAACGCTGGCTCGATTCCGTGCGGCACCACCATCACGCGATCGGCATCCACGCCATAGGCCTCGACCACGGAGCTGCGCACATACTCACTGGGCACCGCTACGACGGCTGCACGACGCGCCGACGGCGGGATGACTGCCCCGAGATAGGTGCGTTTCACTTGCGAGAAGTACTCGGGATACGTGCGGAACTGAAGGTCGTGAATCGTGAGCACGTAGGGACGGTTCGCCCGAAACGGGGCCGTCCCGCCGCCATGGTGCACGAGGTCGACACCGGCGGTATGTCGTCGCAACCAGGTGGACTCCCCCACGATGCGGCGAGCGCGGCCCTTGCTCTCGAACTCGGGCTCCACCACGTCGGCGACGTCGGCCAACTCCGGGTGCGCCGCCAGCAGGCCGCGGGCCGCCGCCACTGCCGGACGCACTACCGCGCCAGGCTGTTCTGCGAGCCCGAGCAACTGGCGCACCAGATACTCCTCCGAGCCACCCACGGCACCGGGCACACACCACAGCATGTTCACCAGCACCTTCATCGGGCCGCCTCGCGGTACGCCGCCAGCGTCAGGGCGGCGGTGTGAGCCCAGGTGTGCTGGCGGGCGTGTGCTGCGCCGCCGATGCCGAGTTCGTCGCGCCTCGACAGCGCCTCGGCGATGCCTCGAGCGATGTCGTCGATGTCGAGGGGGTCGACCAACACGGCCATCCCGCCGGCAGTTTCCTCCGTCGCGGTCCCTCGACTGGTGACCACCGGCGTTCCCTGCGCCATGGCTTCCAACACCGGCAGCCCGTAGCCCTCACGTTCGCTCGGATAGCAGAAGGCTGCGGCGCCGGCGTAGAGCGGGGCGAGGTCGGCGGATGGAACGAACCCGAGGAACTGCACGTTCGCCAACGGGTCGATTCCGGTGTCGCCCCATCCATCTGCTCCGGCGACCACCAGTGGAAGCGGATGCTGGAGTTGGGCAACTGCCTGCACCAGACGACGCAGGTTTTTGCGCGGTTCCAGCGTGCCCACGAACAACAGGTAGTCGGCGGGCAGCCCGTAGCGCGACCGGATTGCCTGCACGGCGCTCGGGTCGGCTGCCGCTGCGTCCACCCCGAGCGGCACCAACCGGAGTCGGTTCGCATCGATGCCTGCACGAATGCAGTCGTCCATGGTTGATCGGCTTGAACACAGCACCAGCGCCGCGTCGCGACGGATGCGAGCCAGACTCTGCCGGAACACGCGCACCCCGTGTCGGGTGAAGTGGTCGGGCTCGTGGAGGAAGGCGAGGTCGTGCACCGTCACCACCAGTGGCGCATCGCTGGGGCACGGGATGATGGTGGTGGCGTGGGCCACATCCACCTTCCCCGTGGCGCGTTCCACCTTCGGCCACCCCATTCGCAGCCAGGTCTCGTAGAGCCACGGTGCACCGACACGGAGGTGGGTCATGGGGATGTTCGGCGTCCATGGTGCAGGCGCTGGAGCGGAATGCCGACCAGCTACTCCGATGAGTTCCACCCCGGGATGCTGCTGCAACGCATCGGCCACACGCAGGGCTGCAACACCCGTGCCGCCCGGCACGCGATGCCAGCACTGCTCGAGGGTGTAGGCGACGCGCACCCTTCCATCATGCCCGATGACGCCCGGTGCGACCTGGGCTTGTACCGAGGATGTAGGTTTTTCACATGCGCACACAGTTGCCGCCCGAACAACTCGCCCGAGACACGCGGTTCAACCGCATCACCACCGCGGATCGCTTCGCTGACGAGCGAACGAAGGACGTGCTCGAGAGCCGCCGCTTCAACCCGGAGTCCGAGGAAGCATCCGATCGCGCCCGACGCCAGATGCACGGCATCTTCGTGGGCGAGATCCAGGCGCTCGAAGGGTCGGGGCGCACGGCGTTCGACTACTCCACCGACGAGACGCCGTTCGCCATGAAGCTCGACATGGCGCGGCAGTGCTGGGACGAAGCGCGCCACGTGGAGATCAGCATCAAGCTCGGCGACCACATGGGTATCGAGGTCGGCGAATACAGCGAGGCCGTCACCCTGTTCGAGGCGGCATGCCACCCCGACCCCGTGTTCCGCCTCGCTGGCGTGAACCGGGCGCTCGAAGGCTTGGCCATCGACGTGTTCACCACCATGCGCGACTTCGGTGGCGAGATGGCCGATCCGGTACTGCACTTTGCCGAAGACTGGATGCTCGCCGACGAGGTCACCCACGTGAAGATGGGCAGCAACTGGTTGCGCGAACTCACCAAGGACGACAAGGACCGCCAGACACGAGCGCTCGATTTCCAGCGCACGGTCGATGGCCTGTTCAACTTCCGGGGCCTTCGCGGCGAAACCCGCGAGAGCGGCATCCAATTGGCCCGCAAGTTCCGCGAGATGGCCGGCTTCGACACATCCGAGATCGACGAGATCGTTCGCATGGCCGAGGAGCAGCGAGCCCAGTACGCCCAATCGGCGTACTGACCGCGTGGCTCATCCGATCTGGCCCTTCTTCGACCTCCGGGTCACGACGCCCCGTCTGCAACTCCTGCCGATCGACGACGCCACGGGCGCCGAGTTGGCCCACCTCGCCGCCCGTGGCGTACACGACCCGGCGTTCATGCCGTTCGCGTTCGAATGGACTGATGCTGCGTCACCCGCGCTCGAGCGCAACACGATGCAGTTCTATTGGCGCACCCGCGCCGAACTGCGGCCCGACGCATGGAGCCTCAACCTCGCCGTCGCGGTCGATGGTGAGGTGGTCGGCAGCACCGGCTTCATCACCCACCACTTCCCCACCACCCGCGTGTTCGAAACCGGTTCGTGGCTGGGATTGGCACACCAGGGCAAGGGCATCGGCACCGAGATGCGTATCGCCACCCTGCACCTCGGGTTTCTCGGCTTCGGTGGCCGCGTGGCTACCACCACCGCGTTCGACGACAACGCTGCATCGCTGGGCGTGACCCGCACACTCGGGTATGCGGAGAACGGCACGTCGTGGAAGCAGCGACGCGGCCATGCGGCGCGGTCGATGCACTTCGAGATGACACGAGATCACTTCGATGCTCGCGTGCGCCGCGACGACATCAGCCTCCACGGCGTGGAGGGATGCCTGCCGCTACTGGGACTGGATCAGTAGAACGGCAGGTAGTGCTCGAGCTCCCAGTCGGTGAGCTCTTCACCTGCGGTCTCGGTCCAGACGTTGCCGGCTGCATGGAAGCTGTCGAGTTCGTACTGGCGCAGCGCCAAGTACGCCCTGCTGAGATCGGCACCCATGGCCGTGCGCAACACCTCGTCGGCCTCATAGGCGGCGATGGCCTCGGCCAGCGAGTGCGGCGTGTGCCGGTCGGTGTTGGGTTCGCTGTCGCCGTCGCCCGCCTGCGGAGCGCCGCAGTCGATGCCCTCAGCTACACCGATGAGCGCTGCGTTCAGCATGGCTGCAGCAGCGAGGTACACGTTGGCCGTACCGCACGGCATGCGGTTCTCGATGCGGGTGGAGTTGCCGCGTTCGCCGGGGATGCGGTACGTGCTGGACCGATTGTCGAGACCCCAGTTCGCCCAGTAGCCGGCGATGATGCCCGGGATGAGTCGGCGGTAACTGTTCACCGTGGGCGCACACATGATGGCCTGCGCCTCATGGTGACGGATGAGGCCACCCAGGCTGTGACGGCACAGTTCGGAGATGCCGTACTCGGCGTGCGGATCGTCGAACGCGTTCAGACCACCATCGACCGGTGACAGCGAGAAGTTGATGTGCAGACCGCTGCCCACCATGACCGCACTGGGACGGCCCATGTACGTGACGCCGTAGCCCTTGGCCGCGGCGAGTTCGCGAGTCATCTCCTTGCAGATGAAGGCCCGGTCGGCAGCGTCGAGCGCCGGACCGTACTTCATGTTCAGTTCCATCTGGCCGGGGCTGAACTCGCCCATCACGCCCTCGAGGTCGAGTTCGCTGATCTCGGCGGCGTCGAAGAAGTCGAACATCAGGCCGGTGTTGTCGCCACCCATACCCACCCCGTACACGCGGTGCGACGGGATGACCAGTGGCACGTAGCCGCCGGGGGCCGACGCGTCGGCCTGCATCACGTAGAACTCCATCTCGTAGCCGAGCATGGGTTCGTAGCCGAGCGCGCGCCATGCCTCGACAGCCTTGGCCAGCGCAGCACGCGGCGACAGCGCCAGGGGTGCGTGCTGAAACTCCAGGTCGGCGATCGCCACATCGGTGTCGACCTCCCAGCCGGGCCTGCGGGTTTCGCGCAGCGGCACGGTGGACAGGTCGGGGAAGCCCACATCGGCGGCGTAGCCCTCCACCGGAAGGATCTCACGGTCGATACCCATCGTGAGTGTGGTGACAGCGTGGTGCCCATGCTCGTTCAGGCGTCGCTCGGGCACATACCGCCCGTGCGACAGGCCGTTGAGATCGCACCACATGACTCGGACTCGTCGGTTCCCCATAGGCGCTCGACGTTAGCAAAGCCGCGCACTTCGTTCGTTCCCTAAGCAGTTTTCTACTAACATCTTCCGAATCCGCAGAATGAACACTCGCGGTCAATCAGGGGGACTTCATGAAGCAACGTTTTGTACCGGTCGTACTCGTGTCGTTGGGCCTCGTGCTCGCGGCGTGCGGTAGCGACGGCACCAGCGACGGCGGCACCGCCACCACGGCTGGCGCCACCGAGACCACGGCAGCCGCCTCGGAGACCACCGCAGCGAGCGGCGGCATCGAGACCACGGCAGCGGCCTCGGATTGCGCGCTGGACACACCGCTGAAGATCGGCTTCGCAGCCGACCTCGGCGAACTCGGCGCATTCTCCGACCAGCCCGGCTCCGAAGCCGCCAAGGTGAAGATCGAGCAGATCAACGCCGCCGGCGGCGTGGGCGGCAAGCCCATCGAGTACGAAGTGAAGGACGTGCAGGGCGATCCGGCCGCCACGCAGCGCGCCGCCCAGGAACTGCTCGACGACGGCGTGAACGCCATCATCGGCCCGCCCTTCGCCAACACCGGCGCACCGCTGCTCGACACGGTTGCCGGTAAGGCCCCGGTGGTCTTCATGGCCACCACCGATCCGTCGCTCGCCGACCCGTCGCGTGGCGCCTTCCTCACCAGCTTCAGCGACAAGTCGCAGTCGTCGGCGATGGCCGAGTTCGCGATCGGTAAGGGCTACACGAAGGCTGTCACGCTGAGCAGCACCGACGACGTGTACTTCTCCGGCAACCCGGAGTACTTCACCACCGTCTTCACCGAGGGCGGCGGCCAGGTGCTCGGCGACTACGCCTACAGCCTCGCCGACACCGACTTCTCCACTCAGGTGAACGAGATCGCCGGTCTCAGCGACAAGCCCGAAGTGCTCTTCACCGCCATGGTGATGCCGCAGACCCAGACGCTCCTCGAGCAGCTCGATGCAGCCGGCCTCGGCGACATCGTGGTGATGGGCGTCGACGGCTTCGATGCAACGGTCGTGTGGAGTGCAGGCGACATCGCCAACGGCGTGTTCTTCGCCGCCCACACCTTCCCGCAGGACACGAACCGGGTGCAGCAGTTCCTCGATGACGCCAAGACCGCCGGCGCCAACATCGAGACCATCAGCTTCGGTGCACTCTCGGCCGACGCGGTGCAGATCATCGCTGCCGCCGCAACGCAGGCGTGCTCCACCGATCCGGCCAAGCTGAGCGAGGCCATCAACAACCTGGAGAACCTCGAAGTCACCACGGGCACCGTCACCTACAAGGACCGCAATGGCGTTCCCGACAAGGACGTGGTGATCCTCACGGTCGACGGCGGTGCGCCAGCGTTCGTGGAGGCCATGCGCCCCGCGAACGTGCCCAGCTGATCCACGCACATGCTCGAGGTCGACGGTGTCACCACGCGCTACGGCGCCATCACGGCACTCCACGGGGCATCCCTGGAGGTACGTGCAGGTGAGTTGGTGGCACTTGTCGGCCCGAACGGTGCCGGCAAGACCACGTTGCTGAACACGGTGGCCGGGCTCCTCAGCCCGGCCACCGGCAGCGTGCGATTCGATGGCGACGACATCACGGGCATGGAACCCGCGAGCCTGGTGCGTCGAGGGCTCGCTCTGGTGCCCGAACACCGTCGCATCTTCAAGGATCTCTCCGTCGAGGAGAACCTGCGCATCGGCGGCACCACGGCGTCTGCAGCGGATCGCAAGCAACGCTTGGAAGAGGCAGCCGAGTTGTTCCCGGTGCTGCGCGCCAAGTGGACCACCTCGGCCGGTTTCCTCTCCGGCGGCGAGGCGCAGCAACTCGCGGTGGCTCGGGCGCTGATGAGCAACCCACGGCTCATCCTGCTCGACGAGCCCACGATGGGCCTTGCCCCTACGCTCGTCGATGTGGTGTTCGATCTGTTGCAACGCCTCCGCGAGCAGGGCCGCACCCTGCTGGTGGTGGAACAGAACGCCACCCGCATCCTCCAGATCGCCGATCGCGGGTACCTGCTGCGCACCGGCAACATGATCGCCAGTGGCACCGGCGCCGAACTGGCGGCCGACACGTCGCTGTTCGAATCCTTCATCGGTGGCGACGCCGGGAGCACCACGTGACCAAACTCATCCAAACGCTGGTCGACGGGTTGGGCGTGGGCAGCACATACGCCCTGCTGGCCCTCGGCATCTCATTGATCTTCGGTGTGATGCACCTCGTGAACTTCGCCCACGGCGAACTCATCACGGTGGGCGCCTACACCGCGTACTTCTTCTTTCTCCATGGCGGCAGTTGGTGGTGGATGCCGGTCGCCATCATCGCCGCGGCTGTGCTGGCCTCGGTGACGATGGAGTTCGTTGCGTTCCGGTGGGTCCGCAACGCCAGTCCGTTCACCCTGCTGCTCACCTCGTTCTCCATCGAACGACTGTCCCATGCGCTGTGGCAGATCTTCGTCTCGCCCAAGCAGCGCGCATTCCCCAAACCGTTCTGGGTCTTCAACCAGTTCAAGCTCGGCGGCGTCAGCATCGAAGTGATGGACGTCGTCACCATCGGCGTCACGGTCGCGACGCTCTGCCTCACCGCCGTGGTGTTCAAGCGCACCATGTTCGGCATCAGCGTCCGCGCCGCAGCCGAAGACTTCGACGCCGCTCGGCTGATGGGCACCCGCGCCAACCGCGTGATCTCCGGTGCCTTCGCCTTCGCTGGCCTGCTCGCCGGTGTGGCGGCCTGCCTGATCCTCATGCGCACGCCATCAGCCGAGCCCAGCATGGGCTCGGATTGGCTGATGAAGGCCGTCATCGCAACGGTGATCGGTGGCCTCGGCAGCTTCTCCGGCGCCGTGGCAGGTGGCATTGCACTGGGTCTGCTCGAGACCCTCACCCGGGCTTACCTCCCCGAGGTGGCCACCGGATGGGACAAGTTCTCCACCGCCGTGGTGTTCATCATCATCGCCATCTTCTTCGTCGTCCGACCCGACGGCATCTTCAAGGTCTCCCACGCGGAGCGCGTGTGATGAACCACGTCCTGCAACGCACGCTCCGCAGCACGCTCGGCAGTGCAGTCCTGCTGTCGGCCGTCGCCGCCGTCGCCATGCTCTACACCAGCGGAGGCGGTGCCTCGAGATCGTCGTTGGTCTCCGAAATGCTCGCCAACTTCATCCTTGTGCTGGGCATCCAGGTGTTCATCGGCAACACGGGCGTGCTCAGTTTCGGACACATGGCCTTCGCCCAGATCGCGTCGTACGCCACGGCCGTGGTGGCGATTCCGTTGGCCCTGAAGGCGAAGTCACTGCCCGACATCCCGTTCGGGCTGGAGTCGGTGCACTTCGGTCCGATCGGCGCCACCATCGTCGCCGTTCTCGTCACCGTGACGATCGGTGCACTGCTCGGCGTGGCGGTATGCCGCGCCAATGGCCTGGCACCCACGATGATCACCCTGGCTCTGCTCTTCGTGGTGGAACAGCTGGTGAAGAACTGGAAGGAACTCACTCGCGGCGCGGGTGGATTGTCGGGCATCCCGATCATCAAGGGCAACGGCTGGCTGTATCTCGGCGCTTTCATCGCCCTGGTGGTGGCGGCGTTCTTCCAGGAGATGCGCATCGGTCGGTTCTCCATCGCTACCCGTGAGGACGAACTGGCGGCACCTGCCCTCGGTATCCGCATCTTCACCTCGCGCTATGCGGCATGGGTGGTCTCCATCGCCCTCACCGCGCTCGGCGGCTCGCTGCGAGCACAGAGCCTCGGCAGCGTGAACCCCAAACAGTTCACCCTCGACGCCGGCATCTTGATCCTCGTGATGCTCGTGGTCGGCGGCATGCGCACCATCAGCGGTGCCGTCCTCGGCACAGTGCTGATCACCGCTGGAAACGAGTTGTTCCGCCAACTCGGCGACCCGCAGCAACTCGACATCGAGCGCTTCCCCGACCTGTTCCTCGGCGTGGCACTGCTGCTCGCCATGCTGCTGCGGCCAGACGGTCTGCTTGCCAGCCACGACCTGATGGGCTGGTTGCGCCGCAAGATGTATCGGCCTGCAACGGCCGAACCGATCGCCCCGACTGTCGGCACCCGTCCACTCACGGCCACCGACGTGGAAGTGCACTTCGGTGGTTTCGTGGCGCTCGACGGGGCGGGGCTCACCGTTCGTCCCGGCGAGGTGGTGGGCCTCATCGGCCCGAATGGCGCAGGAAAGACCACGCTGTTCAACGTGATCACCGGCTTGGTCGACGAGACCGCCGGCACGGTGCGACTCGGCGACACCGACCTGTCCGCCGCGAATCCCGTGGGTGTGGCCCGAGCCGGCCTGGCCCGCACCTTCCAGAACCTGCGCCTGTTCCCCACGCTCAGCGTGCGCGAGAACGTGGCCCTCACCGCCCTCGTCGCAGCACGCCATCGCGCCGACCGGGTTCGGCCCGACGTCGACCTGTTGCTGGCCGAGGCTGGGCTCAGCGATTGGGCCGACCGCGAGGCCGGCACCCTCGACTACGGCAACCAACGCCGCCTCGAACTCATCCGCGCTGCTGCGCTGGCACCCGAGTATCTACTGCTCGACGAACCCACGTCGGGCATGAGCGACACCGAGAGCCTGGCGATGGTCGACTCGGTGAGATCCGTGGCGGCGCTCATCGGAGCCGGTGTGTTGGTGATCGACCACGACCTGGGGTTCATCACGCGCATCAGCGACCACATCGTGGTGCTGAACGAAGGACGCGTGCTCGCTGAAGGTAGCCCCGAACAGGTGCGGGCCAACCCCGCCGTGGCCGAGGCCTACCTCGGTTCACAAGCCTGAGCACCGGAACGCCACCGGAACGCCACCGTAACGCCACCATGACGCACCGACCCGACGCTTTGCCCCATCTCGACATCGTCGGCCACGACGTCTATGAGCACGGCGTGCCGTTCGCGGCGTACGACGAGTTCCGCCGCGTTGCCCCAGTGGCATGGGTGAACGAGACCGAGCACAACGGCCACGACGGCAGTGGGTTCTGGTCGCTCACCGCCCACGAGCACGTCGTGGCGGTGCACAAGGACTGGCGCACGTTCTCATCCGAGGTGGGTGGTACGGAGATCGAGGAACTCGAAGCCGACGCGCTGGTAGCGCGTCGCACGATGCTGGAGACCGACCCGCCGCGCCACACCAGACTGCGGCAGTTGGTGAACCCGGCATTCAGCCGCGTCTCGGTGGAGACCTACGCCGCGCACGCTCATGAGCTGGTGGCCGAAGTGATCGACGCCGCCGTGGCGAACGGCACGTGCGACGGCGTGTACGCCGTCGCACGCGAACTGCCCATCCGCATGATCACCGGCCTGCTGGGTGTGCCCGACGAGGATGCTCCGCAACTGTTCCACTGGGCCGACCAGATCGTGTACAACGCCGACCCCGACTACTCCCCTGCCATCAGCGACCAGGTCGACACCGACCCCTACCGGTTGCTGCCGTTTCGCAGTCCAGTGAGCCTGAAGGTGCTGGAGTACGTGGAACGTCTGGCAGCAGCGCGGCGTGGCGCCGATGGCGGCGACGTGCTGACCGTGCTCTCCAACGCACTGGTCGATGGCGCTCCGCTCACCGAACAGGAGCAGGGAACCTTCTTCCTGCTGTTACTGATCGCCGGCAACGAGACCACACGGCACTCGTTGTCGCACGGCCTGCTCGCATTTGCGGAGCACCCCGATCAACTGCACCGATTGCGCCAGCACCCCGAACTCCTCGACACCGCCGTCGAGGAGGTGCTGCGCTGGACCAGCCCGCAACTGCACTTTCGGCGCACGGCCACCATCGACACGGAGGTGGGCGGCGTCGCCATCGCGGCGGGCGACAAGCTGGTCACCTGGTACATGGCCGCGAACTTCGACCCGGCGGTGTTTGCCGACCCGTACCTGTTCGACATCGCCCGCACCCCCAACCGGCACGTCACGTTCGGCGGAGGAGGCCCCCATCTGTGTCTCGGCCAGTGGATGGCCCGGTTGGAGGTTCGGGCCTTCCTAGAGGCGCTGATGGCCCGTGTGGAGCGTGTGGAACTCGATGGCGAACCGCGCAGAGTGCGGAGCAACTTCATCAACGGCCTGAAAGCGCTGCCCCTCACGCTCGTTCCCCGCTAGGTTCGCGGCGAGGAGCCATGCCCACCCCCACCGATGTCCTGCACCCCGCAGGGGTGCACCGCGTACTACGCGACGGCACCAGCGTGCAGGTGCGCCTCCTCACACCCGCCGACGGCGAGCGGCTCCGCACGTTCCATGCCGGCCTCTCGGTGGAGTCCACCCGGCTGCGCTACTTCACGCCCAAACCGACGCTTTCCGACAAGGACATCGCCTGGCTCACCGACGTCGATGTGGTGAATCGGTGTGCGCTCGTGGTGATCGAGAACGACCGCATCATCGCAGTGGCGCGCTGGATGCGTCCGCGTGAAGGATCATCCGACGCAGAGGTGGCATTCCTCGTGGCCGATGCCGAACATCACCGGGGCATCGGCACCGAGCTGTGCGCCATGCTCATCGAGCTGGCGCCGTTCTACGACATCACCGAATTCACCGCATCGGTGCTGTTCGAGAACCACCCGATGGCCAACGTGTTCCGCCACTGCGGCTATCACATCTCGGTAACCACGGACTCCGGGGTGCGCGAGATGGTGATCGACCTCACCTCGCCGATATAGCGGTCGGGGCGTACCAGCACCGCTCGATGTCCGTAGGTGGCAAGCGGCTCCACCACGACCGGGTGACCATCGGGCGACTCGAAATCCTCGTCGGCCGCCACCCACGCCCAGCCTGCAGGGAGTCGGTCATCGAGCCGATTCGGTTGCGGCAGCAGATGACCCACGGGGAACTCGCCGCCGAGCTCCAGGCCCGGCAGACGCGACCATCGCGTCGGGTCGGGCGCGGCAGCCACGGGAAGGTCGGCGGGGTCGGCAGCGAGTCGGGCGAGGGTCTGCCCTGCTTCGATCGACATCTGCGCCACGGCTTCCGCGTGGGGGCGGCGCTCAGTTTCGTAACTCTCGAGCAGGGCAGGCGATGCGCCGTCCTTCACGGCAGCCAGCTTCCACGCGATGTTCACCGCATCACGGATGCCGCTGCACATGCCCTGCCCCATGAAGGGCGGCATCATGTGCGCCGCATCACCAGCCAGAAACACCCGGCCACCACGACCGGCGCGCCACTGCTCGGCCACGAGTGCATGGAACCGGTACTGCGCGTTGCGCACCAGCGTCGCGTTGGTCTCGTTGACGCCCCAACGCTCCAGCACCGACCAGGCATCGAGTTCCTCGCCATCGGCGAGTTGGAACTCCCAGCGGCGGTAGGCGCCGTGCGACGGCACGTAGGTACCGAGACGATCCGGGTCGCAGATCTGATGGATCACCTTGGGCAGAACGGGCACCGCAACGTCGTGCAGCACCACATCCATCACCTGCCAGGTCTGGTGATACAGGAGATCCTGAAAGCGGATGCCCAGCGCGTGGCGGATCTCGCTGCGCGCACCATCGCACGCCACCACCCACGAGGCCTCGGTGAGCAGCTGATCCAATGCCGGCGCCTCGGTACCGAGACGCACCTCCACATGCGGGAACCATTCCAGGTTCGTGCGGAGCATGGCCTCGAGTTGGGGCTGCACGAACACGTAGTCCTCGTGCCACCCGAGCATCGGCGGACGCTCGAAGGCCTCGAACGTGAACAATGGCGTGCCGTCGCGGTCCACGTAGTCCATGCCGTGCTGCACGGTGAGCAGCCGATGGAGGTCGGCTTCCATACCGAGCCCCTGGAACACCCGAGCGATCTCGGCATCCAGGTGGCACGCTCGCGGTTGGCTATACGGCATCGTGCTGCGCTCGTACACCACCGTGCGCAGTCCGGCCTTCCCGCACAGGTTGGCCAGCGTGGCACCGGTGGGCCCAAAGCCGACAATTGCAACGTCGAACGGCGCGCTCACAGCGGCGCCTCGGTCTCCCACTGGGTGGTACCCCACGTGACCGCCAACAGCGTGCTGTCGTTGCCCGGCGCGGCGCCGTGCCAGTGCCGCTCGTTGGCCGGGCACACCACCAGCGTGCCGGGAGCAAGCCGCACCTCGCCATCGGCTTCGGTACCCACACGTGCCTCGCCGGTCACCACGAACAGCTGTTGACCGCCCGGGTGCTGGTGCCAGAAGGTGACAGCGCCATCCTTGAAGTGCACCAGCGCCGTGTCGGGCTGGTCGTCGGTGGGGGTGGCGTGCAGCATCTCCAGTTCCACCGTGCCGGTGAAGCGTCCGCCATAGCTGACGGACTTGTCGCCTTCGGGAATGACGTTCACCGTTCGACCACGGGGTTGCGCATCCGGCCGATGCCAGCAATCTCGGTCTCCACCACATCGCCAGCGCGAAGGAACCGGCCGCGAGCCTCTCCTACGCCACCCGGCGTACCCGTCCAGACCAGGTCGCCGGGCTGGAACGTGATGTAGCGGCTGAGCCACACGACGAGCGCGGGCACATCGAAGATGAGGTCGTTGGTGTTGGCTTCCTGCATCACCTCGCCGCTCACGGTTCCCTTCAGCTCCAACGCATCGGGGTCGGCCAACTCGTCGGCAGTGACCAGGTAGGGCCCGGTGGGGCCAAAGGTGTCGTACGACTTGGCGATGGTGAACTGCTTCAGCGGCGGGCGGAACTGCTCGCCGCGGTCGCTGATGTCTTGGCCACATGTGACACCGGCGAGGAAACTCCATGCGTTCTCTCGGGTGGCCTGCTTGCAGGTGCGACCGAACACGATCACCAACTCGGTCTCGTAGTCGATCTCGGTGAGGCCCTGCGGGATGACGATCTCGTCGAATGGCCCGCACACACAGTTCTCGGTCTTGGCGAACAGGTGCGGTTCCGTCGGCAGGTCGCGTCCGCTTTCGATCGCATGCTGCTTGTAGTTCAGACCGACGCCATAGCCCTTCGGCGGGCGCGGCACGGGGGCGCCGAGCTGAGCCTCATCGAGTGCGGGCCACTCAGCGGCCACCGCAGATGCGGCAAGGCTGCGCAGCGCGTCGTGGTTCGCGAGATCGCTGAGCACCATCGGATCGCTGCTCAACGCTCCGGCACTGGCGGTGGCCACATCGATCGCATGTCCTTCGACGACGATGGTTGCTCGGCCGGAGAGGTTGGCCAGACGCATGGTTGCTCCTTGGGAATCTGTGAGGGGTCAGTGACCGACGGGGAACCACATCTGGATGTTGCCGGTGCCTGCAGCGTTTTCATAGTCGCTGAGGGCCTCGCCCGGCGATTCCCACGCAGCACCGCCCAGCGCCGCCGCCATGACCAGGTAGTGGCCGAAACGTCCCTCGGGAGAGAACGTTCGGAACTCGGGGTAGAAGTCCAGCACCGCGGCATGGTCGCCGCGCTGCAGCATCTCGATCACCTTCTCGTCGGCGGCGCGGTGCGCTGGGCTGAAGACGTGCGCCGGGTCCGATGACTCGTGCTGACGCAGTTCACTCAGCGGCCAGAACTTGTGCGACAGCGCACCCGACGCCACCACCACCACACGCCGGTCGGACCGGCGGATGGCTTCGCCGAGCACCTCGCCGAAGATGAGGAAGTCGTCGTACACCGCCGTCTGGCACAGACTGGCCGAGATCCAGGGTTCGGCGCCTTGCAGGAACGGAGTGAGGTACACGGTGGCGTAGTGGATCGGCAGGTACGGGTCGTTGCTGGCGTGCACCCACGCGTCGTCGCGTTCACTCGCCACCGTTGCCATCATCTGAGCAAGTTCGGGGTCGCCCGCCATGTCGAACGGCATCTGCGGGTTCCCGCGCGGCAATTCCTCGCTGGTGAAGCGGCCCGAACGGCGCTCGTGCGCAGTGACCACGAACTCGAAGGTGGTGAACCAGTGAGAGTCGAGCACCACGATCGTGTCGGCCTGCACCTCGTCGATCCGGCGCCGCACCGCGCGCAGACCCTCGATCAACGTGATGTCCTTCCCGCCGTTCATCTCCAGACGAACGGCCTCCGGAAGGATGATGGGCGGGACGTGCGACACCAATGCAGCTCCGACGATCTCACCCATGACTCGTTCCCCTTCGAAATCCTTCGGACCCGAACAATCTACACTCTCGCCGATGGTCATCCTGCTCGCCCTCGGCTCCGCCATCGTGATCGGTTTCGGCGACTACTGGGGTGGCCGTGCAGCCGCGCATCGGCCGGCCTTGGTGGTCGCGTTCTACGTGCAGACCACCGCAGCGCTGGCCGCCGCCGTCCTGGTACCGCTCCTCGGTTGGAACTCGCTGCACCCCGGCGATCTGCTGCTCGGAGCGTTGGCTGGAGCCTTCTATGCCTCCGCCAGCGTCGCCCTCTTCCACGGTCTGGCGAACGGCCGCATGTCGATCGTGGCACCCATCACTGCCGCCGTGGGCGTGCTGCTGCCGGTGCTGCTCGACATCGTGGTGGGCGTGTCGTTGCGACCGATCACCTGGACCGCGATGGCATTGGTGATCGTGGCGGTGCCGATGGTCGCCCTGCGTCCAGGCGGCGATCATCGCCTCTCGCTACGCGCCGAACTCGGCCTCTCGCTTGCGGCCGGGGCTGGGTACGCAACGTTCTTCGTGATGTTCGGCCACACCTCCTCCGACAGCGGCCAGTGGCCGATCGGAATGTCGTGCCTGTCGGGCGCGCTCGTGGTGGGTGCCATCGCCGCTGCACAGCGGATCCCGTTCGGGCGCCCACCCAGGATGGCAATCGCCGCCGGCCTGTGCAGCATCGTCGCTGGGGCGGGCATCGCTCGTGCCTTGCAGATCGGTCCCATCTCCTTGGCAACGGTGCTCGGGTCGCTCTATCCCGTGGTTACGGCTGGTCTCGCGGTTCGCTTCGACGGCGAACGGCTACGACCGATCAACGCCGTCGGCATCGTGTTGGCAGTGGGCGCAGCTGGCGTGGTGGCCGCGTCGCACTGACTCGCGCCGCTCAGGCCCGCAGCACCGCCACGGTTTCGAGGAGTGCCTCGTGGTGATGCCGCATCTCGGGGTAACCAGCGAGGCGCAGCACAGCATTGTCGAGCACGCTGTTGGCAGGCCGCGGTGCAGGGCGCTGCGGATGCAGATCACCGGTGAGGATCGGCTGCACGATCTCAGGATCCTTGCCCATTGCCGCCACCACTTCACGGGCGAACTCGAACCACGTGACCGCACCCTGGTTGGTCGCGTGCACCACGCCCGACAGTCGGTCGAGCGCGATCCGACGCAGCAGGGGCGCCAGATCCTGGGTGAACGTCGGGCATCCCATCTGGTCGGCAACGAAGGCCAGTTCTGGGTGCTCCCCCACCAGGCGCATCACGGTCTTCACCATGTTGTTACCGTGCACCCCGCCGACCCACGAACTTCGCACCACTGTGGCGCTTGGGCCGAGCACCAATGCTTCGCGCTCGCCGATGAGCTTGGTGACGCCGTAGATGCTCTGCGGCCCCGGTTCGTCCCACTCGTGATACGGGCGATCCATCTCGCCGTCGAACACGTAGTCGGTGCTCATGTGCACAAGGTGCGAACTGCTTCGATGGCATGCCTCGGCGAGCCAGCGCACCGCCGTGCCGTTCATCGCCAAGGCAAGCTCGGGGTCGGCCTCACACGCATCGACCGCGGTCCAGGCGGCGCAGTTCACCACGGCATCGGGCTGCAACGACGTGACCGCACCCAACACTGCAGCGCGATCGCTGATGTCGAGCCCCGCCCGATCGAACGCGAACACCTCGTCGCCGGCGGCCGCGCACGCAGCCACGAGATCGGTACCCAACTGTCCCGCTGCGCCGGTGACGAGGATGCGCATCAGAGACCGGCCTTGGCTTTCAACGGTTCCCACCACCAACGCTGGTCGGCATACCAGCGCACCGTGGATTCCAGGCTCTCCTCGAACGAGCGCTCCATGCGCCAGCCCAGCGCCGAGACCTTGTCGATGTTCACCGAATAGCGGCGATCGTGACCCAGACGATCGGCCACGGGCCGGATGAAACTCTCGTCGCGACCGCACAGCGCCAGCAGCGCGTACGTGAGCTCGCGGTTCGTCATCTCCTGGTGTGCGCCGATGTTGTACACCTCGCCCACCACACCGTCGGTGAGCACCAGATGCGCCGCCCGGTTGTGGTCTTCCACATGGATCCAGTCGCGCACGTTGCCGCCATCGCCGTACAGCGGCACCTGCTTGCCGTCGAGCAGATTGGTGGTGAACAACGGGATGACCTTCTCGGGGAACTGATACGGCCCGAAGTTGTTGCTGCACCGTGTGACCACCACGGGCAGGCCGTAGGTGGTGACGTAGCTCAAGGCGATGAGATCGCTGCCCGCTTTGGCAGCCGAGTAGGGCGAGCGCGGCGTGAGGATGTCGGTCTCGAGAAACGAGCCTTCGTCGATGGTGCCGTACACCTCGTCGGTGCTGATGTGCAGGAACTTCTGCACGCCTACCTGTCGGGCCACGTCGCACAGCACGTTGGTGCCGAACACGTTGGTACGCACGAATGCGTCCGGGTCGAGGATGCTGCGATCCACGTGGCTCTCGGCGGCGAAGTGCACCACGGCGTCGTGCCCATCCATGCCCTTCAGCACGGCATCGCGATCGCAGATGTCGGCGTGAATGAACCGGCAGCGATCACCATCGACGATGTCGTTGATGCTTTCCATGTTGCCGGCGTAGGTGAGCGCGTCGTAGATGGTGATCTGATGATCGGTGTTGGCCAACACCCAGCGGGCGTAGTTCGAACCGATGAAGCCGGCTGCGCCGGTGACGAACAGCTTCATGTCACGTCCTCATGGGCCAGTAGGGACGGCGGCCTTCCGGCAGGTCGGCACGATGCGGGTTCGCCTGGTCGCGGGCCGACAGGATGGGAGCAGCGACACCCCAGTCGGCGCCGATGGCGGGGTCGTCCCACGCCACGCCCAACTCGTCGGCCGTGTTGTAGTAGCCGTCGACCAAGTAGGTCATCACGCAATCGGTGAGCGCCGCGAACCCGTGCGCCACACCCGGCGGGATGTACACACCGAGATGGTTCTCGCCCGAGATGTCGAAGCAGTCGGTGCCTCCGTCGGTCGGGCCACCGACGCGCAGATCGTGCAGCACCACCCGGATGGTGCCCACCGGGCAGTACCAGTAGTCGGCCTGGTGGAGGTGGTAGTGCAGCCCCACCAACGCACCCGCCTGCTTGTTCGAGCGATTGCCCTGCAGCATCTCGCGGGCGTTGGGGAACCATTCACGTCGATAGGTCTCGATGAACAGACCACGTTGGTCGCCGTGGATCGTTGGCTCGACCACGTACACACCTGCGATGGTGGAACTCTCTCGCACGTTCGGCACGGGCAACAGTATGGCCGGTGCCATCACGTTGTTGGTGCTGGACCGGTGCCACGGAAGTACGCCAACACCGTTTCAGCACCATCGCCGAGCAGCAGCACGGCATTGCCGTCCACGGTGGTCGGCACCACCGGCAGCGAGTACTCCGCCAACCCTTCGCCCACCGCACTGCGCAACGATGCGCCCGCCTCGATCGGGTCGAGATGCTCGTCGATACGAACTGCATCGCCGATCGCTGCCACCAGGTCGCCGGCACGGAACGGGTTGGTCTTCAATTGCGCCAGCGTTGCCTGAAGGCAGCGGTTCACGAAGTCGCGCTGACGCTTGGATCGGCCGAGGTCGCTGGTCGGGTCGGTGTGCCAATCGCCGTTCTTGTACTCCTGGTAGTGGCGGCTGCGCGCATAGGCCAGTGCCTGCTTGCCATCCAGCACATAGCAACCAGCCTTGGGAATCGCCAGGCCAGTGTTCTCGTCCTTGGTGGGACGACGGAAGCACACCTCCACACCTCCGAGCGCGGTCACCAGTCGTTCGAAGCCGGTGAAGTCGATCTCCACGTAATGGTGGATCGGGATACCGAGCTCCTGCTGCACCGTGCGTACCAGCACCGCTGGGCCGTCGTTGAACGCGGCGTTGATGCGTCGCTTTCCGTCGTGACCGGGCACGGTGACGTACAGGTCGCGCGGAATGGACAGCAGTGCTGCCGCGCCGGTGGCGCGGTCGTACCGCAGCACCATGATCGTGTCGCTGCGATTGCCGCTCACCTGCCCGGTCTCGCCTGTGTTCGGGTCGCCGAACTGTCGGCTGTCGCTGCCCACGAGGAGGTAGTTATCCACGCTGACGCTCGCTGCACTCAGCGCGTCGGCTACCTCCGGCACACGAGCCACCGCATCCACCGTGTGACGAGCCGCCACCAACACACCGAGGCATCCGGCCACTGCGACGAGCAGTGCCACCATCAGCAGCGAGGGGAGCCGCCGACGCCGTGGCTGCGGCGTCGAGTCGAGGACCAGCACAAGCGCTCACGGTAGTGGCGGTGGCCGGTGAATGCGGGTCACCCCTGCGTGCGCAAGTGCACCACGTCGCCGGTGTCGATGCGATGGGTGATGCCGCAGGCATCGAGCACCAGCAATCGGCCATCGGGTTCCACATCGATGGCGCGACCTTCGAGCACCGCGTCCGCGAGTTCCACCCGCACCGACCTACCCAGCGTGCCCAGCCGAGACCGGTACAGCGCGGCGATGTCGTCGGGCAGTTCGTCGTAGGCAACGAGCAAGGCGTGGAGGACTGTCAACGGGTCGACCCCCTCGCCCAAACGGGCGGCGCCCGGAGGCGCCCAGGCACAGTTCACGCCGATTCCCACGACCACGGCCTGTCGACCATCGTGCATCGTGCTCTGCGCCAGCACGCCCGCCAACTTTGCGTCGTCCACCAACAGGTCGTTCGGCCATTTCAGTTGCGCGTTCACTCCCGCCACGCGATCGGCCGCCATGGTCGCTGCGATCGCAACACGCTGCGTCAGCACATGCGGCACCTGCGGCACGTCGGTGAAGAGCAGGCTCACCAGCAGGTTCGCGCCCGGCGGCGCCTCCCAGGTGCGGTCCAGTCGCCCGCGTCCAGCGCTCTGGTGGCGGGCAGCCAACACCGTGCGATTCGGGGCACCCTGCAGCGCTGCAGCAAGCAGATCGGCGTTCGTGCTGCCGGTCTCCTCGACCACGGAGACATGCCATCGAGGCGGCCATTGGGTAGGTGGGGTGGCACCAAGGGGTTCCATTCCGGCAAGATTGCCACCTGTGCTGAAAAAGATCCTGATTGCCAACCGCGGCGAGATCGCCGTCCGAGTCATCCGAGCCGCCCGCGAACTCGGTA
>CANHST010000032.1 GCA_947463235.1 Acidimicrobiaceae bacterium
AACCCCACCTTGCCCTGGCTGTGCGCACCCACCATCACGTTTTCCAGCAGCGTCATCGTGGGGAACAGCGCAAGGTTTTGGAAGGTGCGGGCGATACCGAGCGCCGCGATCCCGTGTGCTGGCACCTTCAGCAACTCGTGATCACGAAAGCGAACCGAACCGCCGGCAGGCTGGTAGATCCGGCTGACGACGTTGAACATCGTGGTCTTGCCCGCCCCATTCGGCCCGATGAGCCCACAGATGTGGCCCTCGTCGATGCTGAAACTCAATTGGTCGAGCGCCACGATGCCACCGAAGCGCACCGTCACGTTGTTCACGTCGAGCAACACCACGCGGTCGGACTCCTCTTCTCGTCGCCGAGTGATCCAACGGTAGCCGCTCGCCACAAGCGCGCACACGTCTGGTCCGCCAGCGAGCACGACGGTGACCTAGCGTCGGCGGCGATGAGTTCGCGCCCCGATCTCGAAACGTTCCGAACCGCTGCGCGGTCCTGGCTACAGGCGCACGCCAAGCCCCGCATTGCGGCGGCAAATGCCGACGAGCCGCGTGTGGTGTGGGGCGCCGGCAGCGACAACGTGGCGGTCTTTCACGACGTGCCCGAGCAGGAAGAACGTGCCCGCCTACACGCTTGCCAGCAATGGCAGCGAGCGAAGTTCGATGCTGGCTACGCCATGCTGAACTGGCCGGAGGCCTTGGGTGGCCGTGGCCTTCCGAACAGTTACCTGCGCGCCTACAACACCGAGGAGGCTCGGTTCGAGGTGCCAGGCGCCGGTGAGCTACCTCCCACGTCGATGGGGTTGATTGCACCCACGGTCGCTGCGTATGGCACACCGGAGCAGCACGAGCGGTTCATTCGACCACTGCTCCGCCAAGACGAATACGGATGTCAGCTGTTCAGCGAACCATCGGCTGGTAGCGACCTCGCCTCACTGGCCACTCGAGCGACACGCGATGGCGACGAGTGGGTGCTCGACGGCCAGAAGGTCTGGACCTCGGGGGCACGTTTCGCTCAGTGGGGTCTCGCCATCGTCCGCACTGACACCGGTGTGCCCAAGCACAAGGGCCTCACGGCGTTCATGGTGCCGCTCGCCGCAGCCGGTGTGGAGATCCGCCCCATCCGCCAGATGAGCGGTGGAGCGAACTTCAACGAAGTGTTCCTCACCGGGGTACGCCTGCCCGACGCCCTCCGCCTCGGCCCGGTGGGCGAGGGTTGGCGGGTCGCCCTCACGTGCCTCGGCTTCGAACGTGACCATTCAGGGGGAGGTGGCGGCGGTGCCGTGGGCGGCACCTATCACCACGTGGTGGCGGCAGCAGCCCACTTCGGATTGACCCACTCCCCCACCATGCGCCAATGCCTCGCCGATCTCTACATCCATCAACGAGTGGCGCAGTTCACGAACCGCCGCGCCGCTGCTCGTCTGAAGGCGGGACAGACGCCTGGGCCCGAGGGCTCGCTCGGCAAACTGATGTGGACGGCGAACATGGCGCGCATCTCCGATGCCGTCAGCACCGTTCTCGGCCCACGTCTCGTGGCCGACTCCGGCGAGTGGGGCACCTTCGCATGGGGCGAGCACGTGCTGGGAGCGCCCGGCTATCGCATCGCCGGGGGCAGCGACGAAATCCAGCGGAACATCATCGGCGAGCGCGTGCTCGGCCTTCCAGCCGAACCACGCATCGACAAGGACATCAGCTTCGACGAAGCGCAACGGAACGCACGAGGGCTGCGATGACGGTGACGGATCACTCCCCCTGGACGATTCCCAACTTCTCGCTCGCGTCGTGGCGGAACGCCGACAACCCCCAGCGCGTTGCCGACGAACTGCTGTCGATGTGCCACGGGGTGGGGTTCTTCACGATCACCGACCACGGCGTGCCCACCGAGTTCGTGGAGCACTACTTCGGTCTGCTCGAGCAGTTCTTCGCGCTTCCCGAAGCCACCAAGGCCCTCATCGACAAGCGCAACTCGGCGTACTTTCGCGGGTGGGAGCGCATCGGGGCCGAGCTCACCAACGGCCGAGTGGACCACCGCGAACAACTCGACCTCAGCACCGAGAACACCCCGTATGCGTCCGATGTGCAGCCGGAGTACCTACGTCTCGATGGCCCGAACCAATGGCTCCCGGAGGACGCATTGCCCGGTTTCCGGGATGCGGTCAACGAGTGGTTGCGTCGCATGGGCGACCTTGCCTGGGAGTTGATGGAGGTCCTGTCGGTGGGCCTCGGCATGCCACGCCATCACCTGCGCGACATCTTCGGTGAACGGCCGCTCAGCCTCACGAAGCTCATCTCCTACCCGCGTACTCCCGACGGCGAGGCAGGAGTGAACCCCCACAAGGACGCAGGCTTCCTCACGTTCGTGGTGCAACACGGCGTGGGCGGGTTGGAGGCCTTGGCCCCCGACGGGGTGTGGATACCGGTGGAACCACCCGAGGGGGCGTTCGTCGTGAACGTCGGCGAGATGTTGCAGGCCATGACCGGCAACTACTTCGTCGCCGCCACGCATCGAGTGGTAGCCACTGAACCACGGTTCTCGGCCGCCTACTTCCACGGCCCCGACCTGCGCACTGCGGTCGCCCCGATGGCGCTGCCGCAGCGTTTCCACGACGCCGTCGCAGCCAGCCCTCGACACCGAGACGCCGGCTTCATGGCGAAGCGAAACGAGATCCTCGACGGCGAGACCGAAATCCGCAGTGCCGTGGCGCCGGTGTTCGGGCAGATGATGTGGAACTACTACGTCCGCAGTTACCCCGAGGTGGTGGAGGCGCACTTCCCCGGCAGCGTCTGATGGGTCGAGGTGGCTATTCGTGCCAGTTCAGAACACCGCGCATGGCGACGTCGAACTCCTCGAAGGTGAGCCCACCCTTGGCGCCCAGCACGAGATCGGCGTCGGCGCCCACCGGGTGCCGGAGCACGCCCGGCCGCTCGGTGGCGGCGCGGTAGATGGCCTCCACCACCAGTTGCGGATCCGCTGGGCCGCTGCTGACGAGCGACTTCTGCGCCGCTCGGTAGCGCTGGAAACGCTCGTACTCTTCGCTGTCGGGTCCCATGGCGGCAACGGTTGCACTGTTGGCGCTGAGTTGCGTCGGGAACTGGCCCGGCTCCACCACCGCCACACGGATGCCGCGGTGGGAAAGTTCGAAGTGCATGGCCTCCGTGAGCGCCTCCACCGCATGCTTCGTGGCGGCATACATCCCGCCGTAGGGCGTGCCCACCCGGCCTGCAACCGAGCCGACGTTCACGATGGCGCCAACGCCGTTGGCCAGCATGTGCGGCACGGCAGCGCGGGCAACCCGCACCACACCGGTGACGTTGGTGTCGAACTGCCATGCGACCTCGTCGTCGCTGAAGAGGTGCACGGCACCGAACGACTCGACTCCGGCGTTGTTCACCACCACGTCGATGCGACCGAGCTGATCGATGGCCTGCGCGAACGCGGCGTTCACGCTGTCGGTGCTCGTCACATCGAGCGCCGCCTGGATGATCTCGGGGCGATCGTTCAGCGCCGCCGACTTCCCAGGCGTGCGCATGGTGGCGACCACGGTGTGACCGCGATCGGCGAAGGTGAGCGCCGCCAGTTCGCCGAAGCCGGTACTGCAACCCGTGATGAGAACGTTCGACACGGCGACGACGTCAGTCCAACAGTTCGCGCAGCGTCTCGATCTGCTTCACAGCGTCGCCACCGACCGGGTTCACCGAAAGAATGGTGACGCCGGCTTCCTTGAACGCCGCAAGACGCTCCTTGATGTAGCTCTTCGAGCCGACAAGGTTGGAGTTCTCGAGCATCTGCGCCGGCACACGGGCTGCGGCTTCGTCCTTCTTCCCCTCGAGGTACAGGTCTTGGATGTCGATTGCTTCCTGCACGTAGCCGTACTTCTGGCAGATCGTGTTGTAGAAGTTCTTGTCGCGAGCACCCATGCCACCGATGTAGAGGGCTGCGTTGGGGCGAGCAAAGTCGAGGATCTTGTGACGAGCCTCGTCGTCGATCTTGTCGTCGATGGCCAGCATGCCGCCGGCCGAGATCTCCAGCTGACCAAGCGCTGGATCGCGCTTGGCAAGGCCCGCCTTCAGCTCGTCGCCCCACACGTTGTGGAACTTCTCAGGGTCGAAGAAGATGGGCAACCAACCGTTGGCGTGCTGGGCGGTGGCGGTGACGCTGAGGCCCATGAGGCTGGCCCACCAGATCGGGATGTCCTTGCGAACGGGGTGGTTGATGAGCTTGAGGGGCTTACCGAGCCCGGTGCCCTCACCCTCGGGCAGCGGCACGTTCACGGTCTGGCCGTGGAACTCGAACTTCTGCTCGCGCGCCCAGATCTGACGGCACGCCTCGATGTACTCCTTGATGCGCACCATCGGCTTCTCATACGGCACGCCGTGGAAACCTTCGATGACCTGCGGGCCCGAAGCGCCGAGGCCGAGGATGAATCGCCCGTCGCTCACATGGTCGCAACCGGCGGCGGTCATGGCCATCAACGCAGCGGTACGCGAGTACACGTTGAGGATGCCGGTGCCGATCTCGACCCGCTCGGTGATGGCGGCCAGGTAGCCCACCTGGCTGATGGCGTCGAAGCTGTACGCCTCGGCAATCCAGACGACGTCGAGGCCGGCCTTCTCGAGTTCTACGACGCGCTGCGCCGCTTCCTTGAATCCGCCGGAGTAGTTGATGGCCATGGAGAGCTTCATAGCCACCGACCTTATTCGCTAGTGGTTGAGGTTCCCGGATCGGAAGCCTTCGAGATCCAGCGTGACATAGCGGTACCCCTGCGCTTGGACGGCATGCACTACGGCCTCTCGCTGCGCCAACACCGCGGCGAGGTCGTCGAGCGGCACCTCGAGACGAGCCGTGTCTGCGTAGTGACGCACACGCAGTTGGCGGAATCCGAGACGTCGAAGTGCCGCCTCCGCTCGATCCAGTTGTGTCAGCAGGCCCACCGACACCTCCGTGCCGTACGGCACACGACTTGCAAGGCAGGCCATCGCCGGCTTGTCCCACGTGCGCAGGCCCATGCGTTCGGATTCGCGACGGATGTCGGCCTTGGTGAAGCCGGCCGCCACCAGCGGAAAGGCAGCCCCCGCTTCTGCGGCGGCCCGCTGGCCGGGACGATGCTCACCCAGGTCGTCGAGGTTCACACCGAGCACCACCGTCGCACCTTCGGCAGCGGCAATCGGCGCCACCACGTCCATCAGCTCGGCCTTGCAGTGAAAGCAGCGATCGCTGTCGTTCATCCGGTAGGCGGCCCGCTCCATCTCGTGGGTGGTGACCGGCGTCCATCGCAGGCCCCACTCCACGGCCAATGCCCGACAGTCGGCCTCTTCGTCGCCGGCGAGTGAGGGCGAGACGGCCGTGACGGCATGCGCATTCGTGCCGAGCACCCGATGCGCCATCGCGGCGAGGAACGCACTATCGGCGCCGCCGCTGAAGGCCACCACCACGCGCCCAAGGCCGCGCAGTTCCTTCTCGAGCGCCTCGAGTTGAAGATTCGACGTCACCCGCAGGAGGCTACCGAGTGCGTCCCCGCCCGAAAGGACGGCAACGTGGCACGATGGTTGGATGGATCAGGCCGAACCACTGGAAGGACCCCGAGTCCTCATCGTCGAGGATGATGCAGTGCAGGCCTTCCTGGTACGCGAAGCCCTCATCGGCAGCGCCTTCTCCGACGTGCAGATCGTCGGCACCGCAGCGGCTGCCAGCGACATGCTGAGCAGGTGGTCGCCCGACCTCGTGATTCTCGACCTCGGGCTACCGGATGGCGATGGCCTCGACCTGCTGAACATCATCGGGGTAGGCGGAGAATTGGGTATTCCGGTGTTGGTCGTCACCGCCGAGACCGACCCGGAGCGTCGCGTGCGAGCGTTGGAACTCGGCGCCACCGACCTGGTCACCAAGCCGTTCAACCTCTTGGAACTCGGCGTGCGAGCCACCCGCGTGTTGCGCACCCACACCCACCTGCAGGCAGCCGACGTGCTGGCGCGCAGTCTGGCCCAGGAGCTCTCCGAGCTCACCGAAGAACTCGAACTGAATCACTCGATGGCTGTGGATGTGCTGCTGTCGGCGCTGTCCTTGCGTTCGCCGAAGTTGGGAGCTCGCGCCCGACGCGTCGGACGGTCGGTGCACCAACTCGCAGTCGCCGTGCGCCTCGACGATGTGGCTGCACACCTTGGCCAGGCCGCTGCCTGTCACGAAGTCGGCGCCCTCACCCTGTCCGACGCCGACGTGGCCGCGCTGGTCGCCGACGACCCGATCGCAGGCGAACGATGCGCCATCGCCGGGGAGATGATGCTGGCCGATCGCCACATCCTGGCTGCGGCCGCGGCCCAGTTCCGGGCGCCCGCAGACAGCTTCGACCGTCAGGTCCAGCGTTTGGCGGCACAGATGACGGCGGTGTGCCATCGATTCCATGTTGCCGCCCACGGATCCGCCTTCGATGTCGCTGCCGGCGTTGCCGCCCTGCTCGGAGCCACACCCGACGACTTGGATGCCGATCTGGTGGAGGCGTTCGTCGAGGTATGCGTGCCCGCCACCCTTCCACTTGACTGATCGTTGATGCAATCAACACCGAAAGCGAGATATCACCCCAGCTAGTGCCCTGTTTCCGACGATTTCTTCACTCTGTGTCTTCACAAGCACTGCGCAGAGGGTTACAGTGGCGACGTGGAAACGACACAGACTCGCACCATCGGGAGACAGATCGCCGACGCACGTCAGCTGCGGTCATGGACGCAGCGCCAACTCGGTGAACACATCGGCATCGGCGCATCGCTGGTCGCCAAGTGGGAGCAGGGTTCACGGGTGCCCCCCTACGAGTGGGTGGTGGAACTCGACCGCGTGCTCGGCACCGATATCTCATCCAGCACCGGGCCCACACCGCGCCGTCGAGGCCCCCGGCCGGCCGTCGCCCGCGGCGCCGCCGCCCGCGCCATTGCCGCTGCCGGCAGCGCACAGCCGGTGCTCGTGGAGATCAGCGACGACGGCGTGAAGGTCTTCCAGGGCGACCAGGAACTCGAGGTCATCATCGTCGACCTCCGCGAATTCATGCAGGCGTCGGCAAGCGAGCGCGTGAAGCGCACCAGCGAATTGCTGCTGCGCACACTCGAACTCCCTCGCCCGATGGCCGATCGGGTAGTGCGACGGATCGCCGACCTCGCCTGACGGCGACCGATACCGGTAGCGTCGGCCTTCATGACCGACGCCGCCCCCGCCATCACCGTCTACTGGCGGCCCGGTTGCCCCTTCTGCAGTTCGCTGCATCGCAACATGGTGCAGGCCGAGATGACCTTCGAGATGCGCAACATCTGGGAAGACCCCGATGCGGCAGCGTTTGTGCGATCGGTTGCTCGCGGAAACGAAACCGTGCCGACGGTCACCGTCGGCGAGGCTGCATTCGTGAACCCCAGCATCGGCGAACTCCAGCGGGCCCTCGCCACGCAGCCGTGAACGCCCCTACCAGGGCCAGATTCGCAGCAGGTAGTAGCCGCTAATCGAATCAGCGGGAACCGCGCCGTAGGCGCGAGAGTCATGCGACTCGAGGCGATTGTCGCCGAGCAGGAACACCGCACCGGCTGGAACCACCTCGGGCCCCCAGAAGTAGCCGCCCATCTGATCCTGGTTCGCGTACGGTTCCTCCACGGCAACGCCGTTCCGGATGAGTACGCCATCCTCGATGCCGATGCTGTCGCCGCCCACGGCGACCACACGCTTCACCACCGGTTGCCCCGTGTCGGGCGCTGCAGCCACCACGATGTCGCCGACGGACGGCGATTCGAAGTGAGCGGAGATCTTCTCCACCACGAGGGCATCGCCGTCGTGAAGGGTGGGCTCCATGCTGATGCCCTGCGTGATCATCGGCTCAGCCACGAACAGGCGCACCACCACGAACAGCAGGATCAGCGCGAGCCCGACGAACAACAGTCGCGACGAGCGCGGCGAAGCCGCCTCCGGAACGGCAGCGGCCGAACCCTCGAGGGGTTCGGCCACTGCATCGTCCAGAAGGCGGTTGGTCAACGGAAGGTTCCGTTGGTGCTCAGTGCCCACATGGCGAACACGACGAACGCGATGCCGGTGAACATGAGGTGCGTGGAGGTACGTGACCGCCACTTCGCAGGCAGGAGGGTGAGCAGCAGAACGACCAGGCCGAGTTCGAGCAAGAGGGAGAACATGTCGAACGCGCCCACTCCTTCCGGTGCTGCCGGCAGCCACGAACGACCCGGAGCCCGGGGCGAGTGGTGTGCCGTGGTGACCGGCTGGCCGGGCAACGCATGCAGGCGACTGGCGACGTAGACCGCCACCACCAACACGTTGCTCCAGATGCCGAACAGCAGCACGTTCAGGGATGTCCGCTTGAAGAACAGCGCCACGCCGAGGGCGAACTGCGCTGCCGTGATGACCGCGAAGAACGCACCCGAAGCCTGCCACCAGTTCCAGTGGGTCCGGATGGAGATGAGGTGTGCGATGCCCGCAGCCGCCGCCATCAGAATGGCCACGTCCACGGTGAGCGAGCGAGACGCCGACGAATCGCCGGCGACAACCGTCGCATTCCCGGCCCGCCCCGGGAATGCGACAGCAGTCAGCTCAGAGGACATCGAACGCCTCGAGTGCCATGCTCTTCGCCATTGCTGCGGTCATCGGGTCGTCAGCCGGATGCGTGGGCGACACAACTTCGAACTGCGTCATCATGTCGTGGTCTTCGTGCACCAGGTTGTGGCAGTGCACCATGTAGTAGCCGCAACCGTCGAACTTCATCAGCAACTCGATGGTCTCGTTCTCGCCGGTGTACACCACGTCCTTCGGGCCCATCTCATGGGCGAAGGCGGGCTTGCCGTTACGGCGCAGCACCTTGAAGTCCACCAGGTGAATGTGCAGCGGGTGGAACCACCCACCCGAATTGTTCACGATGGTCCACTTCTCGATGGTGCCCTCCACAGGGCGTGCCTCGGCGAACTTGTAACCGCTCTTGACGATGTGGTCCCAGGTGGTTCCGTTCACCGTCCACGCCCCTCCGGAGCGCTCGAGCCGCAGCGTGCGACTTGCCACAGCCTGCGTCTCGACGAGGTTCATCACGTCGTTCTTCGTGCTCAGCACCGGCGGCACCGAGTTGTTCGTGGTGTCGAACACTTCGTCGGTCACCTCGAACGCCATCACCTTGTCGGTGTTGATGTAGTTCACGTTGTTGGTGGGGCTGGTGTTCTTCAACGACACCCGGCTGCCAGCAGCCTTGCCCTTGAAGACCTGAGCGAAGTCGATGACGATCTCGTAGCGCTCGCCACTGAGCTGGCGGTGGCTGGTGATGGTCATCGGAGCCGGCATCAGGCCGCCATCGGTGGCGATCACCTGGTAGCTGCCGTTGTTGCTGAGCGAGAACTTGAACGAGCGCGAGATGGCAGCGGTGAGCAGACGGAAGCGGTACTTGCGACGCTTCACCTTCATCACCGGCCAGGGCTTGCCGTTCACCAGGATGACATCGCCCCAGTGACCCGACTGGTTGGCCAGGGAGAACAGCAGGCTGCCATCGCTGTTGAACATCGCGTCGCCAATGGTGAGCGCTACGTCGTACTCACCCTTGGGCAGCGGAAGTGCACGCTCCTCCGGGTCGTACATGTGGTACTGACCGAGCAGGCCCTGATAGGCGTTCTCGGCCGTGTGGTGCACACCATGGTCGTGGTACCACAGGGTGCGAGCCTTCTGGAAGTTCGGGTAGTGGTAGTCCTTGTACTCACCCGGACGGGTGATGTCGCTGGCGTAGCCGTCGTACTGGGGCAGTGAGGCCGAACCGTGCAGGTGCACCGACGTCCAGGGCTCGTAGCCGAGTGTGGGGTGCACGGCCGGCAGATTGTTCTGGTGGCGCACCACCACCTGGCGGCCCTGCGTGGCCTTGATGGTCGGGCCGGGCACGGAGCCGTTGTAGCCGAACAGCATGGTTTGAAAGCCAGGGATGATTTCGGCGCTCACTGCCTGCATCGACATCTTGTAGTAGTCGGTGGTGGCATCCTGCCGGTACGGCACCGCGATCGGCGCCTGAGCGAACGGAACCGTGAACGGAGCCGGCAACTTCGAGGTTGGCATGCGAGTGACGACGGCGGCACCGACGCCAGCCACTCGAGCGGCGGGCAGTGCCACCGCAGCACCGGCGAACACGCCGGTCTTCAACAGGTCACGACGATTGAGGCTCACTTGGCCACCTCCGCCGCAACGATTTCCAGCATGCCGTATGCGCCAACGCTGAGGCTGGCGCACTTCGGGTCTCCCGTCCCGCTGTGCATATTGAGTTTCCTTCTCCCGCTTGAAGTCCCGCCTTGGAACTCGATGTTGTACTCAACATCCAATTCAAGAGAATCACAATAGGACATTTGGCCTGCTACGACCCCAGACCTGGGACCTCCGTTCTTCCCCAATGGTCGTAGGACTTCATCACTCCCAGTGATATTCGCAACGCCGCCAGCAGGGTCGCCCGCGGAAACCACCGAATAACAGCCAAATTCGACAAGATCCAGCGTGTGGTACATGTACCAAGGTCCTAACTGCGGCACCAGGCGGTCCAGAGCGCTCGAAGGACTGGCCGGAGCTGACCACGAAGCGTCGAAATGTGCCCTGACCTGCACTTCTACACCGAGTGAGGTCGCAGCGCCCAGAGTGACAACGACAGGATGGTCGTAGTACGGCCCAGCACCCCTGCGATCTCACGCCAAGCGGCCAATGAACGCCGGGCGAGGTCAAATAGTTCGTTTGACCTATGCGCGCGACCTCGAGATCGTCGAAATCAGTGAGGTGCCATCACTCACTGCGGCGAACGACGGCGGCTCCGCGTGCGCCGAGCCGCCGTCGCGGCGGCACCCATGGCACCGCCACGGCGCGCATGTAGCCGCTGAGCTGGTGGTTAGCGCTGCGATGCGCCAGGGAACGGCACCTCGACCACGGTGGCCGTACGCGTGCCGCCCGGCACCGCCACATGCACCTTCGTGCCCAACGCCGTGTGTTCGATGGGCAGCATGCCCAGGCCCACATTGGTCTGCAGACGCGGCGACCACACCGCCGAGGTGATGGATCCCACCACGTCGGCACCTGCCGTGACGTCCCAACCGTTCCGGTTGTGCGGCACCGCATCGCCGTCGATCATGAACCCACTGAGCCGCCGAGTGAGGCCAGCGGCCCGCTGCGATCGCAACGCTTCGAGGCCAATCGCCTCGATGCCGGCGTCGAGCGAGCA
This sequence comes from Acidimicrobiaceae bacterium, assembly GCA_947463235.1. Lineage (GTDB taxonomy): Bacteria > Actinomycetota > Acidimicrobiia > Acidimicrobiales > Ilumatobacteraceae > UBA668. Next base: position 11,199 of record CANHST010000032.1, read on the forward strand.
GTACTTCTCCAGGCCAGCCTCGAGGGCGGTGTGCTCGCGGGTCACATCGGTGCCGTAGGTCATCAACCCTGCTTCGATCCGCTCGATGAGGTTGGGGCAACCCGGACCGATGTCGTAGGCGGCACCGGCCGCCATCAAGTCGTCGTAGAGCAGACCACCGAGCTCGGCATCGTCGACGTAGATCTCGAATCCGCCCTGTGCGCTCCAGCCGCTACGGGCCACGAGCATCTCGTGGCCGCGATATGCCACCGGTGCGAAGCGGAAGAACTTGATGTCGCGCACCGCGTCGCCGAGCACGGCGGCGGTGACGGTTTCGCTGTGCGGGCCCTGCACCGCCAACGGCCATACGTCGGGCTCGCTCACCTTCACATCGAGGCCCAGCCCGCGGGCCAACCCGCCAGCCCACAGCACCACGTCGGAGTCGGAGACCGAGAACCAGAAGCGATCGTCGGCCACGCGCAACACGACCGGGTCGTTGATGAGCCGGCCAGCGTCGTCGAGCACGGGGGCGTACCCACAGCGACCCACGGCGAAGGAACTGAGGTCGCGCACCGTCAGCAGTTGGGCCAGGCGCGCAGCATCGGGCCCGACCACCTCCACCTGACGCTCGCACGCCACGTCCCACACCTGCACGGCGCTGCGGAGGTGGTGATAATCAGCCTCCACCCCACGGATCTGCGTGGGCAGCAGCATGTGGTTGTAGACGGTGTAGGCAATGACACCGAAGTCCTCCACTCGGCTGGAGAAGGGCGTGGAGCGAATCCGCTTGGTGATGGCGAGTGCGGGCGGGTTCATGGTTCCTCCAAGATCTGCCGTTGCCACTGGCATGCCTGATACAGCCCACAGAAAGCAACGACCTCGATTACGATAGTGATCGAGGTCATCACCGATCACCACCCGCACCAGACCAGTTCATGGAACTTCGACGCGCTCGGGTCGACCGCGGCATTCCCGTGGCTCACCTGGCACCACGGCCCTGCGCGATCAGAACAATCTGCCTGGCACGCCACCGTCGAACAGATGGTGACCGACCTGAATCTGGCAGCCTGAGCCTGTACCCCGCATTCGTTCCGAGGAGATCCACATGAGCACCGTCCGCGCCTTCGTAGCCGGCCACATCGATGGCACCTTTCAGCGCACCGTCACCACCATGCCTATTGCCGACCTCGGCGAGGGCGACGTACTGATTCGCGTCGAGTACTCGGGCATCAACTACAAGGACGGCCTCGCCACCAGCGAGAACGGCAAGGTGGCTCGCCTCGACCCCATCATCCCGGGCGTCGATCTCGCTGGCGTGGTCGAGGAATCCGCCGACCCTGCGTTCCCCATCGGCAGCAGGGTGATCGCCCACGGCTACGACATCGGCGTGGCGCATCACGGCGGTTACGCCGAACTGGCCCGCGTGCCGGCGGCTTGGGTGGTGGCAATGCCCGAGGGACTCGACGCACGCACCGCGATGCTGATCGGTACTGCTGGCTACACCGCCGCATTGTCGGTCGACGCGCTCGAGCAGCGGGGTCTCACCCCGGGCAGCGGGCCGGTGCTCGTCACCGGAGCATCCGGCGGGGTCGGGTGCATGGCCATCGGCATGCTCGCCGCACGCGGCCACGAAGTGGTGGCCAGCACCGGCAAGCTCGCCGACGCCGACTGGCTGCGGTCGTTGGGTGCGAGCGACGTGATCGATCGGGCCGAGATGTCGCCCGAAGGTGGCCGCCCGCTCGACAAGGAGCGTTGGGCCGGAGCTGTCGACTGCGTGGGTGGCAACACGTTGGCCCACATCCTGCGCACGCTGCGCTACGGCGCCTCGGTCGCCGCCAGTGGCCTCACGGGCGGCACCTCGCTGCCCACCACCGTGCTGCCGTTCATCCTCCGTGGGGCCAACCTGCTCGGCATCGACAGCGTGCAGGGCCCCATCGGGCCGCGACGAGCCATGTGGCAGCGCATCGGCACCGATCTCAAGCCCACGTGGCTCGACACACTCGACACCGAGGTCGTGGGCTTCGATGCTCTGGCGCCGCAACTCGATCGCATCCTGGCGGGCGGCATGCGCGGCCGCGTCCTGGTAAGCCCCTCTGTCTGACCCTTCTCGGCAACCACCACCTGGAGCATCGATGGAACGCAGCACCGGCCGTCGCCTCGGCACCGTCCACGAACCGGCACGCGATATCGACGTGGTCCACCGGACCGATGTGCTCGTCGTCGGCTCGGGGCCCGCGGGCCTGGCGGCTGCGCTGGCCGCGGCTCGGGCTGGGGTGGAGGTAACCCTCGTGGAGCGCTTCGGCTGTTTCGGCGGCAACATCACCACGGTCGGGGTGGAGGGCATGGCCTGGTACCGGCACGAGGCCACGGTGGAAGCCAATGGCATCGGCCGCGAGTTCGAAGATCGCGCCTACGCGATGGGTGCCGCTGTGCCCGAGAGCCAGTCGCAGAGTTACGAACTCGACGCCGAGGGCTTCAAGGTGGTGGCCGACACGTTGGTGCAGGAGGCCGGCATCCACCCGATGTTGCACAGGGCATTCGCTGCACCGTTGATGGACGGCGACCGGGTGGTCGGCATCATCACCGAGTCCAAGGCGGGCCGCGAAGCCATCCTGGGGCGGCGTGTCATCGATGCCACGGGCGATGCCGACATCGCATTCCGCTCCGGCGCCATCACCCACCTCGCGCCCCGCGAGCACCTCATGGCCGCGTCGGTGATGTTCCACATCGCCGGGGTGGACAAGCGCAAGTTCGTGGAAGGTGTGGCCGCCGACCCGCAGACGTACCGCGATTGGGGCGGAAACGGGGAATGGAACATCGAGACGTCCGGAAAGGAGGACGCGATGTTCTCTCCGTTCCTGCACAAGCCGTTCAAGGCAGCGCTCGACGCAGGACTGATTCCCTCCGACCTCACCACCATCGCCGGCACCTGGGGCGCTATCCACGACAGTGGCGAACTGACGTACATGAACCTGGTGCACCTGGCAGGCATCGATGGCACCGACCCCGACGACCTCACCATCGGCGAGATCGAGGGACGACGGCAAGCCATGCACGCCCTCGCCGCCCTCAAGGCATTCACGCCGGGCTGCCAGGACGCACGACTGCGCAACTTCGGCATGACCTTGGGCGTCCGCGACACCCGCAAGATCGACGCCGTCTACAACCTCACCGAGCACGATGTGCGCGAGCAGGGCAGGTTCGACGACTCGATCGGCATCTACCCGGAGTTCATCGATGGCTACGGCATCTTGGTGCTGCCCACCACGGGGCGCTACCTGCAACTGCCGTACCGCAACATCCTGCCCAAGGGTGTGCGCAACCTGCTGGTCGCCGGCCGTTCGTCCGGCGGCGACCGGGTGGCGCATGCGGCCACCCGCAACATGGCCTGCTGCGCGGTACTGGGCCAAGGCGCGGGCGTTGCTGCTGCGCAGAGCCTGCACGACGGATGCGACGTGGAGGATGTGCGCGTCGAGTCCGTGCAACGGGTGCTGCAGGACCAGGGCGTACGTATCCACTGACGATGTTGCGGCGTCCGCCATCGATCGCCAAGAGGTAGGCTCCTGGGCGTTTTTTCGACGCCGTGTAGCGAGGACGATCGACCCTACCGCTCTGAGTGATCCGAAGATAAGGTTTGGATCACAATCTCGGTGGACGCCCAGTTCGTGAGACATTCCGTCTCCAACGGCTCCGACGCCTTCCCGAGCCCAACGGAAGGACGCGTATGAACGTCGCCGACCGGATGCTCCCATCCACCCAGCGAATCGGGTTGGTCAGCACCTACCCGCCCACCCTCTGCGGTCTCGCGACCTTCGCTCACGCGCTCGGTACGGCCCTGGCCCAGCAGGGCCACGACGTGCACGTCGTGAGAGTTCGAGGTGAACGTCGGCCCGAAGCGAGCAACCCACGAGTGGTCGCCTCGCTCCGCGAACGCGATCCCGGTTCCCTTGCGCACGCAGCCGCACTCCTCTCCAGCTGCGACACGGTGATCCTGCAACACGAGTACGGCATCTACGGGGGCGCCGACGGCGCCGAGGTGCTCGAGCTCATCGAGGCCATCGAAGCCCCCGTGGTGGTGGTGCTCCACACGGTTCCCCTCTATCCCACACCGCATCAGCACCAGATCATCGCCGCACTGGCGCAACGGGCACAACGACTCGTGGTCATGAGCGAGACAGCCCACGAGCGCCTCTGCGAGAGGTACCCGGTGCGGGAAAGCCACATCGACGTGATTCCTCACGGCGCTGCCACGCCCACACCGCCGCCCTACCGCGACCATCTGGCGCCGCAGTTGCTCACCTGGGGTCTGCTCGGCCCCGGCAAGGGCATCGAGCACACCATTGCAGCGCTGGCGATGCTCGCCACCGAACGAGTGCGCCCGCGCTACACGATCGCCGGCGTCACCCACCCGAACGTGTTCGAGCGCGACGGCGACCGATACCGCAACTCGTTGCAGCGACAGGCCGCGAACGGCGGTGTCTCGTCGGCGGTCACGTTCGACGACCAGTACCGCGACACGGCACAACTCACCACGTTCATCGCTTCGTCGGAGATCGTCGTGCTGCCCTACGACTCCACCGACCAGGTGACGTCGGGTGTGTTGGTGGACGCGATCGCGGCCGGTCGGCCGGTGATCGCCACCGCCTTCCCGCACGCCGTTGAACTGCTGGCCTCGGGCGCCGGCATCGTGGTGCCGCACCGCAACCCCACTGCGTTGGCCACCGCCATCCGGTCGGTGGTGATGGACCAGGATCTCAAGACCTCCATGGCCCAGGAAGCTTCGCGTCTCGCACCGACGCTCAGTTGGGCCACGGTCGCCGCCGCCTACGCCCGACTCGGGCGGGAACTCCAAGCCGATGCATCGACGTCGCGGCCGTGATCCGAATCGTCAGCAACGCCTTTGCTCACTTGGACCGGCTCACTGACGAGCGCGGCCTGTTCGAACACGCAGAGGGTGTTCAGCGCCGCGAAGCTGGCGGTTACTGCACCGACGACAATGCGCGGCTGCTGGTGGTGTGCTCGAGAGAAGTCGACGCGGGGCGGCCCGGTCACCTGTCGCGGGTCGCACTTCGAGTACTTCGCGATGCGCAGGACGAACACGGCCTGTTCCACAACCGACTGAGCCGCGAGGGCGTCTGGGAGGACACGGCAACGGACGAGGACTGCTGGGGTCGCGCACTGTGGGGCCTCGGGACCGCCGCCCACCATCACTCGAATCCATCCGTTCGCCGATGGGCGCATCGCAGTGTCGTCGCCAGCCTCGCAGTGCGTTCGCCGTGGCCGCGAGCACGAGCCTTCGCCACCATCGGCGTCGCGGAAGTCGCCGCCGTGGATGGGTGCACCGGCGACGTTCGATCGTTCCTGGTCGACAGCATGGTGCGCGTCGGACAGGTGCCCAGTGGCGAGTGGCAGTGGCCCGAGCCACAACTGCGCTACGGCAACGCGACCATCGCAGAAGCACTCATCGCCGCTGCTCACGCCATCGGCAGCCCTTCCGACCTGGATCGCGGACTCCGCATGCTCGACTGGCTCCTGCAGATGGAGACCCGCACCGGGCATCTCTCGCTGGTCGGCCACCATGGGCGTTGGCCTGGCGACCCCACACCGCAGTTCGATCAGCAACCCATCGAGGCCGCTGCGATGGCAGATGCGTGCTGGCGGGCGCACGAGGTGACCGGCGACCCGGCGTGGATCCGGGGCATCACGGCGGCCGCAAAGTGGTACCTCGGCGAGAACGACAGTGGGCTGCGCATGTTCGACGAAGCGTCAGGGGGCTCCTACGACGGGCTCCATGCCGATCGGGTGAATCTCAACCAGGGTGCCGAATCGACGCTTGCTCTGGTGTCCACCTTCCAACGAGCTGACAGATTCGAGGGCATCCTGTGAACGTCGAACTGCACGACACCGGCATCGTCATCCGACCCGACCCATCGCGGGTACTCGCCAGGTTCTTCGTGCCTGGCCGAGAAGACCTCGCGCCCGGCGCATCGCGCGCCGGAGGCGTGGTGGAACGCGTTCTCGCGCTCGAGGAAGCAGAAGTGGAGCGCGCCCTGCGCGATGTGGAGCGCCGCTGCGGGCCACACCATCGCTCGCTCGACCACATGCTCCGACTCCACGCAGAGATGATGATGCCCCGAGTCGATTCGAGCGTGGAACTCTCCGACGCTCGGCTGCGACTCCTTGGCGCCACGTTCACGCGCGAGGACTCGTTGGAGGGAGCCGCACTCTGCAACCCCTCCATCGTGCTGCACCCGCGTCAACGCAGCGAGGTCGACGCCGACTTCGTCATCAGCGTGCGCGGCATCGGTGAGGGCCACCGTTCCTCGATCGGTTTCCGCACCGGCACCGTGCGCGCCAACGGCACCGTGACCATCGACGATCCCGGGCCGTATCCGGAAGCCGCAGTCGACCACTCCAGCATCCACCAACGTTCCGTGTTCCAAGCCGTCTTCGCAGAGAGAGGTAACGAGCCGGAGAACATCGCCTTTCTGCTCGACGGCCTCGATGAGGAATTCGACGACGCACAGTTGGAGGAGCGCATCCTCCTTCTGCTCACCGAGGAAGCCGGCCGCAACAACACCGAAGCAACAGCGACGGAGGTCCGCGAGCTCGCCGCATCGGGCTACTCGGCCGACTTCGCCGAGTCGACGGAACTCACCGAGCGCATCCTCTGGCCGCACGCCCCGTCGGAGTCGCATGGTCTGGAAGATGCTCGATTCGTGCGCTTCGTCGACGACGACGGCGACGTCACCTACTTCGCCAGCTACACAGCGTTCGACGGCATTCACATCGAACAGCACATGCTCGACACGAAAGATTTCCGATCCTTCCGGTCGGCACCGATGACAGGCGCCGCCGCAACCGGAAAGGGTCTGGCGCTGTTCCCCCGCAAGGTGCTCGGTCAGTACGCGGCACTCACGCGTTCCGATCGGGAGAGCAACGAGGTCTCGTTCTCTCGCGACCTTCGCCACTGGCCCGACCACCACACGGTGCAGCCTCCCGAGCGCTCGTGGGAAATGGTGCAACTCGGCAACTGCGGCTCGCCGATCGAGACCGATGCTGGCTGGCTGGTACTCACGCATGGCGTAGGCCCCATGCGCACCTACTCGCTCGGCGCAATCCTGCTGGACCTCGAAGACCCCCGACGCGTGCTGGCCCGCACCGATGAACCCATTCTGATGCCCGACGGCGACCGTGCCTATGGCTACGTGCCGAACGTGGTCTACACCTGCGGTGGTATGGCCCACGGCGACACCCTGGTGCTGCCCTACGGCATCGGTGACCAGAAGATCGCCATCGCCACGCTGTCGATCAACGATCTGTTGACGACGATGTCGCCGGTGAAGCCCTCGCACCGACGGTCGGATCGGATCCGCTGACGTTGGCGCAGGCAGTGCGGCGGCATCAGTCGATACTCAACGCCCGCAGCACGGCACCCTGGTCGTAGTAGGGGCGTTCGCAGACGATGCGGTCGACGCCAGGCGCGAACTCGAACGTGGCTGCCATTCGCACACGAAACGTGCGGCCGGTGGCAGCCACGGTGCGTCCGGGCAACATCAACGGCCCGAGGTGAGTGCCGGTGAGCCAGAACTCCACGAGCACCTCGTCCTTCGACGGGTCCGCAGCGATGGCGATGATCTCGTTGGCCTGGTCCGGAAACGGCGTGCGGGATGAATGGAAGTAACGCCGCACCTCGGCCTCACCGTCGAACACGCGCCCGTTGCCGTACAACTCGTAGCGGGGATGGGCGAACGTGGCGATCACGCCGTCCCAATCGCCCACGCATTCGAGCGCCATGTGCTTGCGAACGGTGGCGATTCGGGCAGCGGAGAGTTCGTCGTCGACGGCCGCGATGGCCATGGGAGTGGTCATGGAGTTACAGGAAAGCGGCTGGAGCGGACCACCCATAGGGCCGTTGGACCCGATGAAGTGTCCTGTTTCCGTGGCGGTTCCTCATCGGAGGAATGGGTCGCGCACCGACCCCTCCCCTAGCCTTGCCAACCGTGCCCACCGCCACCACCGCCGCGTTCTCCATCACTCTCGACTGCCGCCTCGACAACGTGCCCGGCACGCTCGGCCGCCTGTGCAGCGCCATCGGCGAGGCAGGTGGCAACATCGGCGCCCTCGACGGGTTCGACGTACGCGGCGCCGAGCTGCGGCGCAGCCTGGTGGTGCACTGCCGTGACGAGGCGCACCAGCAGCGCGTGGTCGATGCAGTCCACGCCCTCAACGGCGTCACGCTGATGGATTGGTGGGACCGCACGTTCCGCATGCACGAGGCCGGAAAGATCCAGACCGGCACGTTGGCCCCGGTGAACGACCGCGACGACCTCTCGATGGCTTACACCCCCGGTGTGGCTCGCGTGTGCACTGCCATCCACGAAGACCCCGCGCTCTCGCACCGCTACACGATCCGCAAGAACACCGTCGCCATCGTCAGCAACGGCACTGCGGTGCTGGGCCTTGGCGACATCGGCCCCGAAGCCGCCATGCCGGTGATGGAGGGCAAGGCCCTGCTGTTCAAGGAGTTCGGTGGCGTGGATGGTTTCCCCATCTGCATCAACGCCCGCACCGCCGACGAAGTGGTCGACTTCGTGCAGCGAATCGCTCCCACGTTCGGCGGCATCAACCTGGAAGACATCAAGGCACCTGAGTGCTTCGAGATCGAAGAGCGCCTGAAGGCCAGCCTCGACATTCCGGTGTTTCACGACGACCAGCACGGCACGGCCGTGGTCACGCTGGCAGCCCTGTGGAACTCGCTGAAGATCACCGGCAAGAAGATGGAAGACCTGTCGGTCGTCATCGCCGGCATGGGTGCCGCCGGTGTGGCGATCGGAAAGATCCTCATCAACGCAGGCGTCGGCGAGATCGTCGGGTGCGACCGCACCGGTGCCGTGTACTCGGGCCGCAGCGACCTGAACATCGCCAAGGAATGGTTCGCCGAGAACACCAACCCGTCGCGCAAGATGGGCTCGATCAGCGACGTGATGCGCGGTGCCGACGTGTTCGTGGGCGTCAGCGGCCCCGACCTCATCACCGCAGCCGATCTGCGCAACATGGCCCCGAACCCCATCGTGTTCGCCATGGCGAACCCGAACCCCGAGATTCGCCCCGAGCACGCCGACGGCCTGGCAGCCGTGATGGCCACCGGTCGCAGCGACTACCCGAACCAGATCAACAACGTGCTGGCCTTCCCCGGTCTGTTCCGTGGTGCACTCGACGTGAGCGCCACCGACATCACCGAGAACATGAAGCTCGCCGCTGCCGTTGCCATCGCCGAATCGGTCAGCGATGCCGATCTGTCGCCGCAGTTCGTGGTTCCCTCGGTGTTCGACCGCACCGTGGTCGACCGGGTGGCCCCCGCCGTCTCGGCCGCCGCCATCGCCGACGGCGTCATCCGCAAGTAGCCGCACCGCGACGCCAGTCGTGGGCACGGAATTGGGCCGACACGGCCCAATTCGGTGACCACGCTGCGAACGTTGCGACGACAAACGGGGATAGGGTCGCCTTTCGACGAACGAGGAGCCACTGTGCCCGAGAAGTCACCCCAGAAGCCTTCGGCCAAGAAGCAAGGCAAGACCCTGAAAGAGAAGCGGGTCGCCAAGC
>CANHST010000033.1 GCA_947463235.1 Acidimicrobiaceae bacterium
CGTACGTCCCAAACCGGTCCCATCACCATGTCAGCGTCGCAGACCGCACCATTCCCGTCGCGCAATCTCGAACTTGTCGCGGCCGGGCGTCCATGCGTGGTGGTCGGGCCGCGACAAGAACGAGGAAACGGCGCGCGGGTGGGGCAGGTGACGGGCGGCGAGGGCGGGGTCAGGGGTGGGCAGTGATGCTGACGGTGACGGCGTGGCAGGCAACTCGGTGGTCGCCGACTTCGGGTTCGAGCTCGATATCCACGCCGCGGCAGCGATCGGCGATGCCGAGGCGTGCGGCCTCGCCGCTGGCCAGCACTGGGCAGCGCGGATGAAAGCGGCAACCGCTGGGCATCCGGGACGGGTCGGGTGTCTCACCCTCTGGCATCAGCGAATGATCCCGCGGTGCACCATCGCTGCGCGGCACCGCGGCGACCAGTGCCCTCGTGTAGGGATGCCGAGGCGACGTCACCACCTCGTGCGCCGGCCCCTCCTCGACGATTCGGCCGAGGTACATCACGCAGATCCGGTCGGCGTAGCGCGCTGCGGTGGACAGATCGTGGGTGATCATCAGAATGCCCATGCCCTCCGTACGGAGCGTTCCCAGCAGTTCCAACACACCGGCCCGGACCGAGGTGTCCAGCATCGACACCGGCTCGTCGGCGACAAGCAAGGCAGGTTGCAGCACGAGAGCCGACGCGATCGCCACGCGCTGACGCTGCCCACCCGACAGTTGGTGCGGATAACGGTGAAGGAACTGCTCGGCAGGACGCAAACCCACCTTGTGGAGGGCCTCGCGCACGAGCGCATCGCGGTCGCCCTCGACCCGATGCACGTCCAATGGCTCGCGCACGATTCGCGCAACTTGGAACCTCGGATCGAGCGACTCATACGGATCCTGAAACACCAACTGAACCCGCCGGCGACGCGCACGCCGCTCGGCGGAACTCAGCGTGGACAGGTCGTGTCCTTCCACGATGATCGACCCGCTCGCATATGGCACCAGGCCTGCAATCGACATCGCCGTCGTGGTCTTCCCACACCCGGACTCGCCCACCAACGCCACGAGATCGCCACCGCTCACCGAGATGGACACTCCGTCGACGGCGCGCACGCCCTTCAGTTCGCGACGACGAATCCCGTCGATCATCGATCGCCGAGCGCCGTACTCCACCCCCAACTGGCGGACGTCGAGCAACGGACCGGTCATTGGTGCACCTCCGGATGAAGGCAACGAACAGCGCGTCCCTGGGCGATCTCCAGCAGCTGTGGTTGCTGCGACGCACAGGCGTCGTCGGCCACATCACACCGGTCGACGAACGCACAGCCCGGGAACGGATGATCCAGCCTCGGAGGGACCCCGGGGATAGACGCGATGGGCCCGCTTCCGCCGATCTCCGGCGTCGCTGCGTGGAGCAGGCGCGTGTACGGATGGAATGGGTTGCGTACCAAGTCGAGCGCTGCACCGGACTCCGCTACCTGGCCGGCGTACATCACCACCGAGCGATGACACAGGCTGGCCACGATGGGCAGATCGTGCGTCACGATGAGCAGCGACAGTCCGAGGTCGTCGGACAGCTGTTGCAGCAGATCGAGCACCTGAGCCTGCACGATCACATCGAGCGCCGTCGTGGGCTCGTCGGCCAGCAGCACCTTCGGCCGACACGCCAACGCCATGGCGATCGCCGCCCGCTGCCGCTGCCCGCCCGACAGTTCGTGGGGAAACGACTCGAATCGAGTGGCGGGCAAACCCACCAACTCCAACAACTCGCAGGCACGAGATTTCGCCGCGGCACCCTTCTCGACGCCGTGAAAGACCATCGGCTCAACCAGTTGCACCCCGATTCGACGAACCGGGTTGAACGCGTTCATCGCGCCTTGGAACACCATCGCAACGTCGCGCCATCGGTGCTCGCGGACGGAGACTTCGCCACGCTCCAGAAGATCCACACCATTGATCAACACGCGGCCGGACACCGATGCATTCGGCGGCAGCAGGCCCATGAGCGCCAGCATCACCGTGGTCTTGCCGCATCCACTCTCGCCAACCAGACCGAGGCGTTCTCCGCGTTGCAGTTCGAACGACACGTCGCGCACCGGGTGCACTTCGCCACCGGGCACCTCGAACCACACGTTCAGTTCATCGACGCGCAGCACCGGATCAGCCATGTTCGACCTCCCGAATGCGCAAACTGAAGTGACGGAACGACAGGTGGCCAACCCGCAAGCGCGGGTTGAGTTCTTCCTCGAGCGCCTGACCGACGAGGGTGAATCCCACCACCACCAGCGTGACGCAAAGACCAGGCGGAACCACCGACCACCATGCCCCGTTCGTCTGGGCGCTCGAGGCTGAGGCCGCCTGAAGGATGGAACCCCACGACACCGCAGACGGATCTCCGAGTCCGAGGAACGTCACGAAGGTCTCGGCGTAGATGCCGAGCGCCACCTGCAGCACGGTGAGCGCCAGGAGCAGCGGCACCACCTGAGGTACGACGTGGGTGAGTAGCACCCGGGCATTGCTCGCTCCCATGGCTCGAGACCGTCGCACGTAGGTGCGTTCTCGAACGCTGCGCGTCTGGGCGCGGATCATGCGCGCCGTCGAGGCCCAGTAGATGAGCGCAATGATGAGGATGATGTTCTGCAGCGAGCGACCGAACAGCGCAGCCGCAACCACCATCAGGGGCACGTCGGGGATGACGAGGAAGTAGTCGGTTACCCGCATCAGGATCGAGTCGATGCGACCGCCGAAGTACCCGGTGAGGACCCCAACGGTGCCACCGATCACCATCGCCACGAGCGCCGACGCCACACCAACCAGCAGCGAGACGCGAGCACCCCTGATGATGAGACTCAGCATGTCGACACCGGCGTCGTCGGTGCCCAGCCAATGTGCCCGGCTCGGCGGCTGAAAGATCTCGTCCTTCGACGGCGACAAGGAGTACGGGGACAGCCACGAACCGAACAGCGCAGTCACCAAGAACAGCATCAATAGACCTGCCCCGATCTGCGCGGAGCGGTTGTGACGCAGCGCTGCAAACACGGTGTGCGGCGCTACGGGTGGGCTGGCGACGTCGGTCATCGCAACACCACCCTCGGGTCCAGCTTCGGATACAGGAGGTCGGCAAAGAGGTTGGCGAACACCACTGCGACCGTCAACAGCAGGAACGCTCCCTGCAGCACCGGGTAATCGCGTTCGGAGATGGCTTGCACCACGGTGAGGCCGATCCCTGAGTATGAAAACACGTACTCCACCACCAGCACACCGCCGACGACCGTGCCCAGGGACAGCGCGATGAGGGTGACGATCGGCAATGCCGCATTGGGCAGGGCATGCCGACGGATGACGGTCCATCTCGACAGACCTTTGGCTCGCGCGGTGAGCACGAAGTCCTCGCTCAATGTCTCCACCAACGCCGAGCGCGTGATGATGGCGTAGTCGCCGGCGAACACGATGCCGATCGCGAGTGCCGGAAGAATCATGTGCCGCAACTGGTCGATGAACAGATCCCACCACCCGACGTCGCCCAGCAGTTGGGCGATCTCGAGATCAGGGTCCTTCACCCCCGACGTCGGCAGGCCGAGCCAGCCCGCCAAATAGAGCACCATCAGCAGCGCAAGCCACTGCGTGGGCATCGAGTATGCCGCCAGCGACATTCCCGTGGCGGTGCGATCGAGCATGGAACCGCGCCGCCACGCAGCAAGCAAGCCGAGGGCCACCCCGATGACCACCGAGAACACCGTGCCGAGAAGGATCATCGGAAGGGTGCGCTTGATGGGGCCCCAGAGTTGTGACCACACCGTGGGATGTGGCGGACGCCACGAGTTGCCGAGGTCGCCGTGGAGGAGCCCCTTGAGGTACAAGACGTACTGCTGCCACAGCGACTGATCGAGGCCCAACGCGGCGCGTTGCGCCTCCTTGAACTCCGGCGTGCATTGACGACACTTCAGCCCCGAGACGGCATCCCCCGGCAGCGCTCGGAACAGGATGAAGTTCACCGTCAGCGCAGCGAAGATGGTGAGCGCCGCGAATGCGAGACGCTTCAGCAGGTACTTGGTCACGAATGAACGCCCGCCGAACGGCTCAGCCCGCTGGCCGCACGTCGGTGAAGTAGCGCTTCGAGTAGCCGTTGAGGTCGAGCTGGAACCCGGTCCACCCACTGCGGTAGGCGTGGATCATGTTCATGTTGACCAGTTGGGTGTACACCACGTCGTCGTAGATGATCTGCTGCATCTCGTCGACCACCTTCTTGCGCTCCGCCACGTCGATGAGCGTTGCCTGTTGCTCGTAGAGCGTGTCGTACTCGGGGTTGTCGTAGCCGGTATCGCTCCAGGAGCACCACTGCCCCTTCGTGGTGACCGACAGCATGAAGTCGGGGTCGCGGTATCCGACCCAGTCCCACATCGCGATGTCGAAGTCGGCGTACCCGGTGCCGGCGGCGGCGTCGCAGTCGGCTCCGGTCTCGTAGGCGAACGCAGCGGTCGCGTCGCCGCCGGACAGCAGCTTGAGGTCGACACCAATTGCCTTCATGTTGTCGGCCACCAGTTCGAACTGCCGCTTGCCGTTGAAGTTCAGGCTGTCGGGCACCATCACCTCGTAGCTCATCTTGTGTTCGGGTTGGCCATCGGTGGCCGGCACGACGCGCACGCCATCGGAGCCGGCGAGGTAACCGAGTTCGTCGAGCGCGGCGTTGGCGGCATCGACATCCATCGCCAACGGACCGAGGTTCGCGTTCTCCCAGCTTCCCGAGATATGCCCCACGATGCTTTCCACGGTGACCGCATGCCCGCCGTACACCACTTCGATCAGACCCTCGCGGTCGATCGCCATCGACATCGCGCGCTTCACCTTCGGGTCGAGCAACTCGCGGTTCTTCGTCTTCTTGGGATTGGAGTTCCACGTGATGTTGTTCGTTTGCGATCCGGGAATCTCCTCGACAACGACCGATGCCTCCGCCTGCAGGGCCGTGGCTGCAGCGATGGGCACCTCGTCGGCCCAGTCGACCTCACCGGCCTTCAGATCGGCGAGCAGCGCATCTTCGTTCGTGTAGAGCACCAGCGCGATGGCCTCCACATTGGACTTGGGCCCGTAGAAGTCGGTATTGGCCTTGAAGATGGTGGTGCCCTCCTTCTCCCACTTCTCGATGGTGTACGCGCCGCCCGACACGATGGGCAACTGCTCCTGTGGTGCATAGGACTTCAGGCCGGCACCATCGGCGCCCACGATTGGTTCCCACACGTGCTGGGGCAGGATGAACAACGTCTGGAGTTGGGGCAACACGTTCGACACGGCCGCGTCGTACGTGATCACCAAGGTGTCGGGGGATGGAGCCGTGGCTTCCACCACGTGCGACACCGCCCCCGCCGACACGGCAGTGGCATCATCGGCGAACTTCACAGTCGTGTTGATGGTCCAGGCAGCGTCGGCGGCCGTGATGGGAGTGCCGTCGGTCCACGTGCCGGGGTTCAGCGTGAAGGTGTACTGCTTGCCATCCGCCGACACCTCCCACGAACTGGCCAGGTCGCCCTCGAACTCGTCGGAGCCAGCCTTGTACTGGACCAACATCGGGAAGATCATCAACATCGCGTTGTAGCTCGACGCTTCGACGTAGTTGTACGGGTTCAGTGAATCGATCCCGTTGATGGTGCCCACCTTGAGCACACCAGTCGGCGTGACATCACCCCCCACGGTGGTGTTCGAACCATCACCACCCGGAGCCGTCGTTACCGATGTGCCGCCGCTGGAGCCCCCGTCAGAGCCACCGCACGCTGCGAGCACCGCCGCAAGGGCCAGTGCAACACCGGCCAGTCGTGTCATCTTCTTCATCGCTCCCCCAGAGTCTGTGAAAAGTCGTCGCAGCGAGGAATGGACGCTAGGTCGGGCGAACCATCGAGCCAGTCGCGATGCAGCAACGCTACACAACGGCGGTACACCGCTCGGTTCGAGTCGGAGTGGCCAATGCCCGGCATCAGTTCTACGGCAACGTTGCCGTCAGCCGATCGATACGCGCTCGGCACCTCAGCAGTGCTGCACCGATTGTGCTCGAGCAACGGACCGAGCGAATTCACCGCGAAGTACGGGCGGAACGTGGTGTCGGTGGCACCGAGCAACACGTGGAACCGAGTGGTGAACCGAGGTGGCGTGATGCCATTCCAGATGCCGGGATCGACAGCTGTTCGAACCAACCCCACCGCCCCGAGATGCTGGCTCGGATGTTCGAGGTTCCACCGAAGGGCAAGCGCCGCAGCAACCACACCACCTTGCGATTCACCGACGAGCGCGACGCGACCGGCATCGCCGGCCGAACGCACCGCACGCTCGAGTACACCGAGCAGGGCAGCGTCCGCTGGCCCGTCGATCACATCGTGAAGATCACCCTCGTGCGGAGTGTCGAACCGCTGCGGCACCTCGCATGAATGGTCGGTCGCATATCGGAACCAACTCGGCCGACCTCGGGGATTGAACGGATCGCGGCGATGCCTGCCACTCGGGGCAGTCGGTGCCACCACCTCCACATCACCACGGCCGACTTCCCGCAACAGTCGCTCCCACACCGGCGCCTTCGGCCATGCCGTGGTGTAACCGTGCAGGAACAGGACGTGCGGCGCACCGATCACGGCAACAGATACCAGTCGAGAAACCGCTCGAGGCGGCGATGGAAGTGCAGGAACGGTTCGGTGCGCAACAGACCGTGCCCTTCGGTGGGGTAGGTCACGTACTCGAACTGCTTGCCGTGCTCGCGTAACGCTGCCACGAGTTCCTTCGACTGGTTCGGGTGCACGCGATCGTCGAGCTCGCCATGCGCCACCAGGATGGGCACTCGCAAGCGCTCCACTCGATGGATCGGCGACCCGGCTGCATATGCAGACCGGGCCGAACTCGGGTGGCCCATCATGCGTTCGAGATCCAGGCGGCCCACCAGGTCGCCCTGCGCCCACGAGGTGAGAATGTCGCAGTCGCCATACTTGCTGACCGCACACGCGTATCGATGCTCGCCATCGTCCACCACCGAATGCAGCGCCATGTAGCTGCCGTAGCTGGCGCCGAAGATGGCGATGCGTGAAGGGTCGATCCAGTCGAGCGTGGCGAGATGGTCGTGTGCCGCAAGGCAGTCGTGCGTGTCGGCCACGCCCCACACGCCGTGGTTCGCCCGTTCGTAGTCGCGGCCGTAGGTGGTGCTGCCGCGGAAGTTCGGAGCGAACCACGCATACCCCTTGTCGAGGAAGTACTGCGCCACGCCATCCCACTCGTCGCCCGTGACCGACGTGGGCCCTCCGTGCGGTTGCACCACCGCCGGGCAGGGACGATCCGACGACGCATTTGCCGGCCGATACAACCAGCCGTGCACCTCCATGCCGTCGAACGACTCGTAGCTCACGTGCTCGGGCACGATGTGCGGAGCGGTTCGCACGGCGGCGGGGACAGCAGCGAAGAGTTCGCGAACATCGCCCTGGGGTGTCACCACACACAACCGCGCCGGCATGGTGAAGCTCTCGTGCACCGCCACCACACCGCCGTCGGGCAACGCATGCGGCGACGACCAGGTGCCGCCCGCAGCGAGCAGATCCAACGTGCCATCGGGAATGTGTACCCGCACGAGGTCGGTCACGCCCCGACGACTGCACGTCGCCAGCAACGTGCTGCCATCGGCCGACCATTCCAGCGAACCGAAGTCCGCCTCGGCGGTGGTGACCTGTCGGGGGTGCGTTTCACCCGCAGCGTCGACCACGAATACTTCGTACCAACCCGGCCATTCGCTGGCGTACGCCAACTGCGTTCCATCGGGCGACCAGGCCGGGCAGCGCAACTGAAAGCCCGCCTGATGCACCACCGTGGTGGATACGCCCGTGGCCAACTCCACTACATGCAACGACGTGCAGTTCAGGTCGTCGCGGTGGAACAACGTGTACGCGAGTCGTCGGCCGTCGGGCGACACGACAGCGTTGACGTAATCCGCTCCGGCCACCGCGATGGGCCGAGGCCACGGGTTCGCCACGTCGACGACCGCGAGCACCGTTGCATCGCCACGTTCGACCCCGATGATCATCTGGTCGTCGCCCAGCCATACCGGACCCGACCCCGCGCATACATCCTTCGGCAGCCCACCGGCGGCGTCGACCACCATCACGCGACCAGCCTGGGTGTAGGCAAGTCGCGTGCCGTCGGGCGACCACGCCGCATTGCCGTCCTCCCAGAACGCCGCAATCGGCCGGCCGGTGGTGACACGAACAGCGGGGCCGCCCATGACGGGCACGGTCCACACATCGGAGGTGTCGCGGTCCAGCATGAACGCGACCGTGGTGCCGTCGGGCGACACCTCACACTGACGCGGCCGCTCGGTGGCGGCCACCATCTCCAGTCGCCAGTGGAGAGGCGGCGACACATCGGGCCGCCCAGGGTTTGGGATGCCTCCGAACTCATCGGTACCCACCCACCACTGCGGCATCTGCCCGGTCATGTGCGGGAGCCTAGATTGCCCAACATGCCCGCACCGCTGCCCCGGCCCCGACCCCGTTCGCTCGGCCTCACGTTCGGCTCGCTACCCACCGGTCCGCACAACGCCATCACCGATGTGCCCGGCGTTCGAGTGGGCCAGGTCACCATCTGGAGTGACGACCCGGTGGCCCGCACCGGCGTGACCGCCATCGTCCCCGATGTGCCGCTCGACCTGTTCATGCGCCCGATGCCGGCAGCGACCGCTGTGTTGAACGGGGCAGGCGAGTTGACGGGCAGCGTCGAGATCGCTGAATGGGGCATCCTCGAGACGCCCATCATGCTCACGGGCACCAGTTCGGTCGGCCGCGTCGCCGACGGAGTGGTGGATGAACTGTTCGAGGCCGGGGCCGAGGAAGTCGTCATCCCGGTGGTCGGCGAGTGCGACGACTCGTGGCTCGACGACATGAAGCAACGTTGGGTAACCGCCGCACACGCTCGCGAGGCCATCGCCGCAGCGACCGACGGGCCCGTGGCCGAAGGCGTGGTGGGCGCCGGCGCCGGCATGGTCACCATGGGTTACAAAGCCGGCATCGGCACCGCATCGCGCGTGCTCGACGGCCTCGGCACCGTGGGCGTACTGCTGCTGTGCAACTTCGGCGGCCGCTCGCAGCTGCGTATCGGTGGCCGTCTGGTGGGCGAGGCGTTGGCCGCCGAAGCGCAGGCCGCTGCGCCCACCCTCGACACCGGCGGCAGCTGCCTCGGCGTGGTGTTCACCGATGTACCGCTCGACGCACGACAGCTGCAGCGCGTGGCCCGGCGAGTGGGCTTGGGCCTGGCGCGCATGGGCTCCGTGGCGCACCATGGCAGCGGCGACATCTTCTGCGCCGTCAGCACGGCGAACCGCCTGCCGCGCGATGCAGAGGGCAAGGTGGCGTTGGAGTTGTTGGCCGATGGTTCGCTGAACGACGTCTTCACCGCCGTGGTGGATGCCACCGAGGAAGCCGTCACCAACGCGTTGTTCGTCGCCGACACGGTGGAGGGTGTTGGCGGCAACGTGGTACCCGGTCTACCCGTGCCCCGCGTGCTGGAACTGCTCGACCTCGCCTGACCCGCTCGGCCGCAGCTAACGCACGCCGCGCCTCCGACGCGTGGCGACTACGCCAGCAACTCGAAATCGCCCGGGCGCCACGAGCCATCGAACGACGCCTCCAGTGGCCCGTAAAGCCGCAGGACACCGAAGAAGCCCTTGCCCGGAACTGTGGCCAACCAGTTTGCCTCCTTGCCCTCCGGAGCCTCAGGGCCGAACCACAGATCGGTACTGCCGTCGGCATGCGCCACCGGCAGGTCGCGCGAACCCAACGACGGGAACGGCTGGCCGTTGGCCAAGCCCGACGCCGTGTCGGCGTCGTACAGGGTGAGCGACCAGAAGATGGCGGCCGGCACATCGGGCGGCAACGTGAGGCGATAGCTGTGGCTGCCGGTGAGCGGATCGCCAGAGGCGTCGGTGAAGGCGATGAAGTAGTTCGCCCCCTGGCCGGGAACGCGAGAGACCATGCCCGGGCTCACCGAGTAGTAGTTCGTGAAGAACCAGATGCGGGCGTCGAGATCGCGATCGCCATGGGTGTTGTCGGTCCAGGTGAGATCGATGTCGGTGTTGGCATCGCCCGAGAACCGATTCGCGAACGGGTTGATCCAGCGCCGGTCGTCGTACACGCGGTACGACACACCGTTCACTTCCTCCTGGAAGCCGATCATGCGGCTGATCTTGTAGCCCGTACGGGCGGCGCGATCGAGCATCGCGGCGGTGCGTTCATCGGGCTGGAATGGCCTGCCCTCTTCCACGCCGAGTGCAGCCAGCATGCCGAGCCAATCGGCGCCGCCGAGGTGCCGCCCCTCGGCATCGAGCAACTCCTTCAGGTGCGCGAACGCCGAACCATTCGACAGCGGCAGCATGTCGACCGGCACACCCGACGCATCGGGGTACACCATCGGCCGGGCATCGGCCTCGTTGCCGAGCGGGTACACCCGAGTCTGCTCGAGGTGGGCCACTGCAGGGGCGAGGTCGTTCGGATCCTGGAAGAATCCGCGAAGGAAGATGAACACCCGGTTGGTGCCCGAGCGATACACAAAGTGGTCATCAGGCACCGGACCGTCGTAGCCGGGCGGAAGGATGAGGAACCTGCCACCCTTTCCCCGGTCGGGGCCCGCCAGACCCACATCGCCGGCGAACGAGCCGCCATCGACGGGGATGGGACGCTGCCAGTAGTCGAGCAGGATCCCCTGCAACATCGGTGGAGCGTCCATCACCAACGGCCCATCCGCGCCGAGGTCGACATAGCTCATGGCGTAGAGGATGTCGGAGTTCGGCGTCGTCACCTGCGTGTTGGCGTCGAGTCGCCGCTTCCAAATGGGCAGTACGTGATACCCGGCACCGAAGGCGGACTCCGAGCCCACCTGCATGCCCAGCGTGTTCAGCAGCGGTAACGCCCAGAGGTACGTCTGCACCGCGCGCTGGAAGAGCAGCAGGTCGCGCAACGTCTCCGCGGCTTCGACCGATGGTCGGCCGTCGTGGAACCTGAGTGCGGAAATCTCGTCGGCAATGCTGTCGAACCTGCTCATCGTGATCCCTTTCGTCGGCCGAGATTGTCGCACCGCAATCTGCAGACCTCATCACCCGTTCGGGATGAACGCGACCCTGGTTCAGGCTTCGGCGAGTTCGACGGCGCGGGCGAACACGGCGTTCAGCATCGGTTCGGTGAGCCGCCCCGTGAACGTGTTCTGTTGGCTCGGGTGAAACGACCCCAGAAGCACCAGACCGTTCGGTGCTGTGGCCTCGGCGAGGTGACCGAACTTCGGCCGCGGCCGCATGCCCAGTTCGCTGCATGCTGCCTCGTGAGCGAATCCACCCAGGCACACCACGACCTTCAACCGCTTCAGCAGGCCCCACTCTCGTTGCAGGAACGGCCGGCACGCATCGCGCTCGGCGGGCAGTGGCTTGTTCCCCGGCGGGGCACACCGCACCGCAGCCGACACCCAGGCATCGGTGAGCGCGAGTCCGTCGTCTCGAGCAACGCTCTCGGGCTGGTTCGCCAAACCGGAATGGTGCATCGAGCGAAACAGCCAATCGCCGGAACGATCGCCCGTGAATACCCGGCCCGTTCGGTTCGCTCCGTGCGCAGCCGGTGCAAGGCCCAACACCAGGATGCGCGCGTTCGGGTCGCCGAACCCCGGCACCGGGCGGCCCCAGTAGGTCTGATCGCGGTATGCGGCGCGCTTTTCCACCGCCACGTCCTCGCGCCACTGCACCAGACGTGGGCACTGCCGACACTCGCAGATTTCCTTGTTCAACCGACCAAGCGAATCCATGCCCGGCACAGTAGGTTCAGCAACCGAGATGGCGCGAACGAAACCGACTCCCCCTCCCGCTGCGACGCTGGTACTGCTGGTGCGCCACGGGCAGACGCCCACCACCGGCAAACTGCTGCCCGGTCGTGCACCCGGCCTGCACCTGGCCGACATCGGCGTGGATCAGGCCAAGAAGGCAGCCGACCGCATCGCCGAACTGAAGACGATCGATGCCATCTACGCCTCGCCGCTCGAACGCGCCCGTGAAACGGCAGCGCCCATCGCTGCGGCTCGCGGCATGAAGGTGCAGATCGACAAGGGGTTGCTGGAATGCGACTTCGGCGACTGGACCGGCGCCGAACTCAAGAACCTGATGAAGCTGCCCGAGTGGAACACCGTGCAGCGCGCTCCCAGCACGTTCCGCTTCCCCAATGGCGAGAGCTTCACCGAGATGCAGACGCGCATGGTGAGCGCCGTCGACCGTCTGCGCGCCAAGCACCAGGGCGGCACCATCGTGTGTGTCTCCCACGCCGACCCCATCAAGGCGTTGGTCGCCCACGCCATGGGCACCCACATCGATCTGTTTCAACGCATCGTCATCAGCACCTGCAGCATCACGGCCATCGCCTACGGCATGGGAGCGCCGGTGGTGCTCACGGTGAACTCCACGGGCGGCTCGCTGGCCGAGCTGCGCCCCTCCTGAGGCCGTAATGGGCGAGTACCACGACTTCTCCGATGTGGATGCCTTCACCGTCGGCGCGGTGGGCCAACCTGGCTCACGTGTGTTCTTCCTGCAGGCGCGCAGCGACGGCCGCCGCGTCACGGTGAAGTGCGAGAAGCAGCAGGCATCGGCGATCGCCGACTATCTGCGGCGCGTGTTGAACGATCTGCCCGACCCCACCGACAAGCCGGTGCCGGCCGCCATGGAGCTCAGCACCCCCATTGACGCCGCCTTCGTGCTGGGTCCCGTGGGCCTCGGCTACGACCGCAGCAGCGATCGCGTGCTGGTCCAGCTCGAGGAAGTCATGGAGCTCGACGAGGAAGGCGAACCCGTCGACGAAGACGACGACGATCGCAGCCAGCTGCGCGTGTTCCTCACCCGAGCCCAGGCGGCTGCGTTCTGCGAGCACACCGATTCGGTGGTGGCTGCCGGCCGGCCCGCGTGCCGCTGGTGCACCCAGCCGATGAACCCCGAGGGCCACCGATGCCCCCGGATGAACTGACCTCTTCTCGGCTCGAGCTGCTGCGCACAGCAGACATCGAGATCGAGGGCCGCATGCCCTGGAGCAGCAACGCCACGCTGCTGTGCAATCTGAAGGTAGACGGCGAGCACGTGGGCCAGGCCATCTACAAGCCGCTGCGAGGCGAGCGACCGCTGTGGGACTTCGAACCGGGGCTCCACAAGCGCGAGTACGCAGCGTTCGTACTGAGCGAAACGATGGGCCTGGGCATCGTGCCACCCACGGTGCTGCGCGACGGGCCCGTGGGCGAAGGCAGCGTGCAGTGGTTCGTCGATGCCGACCACCAGCAGCACTACTTCACGATCTACGAGCAGCGCGACGATCTGCACGAGGCACTGAAGGCGTTTGCGTTCTTCGACGTCATCGCCAACAACACCGACCGCAAGAGTGGCCATGTGCTCATCGACGCCAACGATCGGCTGTGGGGAATCGACCACGGCCTCTGCTTTGCCGCCGAGTTCAAACTGCGCACCGTGGTGTGGGAGTTCGGTGGCGAACCCGTGCCCGACCTGTACGTGACGGCTGCGGAGGAACTGCTGGAGCGCATTCCCCTCGACGTGGCCACCCTGCTGGCCGACGACGAGGTGCAGGCCATGCAGGAGCGAGCGCAATGGATCGTCGACCATCGGGAGTTCCCCGTCGACGACACCGGCCGCCGCTACCCCTGGCCGCTCGTCTGACGGGAAAACGAAGAACGACGGCCCGAAGGCCGCCGTTCGACGTACGTGACGCTGGTGGGCTCAGCCGCGAGCTTGCAGCGCCTCGATCAGCTTCGGAAGCACCTTGTGGACGTCGCCCACGATGCCCAGGTCGGCGATGCCGAAGATGGGAGCTTCCTTGTCCTTGTTGATCGCGATGATGTTCTTCGCGCCCTTCATGCCCACCATGTGCTGGGTGGCGCCCGAGATGCCGGCGGCGATGTACACGCCCGGCTTCACGACCTTGCCGGTCTGGCCGACCTGGTAGCTGTAGGGCACCCAACCAGCGTCGACGATGGCACGGCTTGCGCCGGGCGCACCCTTGAGCAGCTTGGCGAGGGCTTCGATCATTTCGTACTTCGGCGCTTCGCCGAGGCCACGACCACCCGACACCACGATGGCGGCTTCGTCGAGCTTGGGACCCGACGTTTCCTCCACGTGCACTGCGGTGACCTGTGCGGTACCGGTGGCACCGGTCTCGGGCACCGGAGCCGACACGACCTCGGGGGCAGCGCCACCCGACGCCTCAGCAGCGAAGCTCTTCGGACGGAACGCAGCGAGGTACGGGGTGGCACCGGAGAAGCCGGTAGCGACCAACACGTTGCCACCGAAGATCGGCGTCGTGACGCTGACCGAACCACCATCGACGGCTACGTCGACGTTGTTGGTGAGCACGGTGCGATCGAGCTTCACCGACAGGCGGCTGACCACATCGCGGCCCTCGTAGTTCTGCGGGAACATGATGAGGTCGGGCGTGTCGCCCCCGTCGATGACGGCCTTCATGGCTGCGGACACGGCCACACCGGGCAGCTTGCCGCCCAGGTCGCCCGTGGCGTACACCTTGGTGGCGCCGTGGTTGCCCAACTCGGCTGCGATAGCCGAGGCATCGCCGCCGACGAACGCGGTGACGGTGGCGCCCAGGCTGCGAGCCTTGGTGAGGAGTTCGAGGGTGCCCGTGGTGGGGGCGCCGTTGGCTGCTTGTGCAAAGACCCAAATGTTCATGTCGGTTACCTCAGATCACCTTCAGGTTTTCGAGGAACGCCACGATCTTGGCGAAGGCCTCTCCGTCGTCTTCGATGACCTCGCCAGCAGCGCGGGCCTCGGCCTGCGTGACACTGACGACGGTCTGGTTGGCGCCTGCCCAGCCGACCGGGGTGACCCCGAGGTCGGCCACGGTGAGCGTGTCGATCGGCTTCGACTTGGCGGCCATGATGCCCTTGAAGCTCGGGTAGCGGGGCTCCACCACACCGGCCGTCACGCTGATCACCGCGGGAAGCGGGCACGTGACTTCGTCGTAACCCTCTTCGGTCTGACGATCGGCGTTGAGGGTGCCACCGCTGATGACGACCTTCTTGGCGAACGTGACCGACGGAAGGCCGAGCACCTCGGCGAGCTGCTCGGGCACGGTGCCCGTGTAGCCGTCGCTGGACTCGGTGGCGGCGATGATGAGATCCGCACCGCCCATCTTCTGGATGGCTGCACCCAGCACCTTGGCGGTGGTGAGTGCGTCGCTGCCCTGCAGCGCCGGGTCGGAGACCAGGGTGCCCTTGACCGCACCCATGGCGAGCGCCGTGCGCATGCCCGACACCTCACCGTTGGGGGCCATGGAAACCAGGCTCACTTCCCCACCACCGGCCGCATCCACCAGCTGCAGCGCCATTTCCACGCCATAGCTGTCGGATTCGTCGAGGATGAGCTTGCCATCGCGCTTGAGGGTGTTGGTACCCGAGTCGAGCGCACCCGGGGTTGCCGGGTCGGGGATCTGCTTCACGCACACGATCACGTTCATAGGTTCCCATTGTTACCCACGGGTACCGGAGTGTCCCAACCAGCCGACACGGTTCCTTCGCGAGGAGTTCGCCCGCTACCGTTCCTCTGCTTGCGAATTCTGCTCGTCGTGAACGCCTTCGCCTCCTCGGTGACGGCCCGGAACACGGTGGTGGTGCACCGCGCCCTGAGCCAGGGCAACGAGGTGGAGGTCGTGGAGACGAACCGCCGAGGGCACGCCACCCGGTTCGCTCAGGATGCCGCCCGCCGAGGCGTCGACATCGTGATCGGGTACGGCGGCGACGGCACGCTCAACGAGGTCGCCACCGGCGTGGCCGGCACCGACACCGCCCTCGGCGTGCTACCGGGCGGCAGCACCAACGTGTTCGCGCGCACGCTCGGCATGCCGAACGACCCCGTGCTGGCCGTCCAGCAGCTCGCTGCGGGGATCGCCACACGCACCATCGAACCGATCGGCCTGGGCAAGGTGAACGGCCGCTACTTCTGCTTCCACACCGGCGTGGGCTACGACGCTGCGGTGGTGAAGGAGGTGGAACGGCGGGCCAGCATGAAACGTTGGCTGGGGCATCCGCTGTTCATCTACGCCGCCCTGCGCACGTGGCTCGTGAACTACGACCGCAACGAGCCGCACTTCACGGTGCAGACCCCCGGGAACGCGGCCGTGTCCGGCTACTTCACGGTGGTGCTGAACACGAACCCGTACACCTTCCTCGGCAATCGCCCGCTCGACCTCAGCCCGGCAGCCGGTCTCGACAACGGACTCGTAGCCATCACGTTCCGAAGCCTGAAGGTGACCAGCATCCTCGGCGGGTTGGGCGGCGCGCTGCGTGGGGGCGGCGTGAAGGCGTCCGACACGCTCGACCTGCAGACCGATCTCGAGTCGCTCACCATCAGCCACCACGACGGGTTCCCCTACCAACTCGACGGCGACTACCTGGGCGAGACGAAGTTGCTCGAATTCACGCACGTCCCCAACGCCGTGCGACTGGTCCGACCCCAAACACCGTGACCTGACGGGTCAGTCGGCCGTCTCGAGCACCCGCAACGCCACATCGGGCACGTTGGTGCAGATCCCATCGATGCCCCACTCCACGAGTTCGACCATGCGGCGGGGGTCGTCGCACGTCCAGGTGTTCACCTCGATGCCGACGGAATGACACCGATCGATCATGTCGCGCTGCAACGCATGAACCCATGGGTGCAGGGCCGTATGGCCCTTCGCTGCCAGCACCTGCGGGGTGCCGTCGGGAACCTCGGAGCACAACCACGCTGTGCGGATCTGTGGGGCCAACGCCCTGCAGCGGTCGACGGTCTCGATGCGGAAGCACGAGATCAGCCAGCGATGGTCCTCCCGACGAGCCAGCAGATGGGCCACGGTCTCGTCCGCGATGGACTCCGATTCGTCGAAATCGGGCTCGCCGGGGTCGTTCTTGATCTCCACATTCACCCACATGCCATCGCAGGCGTCGAGCGATTCTCCCAGCGTAGGGACTGATTCGGGTAGCTCCGCGTACGGGGTGGCAGCGATCAACCGAAGGTCGTGGAGGTGCGGATTGTGGTGCACCACGAGCACGCCGTCGCTGGTGCGGCGCACGTCGAGTTCCACCGCCTGCGCACCCATCTCGCCGGCCCGACGGAACGCCCCCAGCGTGTTTTCGGCCGCAGCCCTGCTCGCACCTCGGTGCGCGATGACCGACACCACTCTCACAGATACCTCCTATCGCCAACACGTATGTCCAGGGCCCAAGGTCCCCTTGCTCCGAGCCTGATTGTTACCTACCGTTCACTCCGGCGTGAAAACGCCCAACTCACCTCGATCACAGTGGAGACGCAGTGACCATCCCCGCCTCGAGCCTTGTCCTCGCGAATGCAGATTATGCGTGGCGCAAGGCGGCCATCTGCCGCGATACCGACCCCGACCTGTTCTTCCCGGTGGGCACCACGGGGTACGCGCTGGTGCAGATCGACAAGGCGAAGCAGGTGTGCACGGAGTGCCCGGTGTGCAGCGATTGCCTGGAGTACGCCCTCGAGACCAACCAGGACTCGGGCATCTGGGGCGGCACCTCGGAAGAAGAGCGTCGCCACATCCGCCGCCAGATGGCTGCGCGCGGCAAGGTCGCCGCAGTCTGAGCCACCTGGCGCGGCCTGATGGCCGTGCGTGCCGACCGCAGTCGGGCGTCAGACCGGAACGGTGAGATCGACCACGGTGCCCGACCCGCGCGGCAGATCACCGAGGCCGACGGCCGCAAAGTCGTCGGGCTGACCGCTGCGCATGGCGATGGTGCCGTCGAGTTCCGTCGTCACCAGCGTGCGCACGATCGACAGACCCAGCCCGGTTGCCGAATTGAGTTCGAAGCCCGGCTCCAACGGATGCCCGTCGTTCACCACGCGGATCTGCAAGGTGCCGTCGGTGTTGTCGAGCACCACGACCACGTTGCCGCCGCTGCTGCCCTCCGGGAAGCCGTGATCCACCGCGTTCTGCAACAGCTCGGTGAGCACCACCGAGAGCGGCGTGGCCACCGTGCTGGGCAGGCGCCCGCCGTCGCCCTGCACGCTGAAGCGCACGGGGCGATCGGGTGACTGCAGACCCTCTTCGGCAAGGCGCAGCAGCGGCCGCACGATTTCCAGAAAGGCCACGTCGTCGCCCGGTTCACGGCTGAGTGTCTCGTGCACCAGCGCGATGGTGCGAATGCGGCGCACGCTCTCGGCGACCGCCGCCTTTGCTTCCTCTGAGTTCAACCGCCGCCCCTGGAGGCGCAACAGCGACGAAATGGTCTGCAGGTTGTTCTTCACCCGGTGGTGAATCTCGCGGATGGTGGCGTCCTTCGACAGCAACAACCGATCTCGTTTGCGGACCTCGGTGACATCTCGCAGCAGCAGCACGCCGCCGGTGACCTCGCCGGCCGCCAGCACCGGCATGCAGCGAGCGAGCAGCGTGACATCCGAAGTCTGGTCGAACTCCTCGATCACCGGAAGGCGGGTCTCGAACGCCCGACGCACCGGGCTGTCGTTGAAGCCGAGCTCGGCCAACCGCATACCGACCGCGTTGGCGCCGATGCCCACCCGGTGCAACGCCGACACTGCGTTCGGCGAAGCGAAGCGCACACGAGCGTCCTCGTCGAGCACCAGCACGCCGTCGCCGACACGCGGCGCAGCGCTGGAGTCCATCACCGGGCCGCTGAACGGGAACGAACCCTCGGCGATCATCGACGCGAAACGCTGGAACAGCCCGATGTAGGTGCGCTCGAGTTCACCCGGCTGACGACTGGACCGACTTGCCCACTCGCGACTGAGCACGCCGATCACGGTGTCGTTGCAACGCACGGGCGTGGCCATCATGCGCACCGGCTCCGGCACGGATTCCACTTCGATCTCGCCTTCGCAGATCTCGCCCGAGCGGTAGGCCTTGTCGAGCAACGGCAACTCCACCTCGGCCGCCGTACCGACATAGTCGATTTGGTAGATCGTCTGGCCGGTGGCGGGCCGCACGTGGGCGATCACCATCCACTTGCCGTCGGTGCCGGGCACGTAGAGGAGCAGGTCGGCGAACGACAGGTCGGCCAAGAGGCCCCATTCGCCGATCAGGCGTTGAAGATGATCGATCTCGTCGCGTTGGAGCGAGGTGTATTGCCGAGAGAGCTCGCCGAGCGTGGCCATGACCCCTGAGCTTGCCACGCGAGCGGGGGGTTCACCGCGATCCGTTGCCCGACAGATGGCGGCCCAGCTCCAGCAGGGTGCCCAGATCGTGGACGTCGGTGGCCATGGTGGGCACCACTGCGGTGACGGGAGCCGCCGTGGAGAGTTCCGCGCGCCGTTCCGCTTCTCGGCCGGCCACCACGGTGACATCGCGGAATCGATCGGCTACCTCACCGAGCACACGCTTCACCTCGGCGGGCTTCGCGCCGGAGGCCTTGGCCAACTCGCGAACCTGCGCCGCATCCGCCGCAACCTCCCGAAGCGCCGCCGAGGCCTTCACCACGGCCGGCTGACGAACCGCCGCCGGAAGGGTGCGGTTCAGCACGATGGCACCGAGCGGCATTCGCCGACGCCGCAGTTCGTCGGCGAGGAACCGCGCCTCTCTGGCAGGTGCAGCCTCCAGCGTGCTCACCACCACGAAGGAGGTGCGATCGTCGGTGAGTAGCCGCTCCACCTGCCCAGCACGCGCCACGAAACCCGCCTCCATCGTCTGAAAGAGGATGAAGAACTCGGCGATGTCCTGCAGGAAACGAGACCCCAGCACCCGATCGGCCACTTGGTAGAACGGCTTCGACGCCATGGTGAACAACCGCGAGCGATAGGGAACGGTGAGCCACTTCAGCAAGCGGCTTCCGAAGAACTCCTTCATCCGACCCGGGGCATCCAGCAGATCCAGCGCATTGCGCGACGGCGGCGTATCGATGATCACCAGGTCGTAGTCGCCGGACGAATGGAGATCGTGGAGACGTTCCATCGCGATGTAGTCGTGGCTGTTCACGAATCGACCCGTGATGTTGCGGTAGAGCGGGTTCGCCAGCACCTGGTCGCGCAGCGCTGCGTCGGGAGCATGCCGACGGATCAGGTCGTCCCACCCCGCCTTGGTGTCGAGCATCGCCACCCACAGTTCGCCGCGGCACTCCACCCCGGCATCGGCGAAGGCCTCCGGCGGCACCCGCACCACGTCGTTCCCGAACGAGCCGAGCCCCAGCGCCGTCGCCAACCGTCGGGCCGGGTCGACGGTGAGTACCAGCACCCGACCGCCGAGGTTCACTGCCGCCTGCGCGCCGAGCGCCGCAGCCACGGTGGTCTTTCCGGTGCCGCCGCTGCCGCACACCACCACCATCTCCTTCGCCGCCAACAGATCGGCCAGCGAATGACTCGGCGTGCGCGCCATCAGCCCAGCACCTGTTGTAACTCGTCGGCCACCAACGACACCACGCGCCGCCCGCTGGCCTTGGTGAACAACTCCGGCAGCACGTGCAACGGCACCTCAGCAGGGAGTTCGTCACGGAGCCGCCCGACGAAGCCGTTCGCCACACCGCTGCGGCTCTGGGCGAGTGCCGCAGCATCGAACACCACGCCCACCTTCGGGCCCAGCGCGGAGGCCAACAGCGCCTGCGCCTGCGGCCCGCGCAACCCTTCGAACACCTCGAGATCACGGGCTTCGAACCACTCCGGCAACATGCGGTTCACGAACACCCCCGCCACATCGACATCGGTGGTAGCGCGCACGTTCGCCACCAGTTCGATGGTCTCGGTGACCGGCATCTCTTCGGGCGTGGTCACCACCACCAACC
>CANHST010000034.1 GCA_947463235.1 Acidimicrobiaceae bacterium
CGAACAACACTCCCGGTGGCAGCATTGTCTCGGTCCCCATCAGCAGCGACACTACGGGTGGTCTCGCCGACCAGCGGGCGTCACTGGCCGATGCCTACGCCTCGGATGGGCAGGATGCGCTGGTGCAGGCGGTCGAGAGCGTGCTGTCGTTGACCTTCGACCACGTGAAGGTGGCCAAGCCGGCCGAACTCGCCGTACTGCTGCGACCCGTATCGCCCGTTCAGGTCGATCTCCCCGCGGATGTGCTCACGGCGCAACTCGGTTCCGACACGGTGCTGTATCCCGCCGGGAAGGTGGATCTCGCAGCCGACCAACTGGCCACGGTGCTGAATGCCGGAGGCTTGGCACAGACCGAGGCGGACCGCCGCCCGAACGTCGAGGCAGTCTGGGCAGGCGTCGCAGCGGCAATCGGTAATGGCGTCACCGACCCGTCGACGGGCGCGGCATCGTCGTTCGACGCCTTGCTGACGCAGGTGATGGCCGGCCCTGCCGCGGCCAGAGGCCTGCCTGCTCGCACATTGCCGCGCTCGGAAGTGCCCGTCGGCAAGGACATCGAGGAACTCGATCGCGCCGAGGCCGTCTACGTCTTCGCCACTGTGGCACCGTCGAACATGTCGGCGCCGTCGCCAGGCCTGGTGTTCCGCATCGAGGCGCCACCCGGCCATTCCGACAAGGTGAAGTACACCGTGTCGGCGTTGCTGTACCTCGGCGCCAATGTGCAGTGGGTATACGAGAACGGGCCCGTGCAGAGCGCCACGAAGGTGTACCTGGCCGACAAGAACCTCGAAGACGACGCACTTGGCGCCGAAGGGTTGTTCGGGAACGACTTCGAGCAACTCGACTCCAGCTATCGAATTGAGGGTGTCGACGTGATTCTTCAACTTGGCACGTCGTTCCTCGAAGATCCCGCCTCCGGTGACACGCTTCCGTCCACCACAACCACGACCACGGTGCCCTGATGACCTCCCCTGTACAGACTGCTGCTGAGGCAGCCCGCGAACTGGCCTGCGTGGCAGCGCGAGCCGCCGATGAGAAAAAGGCGGACCACACTCTGGTGTTGGCGGTGGGCGAAGTGCTGGCGATCACCGATTACTTCGTGATCGCCAGCGCCAGCAACCGCCGTTTGGTGAAGAGCGTCGTGGACGCCGTGGAGGAAGCGGTACGCGAGACACTCGGCCGCTCGCCGCTGCGTATCGAGGGGGCGTCGGAGCAGCAGTGGGTGCTCGTCGACTTCGGCGACGTGGTGGTGCACGTCTTCGCCGAGGAGATCCGCATGTATTACGAAATCGAGCGCCTGTATCGCGACGTTCCCAAGATCGATTGGGCGCTCTGAGCGCTTCGTGCGCATGTGATCGTTGTCACCGATGGAATGACTGCTGTCATCTCTAGGGTTGATGGCAGCAATGGCACTCACACTTTCTGGACCCTTCGACACCGCGCAGTTGCCCCGCATTGCGCCAGACCCCGTCACCGTCACGGTGGCCCGTACCGTCGTGCCGGGCAAGCAAGCGGAGTACGAGGCGTGGACGAAGGACGCGATCGAGACGCTGGGCCGCTTTCACGGCTGCCTCGGTGCCGGCGTGCTGCATCCTGGTCCTGACGGCGGTGACCATCAGTTCGTGTTCCGCTTCGTCGACGGCCTCCACCTCCGTGAGTGGGAGCGGTCGCCGCAACGTGCAGTACTGATGGAGCGCTCCACAGCGTTCGTCACGAGTGAGCGCGTCACGCGCACCGTTGGCGTCGAGAACTTTTTCGAACTACCCGATCGTGCGGAGCCGAAGCGTTCGCTGTGGAGTCGCATCGTCACGGATGTGGCCTGGGTCTACCCGGTGGCGATCGCCAGTTCGTTGGTGGTGGCGCCACGCATCGTCGAGCTGCCGCTGGAGGTGCGAGTGGTGATCTCGTCGCTGCTTGTCACTGCCGTGATGCGCCTTGGCGTGGGTCCGTTGCGGGCGAAACTGCGTTCCAAGCGATCGATGTGAGCTCGCAGGTTTTGGCAGCGAACCTGCGCTGATATCGTCCCTCACTCGTTCGGGGCTGTAGCTCAGTTGGCAGAGCGCTTCCATGGCATGGAAGAGGTCAGGGGTTCAATTCCCCTCAGCTCCACGAACAAACCCCAGGTCAGAGCACCTGGGGTTGTTTCGCGCCTGGGCAGAAATGCCCGCGGTGGGCTACGCGGTGGGCTAGTCGGCTCATTGGCCGGCATGGTTGCGCAGGACCTGCCACAACGCTGAGGCCTTGGCACCGATCGACGGGTGGTCGGTATGGGTTCGCGCTTCGGTCATCACCCGCGGGCCAGTGACCACGAGGCCGTGACCGGGCAGGAGGTGCTCCACGTCGAGGGCGCGGAGTCGGGCCTCGCTGCTTGCCGACAACTCGGGGTCGACGAACTCGGGGTTGAACCATGCCCGTCCGTCGGCCGACAGGACCGCATCGCCTGAAAGAAGGGTGCGGGTGGGTGCATGGAAGAGGCAGGTTGAGTCATCGCTGTGGCCAGGAGTGTTGAGCACCTGCCAGTCGGGGAGCCCGGGGAGGTGGTCGCCGTCGGACAGCCACGAGTCCGGTTCGAACGGGAGACGAACCCCTTTGCCGTCCCAGCCGATCGACGTCGCCGTGCCGGAAATCTCCTTGGTGGCCACCAGGTCACGGGGCTGGCTCGCCATCACTGGGAGGATCTGCGAGACCGCCCTGATGCCCGGCGGTCGGAGGGCCCGTGTCCCTGCGCGCATCTCCGCGATCGCGATAGGGAGGTGCACGGCGGTTCCATGCTGGTCGCGCAGCGGTGGGAGGCCGCCGACGTGGTCTGCGTGTCCGTGGGTGGCCACTGCCGCCCCGAGCTCGGACAAGTCCGACCCCCGGTTCGACAACACGTCCGCCACGAACGGAAGCTGCGATGGCAGGCCGAGGTCGACCACGAACGGTTGCCCGTCGCCGCCGTCGTGGATGACGTAGCAGTTGTAGAGCCACTTCGAGATCACGGTGACGCCGATCTCGGGCAACTCCGTGATCACCGGTGCCGGAACGGATCGTTTGGCACGCATGGGCCGACGCTATACCTCCAAGGGGGGTGGGGTGAACCGCACCGGGATCGGTGACTGCTCAGCTCCACGAACGAAAGGCCCAGGTCATACGACCTGGGCCTTTCTCGTTCGGGAGTTGGGGGTCAGTTCTTGACGCTGGCCGAACCGCTGCAGATCTCGCCCGCAGCACTCGTGAGCGTGATGTCGATGGTGTGCAGCCCCTTGGCCAGGGGGACCACCTGGGCCGACGACCAGTTGAGTCCGGGATAGGCGATGTGCGACGACGAAGCGAGAACGCCGTTGTCGGCGACCACGAGGTCCCAATCGGCGCCGAACGCATCGTTCGCCATGCCGATCGCGATGCTGAGGCGGTTGCCCGAGCGGTTGAGGCCGGCAGATCCGATCTCGCCGCCGTCGGTGCAGACGAGGCCGGAACCGGCACCGCCCACGTTCTCTGCGCCGCCGCCCTTGACGCCGCCGCCCTTGGCCTGAGCGCCGCCGACTGCCAGCGCCATCAGCAGTACGCCTGCTGCGATGGTGCCGGTGAGGCGGTGGCTTGCTGCTCCCCGTAGAGACTTCATGATTCGGTTACTCCCGTCGTGTACCTCTGATGAGGCACGACGCTGACACGCTGGCGAGCCAACACTGGTTTGCCTAAAGCGCCGGTCTTGACCATCTCCCTGTGAACCTGAACGGATTCGCGGTAGTGACCTAAGCCGATGGAACATCGGTCGTGCGACGCTGCGCGGAAAAGTCCTACGCCATGGTGCATGTACCTCTGTCGCTGAACTACGCCGTCAGCGACTCGGCAGGTAGTTCGAACCATCGGAGGTGCTCGAACTCCGGCGACAATGCACCGGCATTCGGCTCTGCGTGCGCGGTGGTAGATGCTGCGTCGAACCGACGGCGAGCTGCCTCGAGGTAGTCGGCGAGCGCCGATTCGGGCGCCCGCTGGTGGTCGAGGGTGGGATGTCGGAACTCGCCTGTTGCTGCGTCGTACGAGAGATCGGAGAGCCGCAGGGGAGGTTCCACAGTGCCGAGTCGATGTCGCCACAGCCCGGTGACGGGGTCGAACCGGTACTCGGGGAGCAGTTTCCAGCCGTGCTCGGCAACGAGGTCGACTGCATCGACAAGGTACTGAAACACCGATTCGGAGATGAAGTAGTTGAAGCTCACGCGGGTCCAGCCGGGCTTGATGCCCTCGCAGCCCTGGGTGATCTCGTGCTCGAACTCGTGTGAGCGATCGAGGTCGATGCCGAGCAAGCGATGCCCGTATGGGCCCGCGCACGAGCAACCGCCTCGCGATTGGATGCCGAAGAGGTCGCTCAGCAACGCCACCACGAAGTTGTGATGGAGATACCGACCGCCGGGGCGGCGCACCACGAACGACACGATGGACAGACGGTCCGACGTGGTGTTGCCCAACAGCTGCAGCGACGGATTCCGCGCCCATGCTTGGACAGCGCGTTGCCAATAGGCCTCCTCGCGTGCGCGGATGGTGCTCACGCCGACGGCCTGTTTCAGCTGGAACACCAACCCGGCGCGGATGGATTCGATGATGGCCGGGGTGCCGCCCTCCTCGCGATGCACCGGGTCGTCGAGGAATCGGTGCTCGCTGGGGTTCACATAGGCGACGGTGCCGCCGCCCACCACGTCGGGCACCCGGTTGCGGAGCAGTTCCTTGCGCACGACCAGCACCCCTGGGGTGCCGGGCCCGCCCACGAACTTGTGCGGGCTGAGGAAGACCGCGTCCTTGTAGGCGAGCGGGTGCTCGCCGCACTGCGGATACATCTCGATGTCGACGTACGGGCCGGCAGCGGCGAAGTCCCAGAATGACAGAGCGCCGTGGCGATGGAGCAGGTCGGCGATGGCGCACGTGTTCGACACGATCCCGGTGACGTTCGACGCTGCAGAGAACGAACCGATCTTCACGGCCCGGTCGGCGTGCGCGACCAGTTCGGCCTCGAGGCGAGCCAAGTCGATGTGTCCGTCGGCGTCCTCCGGGATGGTGACGACATCGGCAATGGATTCGCGCCAGGGGATCTCGTTCGAGTGGTGCTCGTACGGCCCTACGAAGACCACTGGGCGATCGGCCTGCGGGATCTGCTCGGTGAGGTGGTAGCGATCGTCGAGGTCGGCGGGGATGCGCAGGTTCATCACCCCGACCAACTTGTCGATCGCCCCGGTGGCACCAGAACCGCAGAAGATCACGCACGTCTGGTCGTCGCCGCCCACGGCTTGGTGGATGATTCGGCGGGCATCCTCCCGGAGGCGGGTGGTTTGCAGGCCGGTGCCCGACGATTCGGTGTGTGTATTGGCGTATCGGGGGAGCACCTCATCGCGGATGAAGTCCTCGATGAACGTGAGTGCCCGACCTGATGCGGTGTAGTCGGCGTAGGTGATGCGATGCGGCCCGTAGGGGCCGTCCATCACCTGGTCGTCGCCGATGACGGACTCGCGGATACGCCGCAACAGTGGGGTGTCGACGGCGTCCTGCACGCCGTCACGCTACTCCGGCTCAGCCCGCCAGACGGCGAGCCACGAAGCGATCGAAGTCGAACACGTTCTGCTCGTACTTCGACAACGGCGCCCGAGCGAACTGCGGTCCGTCGGCCGCCCGTCGCACGCTCTCCACGACGGGGTGATCCTCGCGGTTCACCGCTCGCAGGAGTTCCAAAATGTCGTCTACGTAGGCCTTTGGGTCTGCCTTGGTAGCCAGCACGTCGGGCGCCACCGAGACGTCCCAGCGAATGCGAACTCGATCGGTACCGAGCGGGCTGATCTGCAGGTACCAGAGGTAGTCGGGCTGGAGTTGCATCACGTGGGTGGGGAACACTGCGGCGAGCACCACTGCTCGGCGCCAGTCGCCATCGAGTTCGGTGTTGTCGGGTGCCGCCATTTCGTCGGGGTCGAGGGCCACGTGATGCGCCCAGGAATCCGTGCCCGGATGCATCGTGGTGTTCAACGGGCTGGTGCTGCTGGCCCCGAAGGTGGCGCGGTGCACCTTGAACACGTGGTAGCTGTCCATGAAGTTCTCGACCAGCAGCTTCCAGTTGGTCGCCCAGATCTCGATCTCCTGGTGCACCGGCACGTAGCGGTCCATCCGAAAGCGGGCGACCACGTCGCGGAGGCCCTCCAGCGATGGCTGCAACGGCATGGGCGTCGGATCGGCCGACACGAAAAGAAAGCCCTCCCATTCCTCCAGCGCGAGGGCGCCGAGGTGATGCTCGGCGGGGATGATCTCGGGAAGGTACGGGGCACCGATCAGTTGCCCGTCGAGCCGGAACGTCCAGGCGTGGTACGGGCAGGTGAAGCGCGCCTCGTTGCCGCAGCCGCTGGCCAGTGGGGCACCGCGGTGGATGCACACGTTGTCGAACGCGCGGATGACGTCATCATCGCCTCTCACCACCAGCACCTGGCGGCTGCCGAATGCGCCGTCGCCGTGTTGGTGCGGCAGTTCGCCCACGAAGTGGTCCCCAGGGTTCGGAACGTCGGCGGAGCGGCCGAGGCAATGCCATGACGGAAGCAGAATGCGTTGGTGCTCGACAGACAGCACGGCCTCCGAGCGGTAGACCTCGAGGGGCAGCATTCGGGCATCGGCGAACGAACCGGTGGCCACGGCGGCGAGTTCGCGTTGCAGGTGCTCAGGCAGGGAGGTCAAGGATGCTTCCTTCGGGGCAGGGGAGCGTGGAGGTAACCACCCGATGCTCCCCGTCATCGTGGCGTATGGCCACGATGAACTGGCATTCC
The DNA here is from genome assembly GCA_947463235.1 of Acidimicrobiaceae bacterium. GTDB lineage: Bacteria > Actinomycetota > Acidimicrobiia > Acidimicrobiales > Ilumatobacteraceae > UBA668. Next base: position 6,771 of record CANHST010000034.1, read on the forward strand.
AGCGGGACTGCCGTCGCTGGGCATGGCGTCAGGATCATCACAGGGCCGGCGGTGAACAACTCGCGGCCGTCGCCGAGCACTCGGCGCGTGGGCGGCGTGTCGGCCGAGCCGGGAACGAGGTGCCATTCCTCCACATAGGCGCCGCTGGGGGCGTGCTCCATCATCACGTCGCCGGCGGGGTTCACATGGAGCAGCCCGGGTTCGGGGAACGTGACCTCGGGTTGGAAGTTGGCGCCGACACCGTACGTGTGCCACTGCGCGACGCAGCGGTGCGAGCCATCGGGGTCGGTGGCGAGGTCGTCGGCGACGGTGTAACCGGTGCTGGCGTTGCCGGGTCGCACATCGGCCATAGCGCTGTCGGTCTGCAACCAGAACACTGGGTCGGTGTCGTTCCGGGAGCCATCGGCGAATTGAATCCAGGCGCGGCGCCAACACCCGTGCAGCCAAGCGGGAACGGGAATCGGTTCCGGTAGCACGAGCCTCAGGCCTTGGCTCGAGTGCGTCGCAGCACTGGGTCGGCCCAGCGCAGCGTCGTGTCGGCAACCTTCATCACCCGACCGGCGGCGCCGGGCGTGGTGTTGTCGATGAGGTTGCCCATCACAGCCAACGTGATGTCGGCGGCGCTCTGCGTGCCGACAGCCACCCGCAGGCCCGGCTTCAGCAGCCATGGGTGGCCGATGATGAAGCTGAACCGGCGGCCGGTGCGCAGGAACGCATCGAATCGGGCGCCGACCTCGCGGTCGTAGTTGGCCTGCACGTTCGATGGGTCGGCGAGGAACTGCTGTACGGCGAGCATGCCGCTTTCCAGGGCGTAGTCGATGCCCTCGCCGTTCATCGGGTTCACGAACCCGGCGGCGTCGCCGATAGCCAGCCACCCGGGTCCGACTCGCCGAAGGCAGCTCATCGGCAGTCGCCATGCGCGTGGCTTGTCCTGATACTCGCCCAGCGACCACGGCTCGCGGACGATGGCTGCGTACTGATCCAGCAAGCGATTGAGGTTGAGCTTCTTGAAGCCCTTCATCGTGCTGAGCGCTCCCACGCCGATGTTCACGGTGCCATCACCTGCGGGGAACATCCATCCGTAGCCCGGCACGGGCGTGCCGTGTTCGTCGCGCAGGCTGAGGCAGGCCTCCAGATGGCGCTCGGCGTGGCGCGGTGTGGGTGCGTACGCGCGAATGGCCAGACCGAACGGCTCGTTCGGGTCGCGTTCGGCGCCGAGCATCTTCGCAGCGAGGCCCTGCGCGCCAGCGGCCAGGATGGTGAGCGGAGCCCGGAACTCTTCGCCACCTGCAGTCACGCCGACCACCCTGTCGCCATCGAGTACGGGCAGTGCTTCACAGTCGAAACGAACCTCGGCTCCGTCGGCGATGGCCACGTCGATGAGGTGCGTGTCGAGCCGATGGCGCGGCCACACTGCGCCGTGGCTCGGGAAGCGCGTGGTGGTGGGCCACGCCAGCTCGCGGGTCTTCTTGAACGCGATCATCCGCAGGCCGTCGATGCGGTGCGCGGAGGAGAGGTCGATGCCCAGTTCGTTCAGTGCTCCGACGGCGCGCGGCGTGAGGCCGTCGCCGCACACCTTGTCGCGACCGTGTGGGCCCTTCTCGAAGACGGTGACCTTCAGCCCGGCGCGTGCCGCCAGCATGGCGGCAGCCGAGCCGCCCGGGCCGGCACCGATGATCAACAGGTCGCGTTGCTGCACGCCCCTCAGCCTGCCAGCGATCTGAGCCGATCGCTCAGTTCGGCGCGCAGCCCGCGAGGGTGCGCTGCATTCACCCTGAGCTGTCATCAATTTCCGGGTACGACTGTCCCGGCAAAGAAGGGGCGCTGCACTAACATGCCGAGCATGGATATCAGGGACTTCGCGATGGATTTCTTCAGCCTGCGTGGCAAGAACGCCATCGTCACCGGGGGCAACACCGGTCTCGGCCAGGCCTTCACGCTGGCACTGGCGAAGGGCGGTGCGAATGTGTTCGTGCCCAGCATCATGGACGACGATGGCACCACAGGGCCCCTGGTGGAGGCCGAGGGCGTGCGCTACGAATTCATGAAGGCCGACATCACCGCCGAAGGCGTGCCGGCACAGGTGCTGGCCGAGTGTGTGGATCGCCTCGGCTCCATCGACATCCTGGTGAATAGCGCCGGCATCTGCCCGCTCGGCGAGGTACTGGAGTTCGGCCGCGACAAGTGGGACCCCACCGTGGCAGTGAACCTCACTGCGGCGTTCGAGATGAGCTTCGAGGCTGCCAAGTACTTCGTGCCGCAGCGCAGCGGCAAGATCATCAACATCTGTTCGATGTTCAGTTTCCTCGGTGGTCGCTACTCGTCGGCCTACGCCGCCACCAAGCACGGCATTGCAGGCTTCACCAAGGCGTACGCCGATGAGTTGGCCATGCACAACGTGCAGGTGAACGGGCTGGCGCCGGGCTACTTCGCCACCGCCATCACCACGGCCACGCGCAGCAACCCCGACTCCAATCGCCGTGTGCTGGAGCACATCCCGGCCGATCGCTGGGGCGACCCCGCCGACCTGATGGGTACGGTCGTGTTCCTCGCCAGTCGCGCCAGCGACTACGTGAACGGCCACATTCTGGCCGTCGACGGCGGTTACCTGGTCCGCTGATGGCCGGTCCGTATCTCGTCGGTGTCGACTGCGGCACGCAGAGCGCCAAGGTCGTCGTCTACGACGCGGCCGGCAACGCGGTGGCACGCGGGCAGCATTTCCTGCGTCCAATGAGCCGCCCGCGCCACGGCGTGGCGGTGCATCCCGACGACGATCTCTGGACCTCGATCTGTGCAGCCAGCACGTTGGCGATGGAACGCTTTCAGGGCGACCCCTCCGAGATCGTCGCCGTGGGCATCTGCCCGATCCGCTGCTGCAAGGTGTTCCTCGACGCCGAGGGCGAGTTGGTGGAGCCCGTGGTGAGTTGGATGGACGACCGGGCCTACGAGCCCTACGTTCCCACCCATCCGGATCATCGGTACAGCACCACCACCACGGGCTACATCGCACACCGTTTCACCGGGCTGTTCAAGGACGCGGCGGCGAACAACATCCTGCTGCAGTGGCCCATCAACACCGACACGTGGCAATGGAGCGACGACCCGGCGTTGTACGAACGGTTTGCCGTTCGGCGCGACCAGTTGTTCGAGCTGCAGATGCCCGGCGAGGTGATCGGTCCGATCACTGCGGCGGCCGCCGCCGCCACCGGTCTGCCTGAAGGCATCGCCGTGGTTGCCACCGCGAACGACAAGGCCGTGGAGATGCTCGGCTCGGGTTCGCTCGGCGAAACCACCGCGTTGGTCTCGCTGGGTACCTACATCGCAGCGATGGTGCACGGTCACGAGAACCATCGACGCCCGCAAGCGTTCTGGACGAACTTTGCCTCCGTCCCCAACAGGTACCTCTACGAGAGCAGTGGCGTGCGCCGTGGCATGTGGACGCTCACGTGGTTTCTCGATCTGCTGGGCGACGAAGTGGCGGAGAAGGCCGTGTCGCTCGGAATGTCGCGAGAGCAATACATCGAGCAGGAAGCGGCTCAGGTGCCCGCCGGTAGCGACGGGCTGATGACCGTGCTCGACTGGCTTGCCACCACCGACAAACCGTTCCGCAAGGGAATGATGCTGGGCTTCGATGCTCGCCACAGCCGCGGCCACGTGTATCGCAGCATTCTCGAAGCGATCGCGCTCACCATGAAGTTCCACGTCGATGCCATGAGCGCCGAGTTGGGCGTAGCGCTCACCGAGATCGTGGTGTCGGGTGGCGGTGCCAACAGCCCCCTGTTCATGAGCATCTTCGCCGACGTGTTCGGTATCCGCGCCTCGCGCAGCATCGATGGCGGCGGCGCAGCGATGGGTGCCGCAATGTGCGCAGCTGTCGCAACCGGCGTGCACCCCGACTTCGCCACTGCTGCGGCGGCGATGAGCAAGCCACGCGAGTCCTTCGAGCCGAACGCTGCGAACGAGCATGTGTACCGGCAGATGGCCGACACCGTGTACCACGACATCCGCAACCACACCGACGCGCTCTTCGAGCGTGCGTACCCGATTTTCCACTGATCACAGCAAGGACACTCCTCATGGCACTCACCAACGACGCCGTCGTCGCTCACCTGCAGCAGTTGCTCCACAGCGAGCAGGTGCACACCGATCCCCTCGAACTGCAGCGCGCCAGCGTGGACAACTTCCGCAAGCTGCAGAACATCTTCGATGTGCACACCATGCGCGAGCCGCTCGCCGTGGTGTACGCGGCCAGTACCGACGACGTGGTGAAGGTGCTCACGTTCGCCCAGGAGCACGGCGTGAACGTGGTGGCACGTACCGGCGGCACCGCGACGGAGGGCGGCCTCGAGAGTGGTGCCGAGCAGTCGATCGTGGTGGACGGGTCGCGGATGAACACCATCATCAGCGTCGACGCCTACAACATGCAGGCCACCGTGCAGTGTGGCGTGCCGCTGCAATTGCTGGAAGACAAGTGCCGCGAAGTCGGCCTCACCACGGGCCACTCGCCACAGAGCAAGCCGATCGCCAGCATGGGTGGCCTGGTTGCCACACGCAGCATCGGCCAGTTCTCCACGCTGTACGGCGGCATCGAAGACATGGTGGTGGGTTGCGAAGTGGTGTTCCCCGGCGGCGAGGTGTCGCGGATCAAGAACGTGCCGCGTCGCGCTGCTGGTCCCGACATTCGCCACATCGTCATCGGTAATGAGGGCGCTCTGTGCTACATCACCGAAGTGACGGTGAAGCTGTTCCCGTACCTGCCCGAGAACCACAAGTTCATGGGCTGGACGCTGAAGAACATGACCACCGGCTTCGAGGCGCTGCGTGAGGTGATGGTGGCCGGCTACAAGCCGTCGGTGGCCCGCCTGTACGACTTCGAGGACGGTCAGTTGCACTTCTCGCACTTCGCCAAGCCCGATGAGTGCATCCTGCTGTTCATGGCCGAAGGCAATGCCGGCATCACCGCAGCTACCGAGGCCGGCATCCACGAGTTGGTGGCGAAGTATCCCGAGTGCCAACCGGTTGATCCGGCGCTGATCGAGGAGTGGTTCAACGACCTCGTGTGGGGCCCCGACAAGGTGCTGCGCGAGGACGAGCGCATCCGCACCACCCGCAATGTGAACCGCACCACCGAGATCTCGGCCGACTGGGGTTCCATCAACAAGATCTACGAAGCGGTGCTCCCTCGCATTCGTGCCGAGATCAACGGCATCACCCTGCTGGGCGGCCACTCGTCGCACAGCTACATCAATGGCACGAACATGTACTTCAACTACTTCTACGACCTCATCGACTGTGAGCCCGAGGAAGAGAACGACAAGTACTACTTCAAGATCATCGACATCATCTGCGAGGAGACCCTTCGCTTCGGTGGCTCGATCGTGCACCACCACGGCATCGGCAAGGCCCGAGCAAAGTGGGTGCGCGAGGAGTACGGCACGTCGTTCTCGATGCTGCAGGCTCTGAAGACGGCGTTCGATCCGAACAGCGTGATGAACATGGGCACGATCATCCCCAACTGACGCGATCTAGGCTCTGAGCATGCCTGCCATGCTGATCCGCGGTCCGATCTTCACCTCTGATCCCACGGGTCTGTGGGTGGATGCCATGGTGGTGCGCGACGGCAATGTCGCGTTCGTCGGCGGCGCCAGCGAGGCCGCTGCGTTCGCAGGTGCCGACGCCGAGGTGGTCGACGTGGGCGATGGCGTGGTGGTGCCGGGATTCTTCGACGGGCACGCCCACCTGCTGAGCGCCGGTTCGGCGCTCACCAAGGCCGTGTTGCGTCCATGCACCTCGATGGACGAGATCGAGGCAGAGTTGCGCCGGTGGGTGGCGGTGAACACCGACGCCCCGCGAGTGCTGGGTGTGGGTTGGGTGTTCTCGGCCATACCGAACGCCACGCCCACCCGGCAATTGCTCGACGCCATCGTGCCCGACAAGCCGGTGTACCTGGATGCCAGCGATCTCCACTCGGTGTGGTGCAACACGGCGGCGCTCGACGAGTTGGGGATCACGGCCGACACCCCCGACCCCATCGGTGGCGAAATCGTTCGCGACGCCGATGGCGTGGCGACGGGTCACCTGCAGGAGAACGCCGGGTACATGATCGCCTGGCCGGTCATCAACCATGCCACCGACGCCGACAACGACCTTTTCCTGCAGGCGGCGGTGCAGGCGTATCTCTCGTCGGGCACCACTGGTGCGGCGGAGATGGCGTGCCACCGGCCGAACATCGAGGCCTTCGCCCGAGCCGAGGCGCGCGGCGAGTTGCCGTTCACGATCATCGCTCACTGGCTGATCGAGCGCACCGACGACGCCGAGGATGAGTTGGCCCAGGTGCGCCAGGCGGCGGAGATGATGGCCCAGTACTCGGGCGGCAGAGTGCGCGTGGCCGGTATCAAGCTGGTCACCGACGGAACCATCGATGGTTGCACCGCCGGTATGTGTCACCCGTTCACGAACGGCGCCCCTGGCGAGATGGTGTGGCCGCGCGAGCGCCTGGCGCCAGTGATGCGGCTCGCCGATGAACTCGGTCTGCAGATCGCGTGCCATGCCATCGGCGACCTTGCCGTGCGTACGGTGCTCGACGTGTACGAAGGCTTGGCGGCGGCTCGTGCCGAACGGGGCGACACGCGGGAGCGGCGCCATCGCATCGAGCACCTGGAGTACGTGGATGCTGCCGACGTGCCGCGGCTCGCTCCGCTGGGCGTCACGGCATCAATGCAGCCGGTGCACGTCGATCCTGCGTACCTGGATAACTGGATCGAACTGCTGGGCGATGAACGCGCCCAGCGAGGCTTCGCGTGGCCCGAGTACCTCGAGCACGGCACCACGCTGGCGTTCGGCACCGACGTGCCCACCGCGGCGCACCATGCGTTGCCGAACATGTACATCGCAGCAACGCGACGTTCTCCCTATGTGGCCGAGGCGCAGCCCCTGCGACCCGACTTCGCGTTGCCGCTGGAGGAATCCATCGTGCACGCCACCCGCGACAGCGCATGGGCAAGCTTCGAGGAGGGGCGTCGCGGCACGTTGAGCGTGGGCATGGCGGCTGATTTCGTGGTGCTCGACACCAACCCGTTCCGGGAGGGGCCCGAGAGCCTCCTCACGGCACGAGTGGTGCGCACCGTCGTGGACGGTGCCACGGCGTACCTCGCCGAGGGCTAGCTGAAGAAGCCCTTCAACGCCTCGGCCATCTGGGTGCGATAGCTCGGGCTGCTGAGGGTCATCCCCACCATGGTGAGCGATGTGTGGATGTGGCCACGAGCCTGCACGTGCTGTACCGGCACACCAGCAGCTGCGAGTGCCTCGGCGTAGGCGTTGCCTTCGTCGCGAAGCGGATCGAACTGGCAGGTCACCACGGTGGCAGGCGGGAGGCCCGCCAGGTTGCCGAGCAGGGGCGATGCCTTCGGGTCGCTGCGATCCGACGCGTCGGCGTAGTGATTCCAGAACCAATCCATCAATGCGGCAGTCAGCATGTAGCCCTCGCCGTTCTCGTGGTACGAGGGATGCTGGGTGCTGCCGTCGGTGACCGGAGTCAGCAGCATCTGGCCGGAGATGGTAGGGCCGCCCGCATCGCGTGCGAGCTGCGCGGCCACAGCCGCGACGTTGGCACCGGCGCTCCAGCCGGCTACCGCCAACTGGCCGGGAATGCCGCCGAGTTCGGTGGCGTGATCCGCAATCCAGGTCACGGCTGCGAGGCCATCGTCGGCGGCGGCGGGGAAGCGGGCCTCGGGTGCGTGGCGGTAGTTCACCGACACGAGGATGGTGTTCGACTGCACGCACAGGTCGCGGCACATCGCATCGTCGGACGTGTGGCTACCGATCACCCAGCCGCCGCCGTGGAAGTAGGCCACGAGCGGATGCGGCCCCGGCGTGGCAGGGCGATACAGGCGGTACTCCAGGGTGCTGCCGTCGGCACCCGGCATGGTGCCATCGACCACTTCGCCGACCGCTGGCCCTGGCGGGCTCATCGCTCCGGACGCTTCGGAGAAGAGGCGGGCGTCGGTTGCCGACATGGAGTCCATTGGTGGCAACTGCATCTCGGCCATCATGTCGAGCACCATCTTCACGTCGGGCTGCAGTTGACGAACGAGTCCGTCGTTCAACTGAGTGCCGTTCTCGCCAGCAAGCTCGAAGCCGAGGTAACCGTCGGCCACCACCTCTTCACAGGCCAAGCGGTAGGCGTCGACGCCACCGATGTAGGGCAGGAACACTCGTGGCTTACCCGGCACGTTGGCACCGATGTACCACGAGTTCGCAGTGGGGTGCAGGGTGATGTCGGCGCAGTCGTTGCCGTGCTGCACCCAACCGTCCTCGGCGCCCTGCGTGGGTTCGATGGTGTCGAAACCGTTGTCTCGCAGATGCACGAGCGTGTCGCGCACCCAGTCGACGTGTTGCTCGATGGACACCATCATGTTCGAGAGCACCGACGGGCTGCCGGGCCCGGTGATCATGTAGTAGTTCGGGAACCCGACCGACATGAGACCGAGGTACTGCGCCGGCCCATTCGCCCACTTCTGCTTGAGGGTCACACCGTCCTTGCCGGTGATGTCGACCGACACGATGGCGCCCGTCATGGCATCGAAGCCAGTGGCATAGACGATCGCATCGAACTCCATGCTCTCGTCGGCCAGGTCGATGCCGGTCTCGGTGATGGTGCTGATGGGGCGACTGCGGATGTCGATGAGACGCACATGCGGCAGGTTGAACGTGGCGTAGTAGTTGGTGTCGAGGCAGGGCCGTTTGGTGCCGAAGTAGTGGTTTCTCGGCGACAGCAACTCCGCCGTCTCGGGATCCTGCACGATGCTGCGAATCTTCTCGCGGATCATCTCTGCCACGATCTCGTTGGCCTCGGGCACCACGCCCTGGTCGGCGAAGATTCCGAGGATTTCGAACAACTCGCCCTTCTCCCAGGCCCGCTCGAACCGCTCGCGGCGGGTCGCTTCGTCGGAGGTGAGTGCCATGAACTCATGGCTCTCTTTGGGAACACCGCCGCGCGAGTAGCGGGCGTCGTGGCGGTACGTGGTGCGATCTGCTTCCAGACGGGCCTTCGTCTCGGGGTCGACGGGGCCGTTGTGGGCGGGGACCGAGAAGTTCGGCGTGCGCTGGAAGATGGTGAGTTGCGATGCCTGCGCAGCGATCAGGGGGATCGACTGGATGCCGGAGGAGCCCGTGCCGATGACCGCGACGCGCTGACCCGTGAAGTCCACACCCTCATGCGGCCACAGACCCGTGACATAGGTGGGTCCGGTGAACCGATCTGCGCCTGCAACGTCGGGTGTCTTGGGCAGCGAGAGGCAACCGGTGGCCATCACGTAGTGCTTGGCCGAGATGGTGGTGGCCTCGCCGGACGGTCCGGTAGCTGCCGTGGCGACATGCCAGCGCTTGGCGACATCGTCCCAGTGCGCCGAGACCACTTTGGTCTCGAAGGTGATGTGTGGGCGGAGCCCGTGCTTCTCGGTGACGAACTGCGCGTAGCGCAGGATCTCGGGCTGCGTGGCGTACTTTTCGCTCCAGGTCCACTGGTGTTCGAGTTCGGGGTCCCAGGAGTACGTGTAGTCGGTGGTGGGGATGTCGCAACGGGCACCCGGATAGCGGTTCCAGTACCAGGTGCCGCCCACGTCGTCGGCGCTCTCGAGCACACGAGCCGAGAACCCCAGTCGGCGTAGTTCGTGCAACAGATAGATGCCGGAGAAGCCGGCTCCTACCACCACCACGTCCACATCGTTGTTGTCGGCCATCGATGAACCCCCCAGTTCCTCAGATCCTGTTGGGCATTGTTCCAGACTGTCGGGTCGTTTCCGTTACCGACCGTGATGCGGTGGGTATGGTGCAACACGATGTTGCGATTGGCAGTGCTCGCGGAACGTGTGGTGCACGTGGATCTCTGGTCGACGGTGCTCGGTGGTATCGATGGCGCAGAGGTCGTGTTCGGTGCGACCGATCTGGCCGATCTGGTGCGGTGCTCCGATGACGACGTGAATGTCGTTGTTCTCGATGTGGCGTCGAATTCGGGCGGTATGGCGCGGATCGTTGCCGGTATCGAAGCGCGGTGGCCGTCGGCGTCGTTGGTGATGGCGAATGATGATGTGGATCTGCCCACCATGACCGCTCGCGTCACCCACGCTGATTCGGATCTCACCATGTTGTCGCCGGGGGCACTGCGCGATGCACGCAACATGCTGCGTTCGCCCGCTCAGACCTCGCCGTCGCACGTCTACCCGAGACTGACCGAGCGCGAGAAGGAAGTGCTCGAGCGGCTGAGCAAGGGGAATTCCACGTCGGTCATCGCCTCTGACCTGCGGATCAGCGTGAACACGTGCCGCGGGTATCTGCGCACGCTGATGGCAAAGCTTGGTGTTCGAAGCCAACTCGAGGTGATGGCGTACATCGCCGAACACGGATTGCCGGTGGAGGGGTCTTAGGCCCCCCGATGCGACCTTTTGCGAAATGGTCGTACCTCGCTGCGGCTAGCGCCGTGTTCGCCATCGGCGCATGATGGACACCAAGTACAAATTGACACTCAGCCAGCGGGAGGGCCAAGTGATCACAGTAAGGATGTTCGGACCGTTGTCCGTACGCGTTGCGGAACGCGTACTCGGACCACGGGACCTCGGTGGAGTAAAGCCCAGGCGGGTACTCGAGTTGCTCTTGGTGAGCAATCGGGCTGTCACCAAAGACGAATTGATCGACGATCTCTGGGGCGACAAGCCACCGAGGGATCCGATCGCCACGCTTGAGGCCTATGTCTCGGTGCTGCGCAGCAGCCTGCAGCCGGGTGTCCACCGTGACGATTCACTGATTGCAACCGAGCCGGGCGCCTACCGCCTGGTGCGCGACCGGGCCTTCATCGACGCCGATCGCTTCGATGAAGTGATTCGTTCGCTGCCGAGCCTCACCGGCGACGAGCGTCGCGCGGCGCTCAACGAGGCATGCGTACTGGCCGACGGCCCGCTTTTGCAGGACGAGCGCTATGCGGAGTGGATCCAGGGCCCTCGTCGTCACTACGACCGTCTGCGGCTCGAAGTGCATGTGGCCGCAGCCGAAGCAAATCTTGCCAACGGTGACGCCGCTCTTGCTTTGGACTGCGCCGAGAAGGCGATGCTGGTCGATCGCACCTGCGAGCCGGCCTACCACGCTGCGATGCGTGCTGCTGGGCTGCTCGGCCGCCGCGACATGATTCTCGGCTTCTTCACCCAGTGTGAGCGCGTCCTCAACGCCGACCTCGGTGTTCCGCCCATGGCCGCCACGTCCGCACTTCGCGACCAACTGATCGACGAAGGTCGCCTTGTTGGCGCCGGTGTTGGCACTGCCACGTGGTCGCCGGCATCGGAGCGTCCGTCGGTGGATGCCATCTGGCCGCTGTCCCGCTTCCAGTAGATTGCAGACCACGAGTACTCCCACGCGCGACGAGGTGGCGCCGCCGCTGGCGCCGCCACCGGGCCCAGTGCATTCAGCGCGTCTCAAGGTGTACCGTGCCCCTCGCGGTGTCTCCCTGGCGCTCGTGTTCGTGCAGTTCGCAGTGGTCGGGGTGGCCATTCTCAGCGTGGTGGCGCTGGTGGCTGGTTCCCGTATTCGCAGTACGAGCACCAATGAGTCGATCCGCGACGCACGCGAACTCGCCAAGCTGCTCTCACACGAAATCATTCAGCCACGCATCACACCCGAGTTGCTGAACCAGGATCCTGCCGCCATCGCTGCGATGGACGGCATCGTGCAGGACCTGGTGGCACACGGGCCGGTGAACCGAGTGAAGCTCTGGTTGCCGAATGGGACGGTCTTCTACTCCGACGAGCATCGCTACATCGGTCGCACCTACGCGTTGGAGTCGGCAGTGCTGTCGGCACTCGGTTCGGGTGAAACGGTGGTCGATTTCACCAACATGGAACACCCCGAGAACGAGTTCGACGATCAGAACGAACAGCAACTCGATGTGTATCTGCCGGTCACCTTGTCGGACGGCACCGTGGTGCTCTACGAGCACATGCAGCACACCAGCGCGGTGAGCGCCGGCGCCGATCAGGTGACCGCCGCATTCAGCCCGGTCATCATCCGTTCGCTCATCGCGCTGGAGTTGTTTCAGTTGCCGCTTGCGTGGTGGTTGGCGCGCCGCGTGCGCGAGTCGCAACGTCAGCGGATGCTGCTGATGCAGAGCGCGCTCGATGCCAGCGACAACGAGCGGCGCCGTATTGCCCAAGACCTTCATGATGGCGTGGTGCAGGACCTGGTCGGCGTGTCATATGCCATCGACATGGTGCGGCACGATCCGTCGGTGTCTGCCTCGCCGATCGCGTCGAGCACCCTCGATCGAGTGGTGGGCGAAGCGCAGCGTTCCATTCGTGGTCTGCGGACGTTGCTCGTCGACATCTACCCGCCGAGTCTCGAGGAAGGCGACCTCGTCGGCGCCTTGGGCGACCTGCTGGCCCCGTTCGAGGCGCACGGTGTACGCACCGAGTTCACCGATCTGGCCACCGGTGAGATGTCGTCGGTGGCGCACTCGTTGATCTACCGCACCACCCGCGAGGCGCTCCGTAACGTGGAGCAGCACGCTCATGCCTCGTCGGTCACCGTGACGCTTCGGGATCACGTGAAGAACATGGTGCTGCTCACGATCGTGGATGATGGTGTTGGCTTCGATGCCGCGGCACTGGAAGCGGCGCAAGCGGATGGGCACTTCGGCGTTCGGCTACTCACCGACGTGGCGCGTGCCGCAGGAGGCGATCTCTCGGTCGAGTCGCGGCCCGGAGCCGGAACCCGTGTCGAACTGGCGGTACCGCGATGATCAAGGTACTCGTGGTCGACGACCACGAACTCGTGCGACATGGTCTCGCCATGCTGCTCGGTGGCGCCGACGACATCGATCTGGTTGGCTTGGCTACCGACGGGGCCGAGGCGATCGCATTGGTCGAGCAGCATCGTCCCGATGTGGTGCTGATGGACCTCTCCATGCCGGGCATGGATGGCGTCGAGGCGACGCGTCGTGTTTCGACCACGTACCCGTCCACCGCAGTGGTGGTCCTGTCGTCGTTCTCCGAGCGCCGCACCGTGCTGGAGGCAATCGACGCCGGCGCTGCGGGCTACCTGCTGAAAGACGGTGGCATGGACGACATTCTGCGGGCGGTGCGAGCCGCCGCTCAGGGCGAGTCGCCCTTGGCCCCACGTGCTGCTCAGGCGATTCTTTCTGCTCGCCCGGCTCGGCAGATGCCCGAGCTGTCGGTGCGTGAGCGCGAGGTGGTGGACTACGTGGTCGAGGGATTGCGGAACCGCGAGATCGCCGAGCGCATGGGGATCACCGAGAAGACGGTGAAGACGCACCTCACCCACGTGTACCAGCGCCTTGCGGTCGACACTCGCGCCGAGATGATCGCTGCGGTCAAAGCGTCACGCGGCTGACTAACGTCGCCTCCATGCAGATCTCGATGGAGGGAAAGGTCGCGCTGGTCACTGGTGGCTCGCGCGGCATCGGTAAGGCCATTGCGGCCTCGATGGCAGCCGCGGGCGCCAAGGTGATGATCACCTCGCGCAAGCAGGACGCCCTCGAAGCAGCGGCGGCGGAGATGGACGGCGACGTTGCGGTGTACGCCGCGAACGCCGGAGATTCGGCATCGGCAGGCGCCGTGGTGGCTGCCACCATCGAACGCTTTGGTGGGCTCGACATCTTGGTGAACAACGCCGCCACCAACCCGTACTACGGCGCGACGTTGGAGGTGGACGACGGTCGGTGGGACAAGACGTTCCA